>JARVGL010000009.1 GCA_029762575.1 Thermoplasmatota archaeon | reverse complement strand
CATACAAAAACTATGTATTAAACAAGGAGTATAAGACCAAAAGACTTCTAGATAAGGGTAACAGATGCTACTGATCTTGATATAGCAGTTCAACAGATACTATTTCTATTCCACTTGCGAAACAAAAAAGAATACCTATGCTCCCTGTAGTGAAATGAAATCTAAATCATCGAATGATGGTTTTTTTCATCTTTATGAGAAAATATTCGATTATGACGATGATGAATAGTATTGTCACCGTTGCAACAACAAAGAGGAGAACACCATAAAGGATGGCTACGTCCAAACCAAAGATATCGATGGATGATATGGTGACAAACCCAACGCTTATCGCTGCAATACATATTGCTAGAAGTATCTCAAAAAACCACCCTTTCTTTTTGGAGGTTTTTTCTTCATCATCTAGTGTTTCAGTGGAAAGATCCCCCACAATTGTTTTGATTTCATCATATTCCTCTTTATCAAAAGTGGGCTCAGTATCTTCGTTTGAGATATCTTGTTCCTTGTCTTCATCGTGTAAAGCTATAAGGAATTTCTTATAACTCTTCTCTGAATCAAAAAGAAGTGGTTCTCCTTGATATCCACAATCCTTACACATGCTTTTCCAAGAGGTAACACCAAACGTAACCCCCGCCCCCATCGTACCTGCATCCATATTTCTACTCCCACATCGTGGACAGGCTCGTAATTCCATACAGAATCACCATTATGCTTTTAATGATACTAATATCGTCATCTTACTTAATTATTCCCCCACCCTCACATAAAAATGTTTTTTTTACATAATCCATCAAAGATTTTGTCATCTAGAAATGAATGCTCTCCCCAAAAAAAAACTCTCATACTAGAGACATCATAAACCCTGTTAAACGAAGTATCCTTTTTTTTACTCCCCTTGCCTAATACGTAGACTATCTCAAATGGTCAAATGTTCTATACTTGGTGGTGTAGCATCCTGATAGACGATGAGAAAGAGGGTGAGACATATGGTTCCAACGATGAACACATAGACGTTCAGAAACCAAAGGATGATAGTTATCCCATAGAATACGGCTCTCATTCCAAACGTGAACCGATTCATCGCTCGTAAGAAGATATCCTTCCTTAAGTATTCAGCATCGATAGAACATTGTCTCTTATTTTCGTTCTTTTTTATCTTGATGTTGTCTAGTGATATTGATTCCAATGATTCACAAGGGATACCGATGAGTATGGAAAAACGAACCATTTGTCGAAGTGATAACAGAAACATGATAATGGAAAAGACGATAACTGCGACAAAGATGATGAGCTTATATTGGGCGATGATCTCTGTTGAAGTCGGTGCTAGGGGGACAAGACCATTCATCCCTGTATCCGGAAGACTTATCAGTAATCCAAGGAGAAGAAGCATTGATGATGAAAGAAACGTTGTCGCCATGATGAGATTTCTCATTGTTTGGACTGCAAGAAGTGTTTCTTCTGGGTCCATCATTCGTTTTACCCATAATCCATAGAAGATGTTTAAGACCCCTCTCTTTGCTGTTATAGGTTTCTTTATCCCATAGATAAGTTTCACAGTATATAGACAGATGCAGATACAGAAGATGATAAATGCAATGAGGTTGATGGTCTCAGGATCAATCATTATGTGTTTCTAGATAGCAATGCCTACTTAAATATTTTGAAAAAAACAGTTTCGAGCTAATCGACGATACTCCCATGCATAGATCCAAAGGATAAACCCACAATTTTTTGATATAAAAAAGATGTTTGATCGGTTTTCTCAAGCGATCTATAGAAGAAAGATCAAGTTATTCTATAGGGAGACAACAAAAAATTACTACGTTACCGTAGTATTTTATTGAAAACTAAAAAGTATAAAAAATGTATGATTCCGCTCATTAATTGTTGAGAAAAATCAATTAAGTAGCTGTTTGTATACGACAAAAAATTCATAAAACTATAAATAACAAAATAATATTTCATTTCAATAATACTAAGGATGGGATCATGAACATAACAAAACCAAATGAGCTTATTGGCAAGCAAGTATATGATGATCAAGGATCAGCGGTCGGTATCCTAGATAAATATTGGAACAGCTGGAAGAAACAACATGGTTACGTTTTTGGTATCAGACCTTTTGAGAACATCCGAGATACATGGTTCCGAGGAACAACAAAACTCATACCCTTTTCTACAGATGATATTAAGGATACATCTGGATCAATCACCCTAAAAAAGACGTTAAACGATCTCTCAATAGAATGGAGAAAAGCGATATCCATTGGACACATCTCCTATGCACAGGATACTCTCATGGAAAAAGGCATCTATGATAGACAGGGTTCACGTGTTGGATCGTTTTATGCTTGGTCTGAAAAAGATAATACCGATTCCTATTATGGTTGTTTCATTGATTCATATCTATCGGAGATATGGCAATATCCCTATGGTACCATCTTACCATTAAGAATAGAGTATCTAAACTATGCAACTGATACCATCACCCTACATAAAACCCTTGAGGAACTAAAAACCTATTGGGATACCTACCATAAAACAACAAAACCCCTAACCAAAAGCCCTCCGTCAAAAAAAGCAAAATCAAAGAAACAAACCAAGAACACAAAACCATTACCAAAAAAAACTACGGCAAAAAAACAGGTTACAACACACTGATACACTATCGATGAGATCGATACATAGGATTACTCATCACTCTTTTTGATCTATATACGAGTTGCTATGGATGAGAGAAACATTTGACTAAGGATGATACTAACGGTGAGCACCATTACTGCAACAGGAAGGCTTCTACCTAGTTGAAATGAGAACTCAGCGGTATCATCTCCTTCGTCGATACCGTTTGTAAACCTTGTTAAGAGAAACACGAGTTCAATGATATAGACTCCGATCACTAGGACAAAATAGGTTGGATCGATGTTCTCTAAAGAAAATGAATTGGTGATACCATACATCACCGATGAATCCGATAGAGTAGAAATATCTAGTGATTGTGTCGTCTTTTGAATGATGTTAGATATAAGCTGGGTGATAGCAAGGGTGACTCCAGCTATCATTGGTGCAAAGATCATCGCTGTTGATCGAAGCGTTGAACTTAACAGAGAGAGGTTCTCTTTGATGCGGGTCTCCACCTCTTGGAGTTCTTTGAGATGATCCGCAAGTCTGATGATGGAGATACTAACTGATCGTTGACTTTTTTTTATCCCTTCGACAAACAACCGCATGATGGCGCGGATACGCTCAGAATACACATGTTTCAGGGAACCATACTCATTGTTGAACAAAGCATCAGATATCGTTGTATGAAGCGCGGTGAGATTATAGCTCGTATGGGAGAACAACTCTGCGATACTACTTCCTTTCATGGTTTCAGCAGTATACAGAAAGCTTTCCTCTGGTGATTTCTCTTCACTGATACGATTACCAATGATATAAAGAGCATCGGAGAACTCTTTCTCCATATGTTTGATGGTATCACGAATTTTCTTATGGGGTGTAAATACTACGGTCGTATAATATGCGATGGATACAGCGATACCCCAGGGTAGACAGATGCTAAGAGGGATTATGGAATGAACACTTGATAAAAAAGTGTATAGCATTGATGATCTAGGGAGAACAAGGATCAACAACCATGGTGTCATACATAAGATAAATAAGAGAAGAGCGATGGTTCTGTGTACTTTTCGGTTGATGTCTTTAAGCAAAGGATGATTACGAGGAATCTTAGGAGGGTTAAAGGTAGCAGGTCGGCTGAGAAGGATCCTTCGGATATAGATGAACAATACAAGAGGAAGGATGATATCGTAGAGGAAGAAGACCTGAAAGATGGTTATCTGCATGCCGATGAGGCCTGCTGCAGGGAGCATCGCGATGATAGCAAGAGGTATCATGATGCCGATACTATAGATGACAAGGGTTGGTTGATGAAGTCGTTGCGCAAACTCGTTCATCACTGTCCGTGTCCCTTCAAGACCTACATCAAGCGCTTTGTTAAGGGTCATGACTCGTTGGGCTTCTTCTGGTTCATCGATAGAGCTACGGATGAGATGAAGGGATCGTTTGAAATGATCGCTCCATCTACCCCATTGGTTAGCAAACTGGGTCAACGCATCAGTGATACCATGATATACTCGTATCTCCATATCCCAAAGCATCTTTCGAAGATCATGAACTAGTGATGTTGATGATTCCATTGCTGCGAATTTCACACTATTCTCTAGATTTGGTACTAGTTTAAGATACATGACTAGATAGCTAAGGACCTCAGGGATATCACCAAGAGAATGGATCTTAGCATATTTTAGATATGTTTTCGGATATGATGCAACAAGATTCATAAGGAGAAACGGGACGATGAGAGTGATACAAATCATAAGAAAAAGGGTGAGTCCATCAAGCGGAAGAGCCATAGATACATACAAGATGATGATGGCTACATCGATAGAAAGAAGAACTAGAAAACTAAGAAAAGCAATGGTATAGGATGCTAGGAGCATCTCGTAGGCTGAGAGATGAAATCCACAGAACTGTAAGGTATCAAGGTATTCTTTATCAAAGAAGCTTTTCGCTGTTCCTTTGAGAGCCCCATCGGGTCTGAGGAAGCTACAATATCTTTTTGAGAACCAGACGATCCGATACAGCCAATGGTCTTCTTCGTTCATAGGTCATTTCTTCCGCAGTACTGTTTGAACCAGTGTTCCCATTGTTGTTTGATATAGTCGTAATCTACGGTTTTGAAACGTTGTTTGCTAGTCTCCACCATCATCCAAAACGCATTGTTAGCATCTCGAACACATTCTGCCTCCAACAGAAGCGGATCATTATCGCTTTCCGTAACGATCCTTTGTTTCATATAGGCTCGTAGCATGATGTTCTCTAGGATTTTTTCAACGCTTATACCCCATTTCCCCGCTATCTTTTGTAAAAGTTCACTTTGACCCATGGAGAGTATATCAGATATCTTCATCTCATCATGTTGTACATCATAGCTCATGAGATCCTGAAAGATATGGTTCACGTTATCTGCTGTGGTCCATCCACTGGAGAGGACCTCTGATATCTGAATGACTCGGCGTTTCCGTTCAATGGTACCTTCTGATCTAATAGGTGCAGCGACAACGACGGCATCCACTGCTTTAAACGAAGTTGGTGGGACACCAATGTCATGGACGATACGTTCAAAGACCGCTTGTGTCGTAGACCCATGAATTGTACCCATGATCAGGTTACCTGCAGCACCGATACGCATCGCTTCGAACAAGACTTTCGCTTCGATGCCTCGGACCTCTCCAAGGATGAGCACAGATTCACCTAATCGAAGTGCTGTCCGTAACGTATCCGTAGGGTGAAGTTCCGTTGACGATGAACCACCGGAAAGGGATCTAGTGAGCAATGATTGGATCTTATAGTCATATCTCTGAAGAGCATCAACAGGGATTTCTGAGGTATCCTCTATAGTAAGAATCCGGTATCGTTGGGGTATCTCTAAGATGAGAGCTCCTAGTAACGATGTCTTCCCTGCACCCCTGCTCCCTGCAATAAGTAAAGAGCTTTGCCCATCGACAAGAAGACTGAGAAGACCTGCGGCAAACGCTGAGATCATCTTGTTCTTAATGAAATGAGCAAGGGTCCATGGATGTTTCCGATGCCTTCGTAATGCAAACGCGATACCTTTAGGAGTTAATGGATTACTGATAGCAGCTACTCGAGTATGATAATGTTCAAGGTCCATATCTAGGGTTGGTATCGCCTCAGAGAACGGCCGTCCGCTTAATGATCGGAACCTTGATGCAAGTGCGTCCACATCATCGACCGAGAGATAGATGTTTGATGAGTATTCCTCTCCATCGACGACAAGATGCAACGGATTGTTCTCCACTGGTGCGTTAACATAGATGTCCTGGATATGAGGATCAAGGAGTACATATTCTAGGATACCAAAACCTGCAGTATACCGAGCAAAGACATCAGAGAGGAAATCGATATGCTGAGCAGTTGGTCGTATTTCATAATCTTCAAGGAGTGTTGTGATGATGTTCCTAGCGAATCGTTTGAAATACTCTCGAGCATTTGCTGCATCCATAAAACTTGCATCATCAGGTCGATGGGATGAAAGATGATGACGTACCTCTTCAAGGAGTAAGAGTTCTTTTTGTGATAGTTCATATTCTGATGGAAGGATAAAATAGATCTTTTCAGGCCTTGTCTTCCTTGTATAAAGAGTTACGGTGACAGGTGCTTCGTTCTTCTTCTGAGGGAGAGGATACGATGTTAAGAAGATTGCATCAGGTGGTGGGTTTGGTTTGAGAAAGGAATCAACAAACCCTGGGCGGACATACGGACTGATACACTGTGTATAGAAGATATCGCGAGTGGGTGGTTCTCCATTAAATCGTTTTCGTAACGGTGTATGTGAGAGTATTTCAGAGATGATGTTCGCTAGCGATGGTTCATCTGTTTGTTGTGGTCCGCCACCTTTCAAAACATCATGTTGTAAAGCGATAAGATCGATATAGGTCTGATAGGGATCATCTAAGGATGTTTTAAGGATGTTAGCTACCCTCTCTATGTATCTATTTGTTTTGATCTTTTTTTGTTGTTTCTGGTCTTTTTTGAGAGAAAGATAGGTTGTTACTTCTTCTGAGAACAAGGCTAGTTCTTTGAGAATGGTTAGGGTGTCTTGAGTATAGACTTTGACCAATGCATGATTGAGTATGAGTTTTGTAACCCCTGGCTCTTCTTGAAGTATGTGTAATATCGTCTTTCGACACATGGCATCAAAGATGGACGCGGTTCCTTTGGCACAGGTGCGACAATTTATCTTTATCGTTGTCTCACCTGGTTTTTTGATGGTTTGAAGGGGACATTGATGCTTAGTCATCCACCCGTAATTATAGACGTAAATTATATAATTTGTTGAATGATATTGGGTTTTTGTGGAATAAACGATGGATCGAGGAAACAATACTCTCTGTCTTAGTACTCTAGATCAAAAGAGATACATACTCGGAAAGAGAGAAGCCGCTAAACAAGCTTCATTACAGATTGGTCGTTTCTATGCACTGGATGGATCCTATGGAGCAATGGTGGAGATGGATGCATCATATCCTCATGCAGTGCTTATCTGTGGAAAACGAGGATACGGTAAATCATATACTCTAGGTGTCATCATCGAGGAACTTGCATTACTTGAAAAAGATATTCGAGACAATCTCAGTATCATCGTCATCGACACCTTAGGCATCTTTTGGACTAGCGCCTACTCAAACCTTGTACAAGAAAAAGAACAGAACCCTTTGGGTAAACAGTCCGAGGGTATCGATTTCTCCCTTTTTGTCCCAGAGAACGCATTACCGGACTACACTGGACTCATCGATAACGTATCATCGTTTCATATACGAACATCAGATCTCACCGCAGATCATTGGTGCATGCTCTTTGATGTGAAACCAACAGATCCCTTTGGCATGATACTCACTAACGCAGTCCTTTCCTTACAATCAACACATCACTCGTTTACCCCCTCAAACATCCTTGAAACAATAAAAGCAAATACTTCTTGTGATCCTCTCACAAAAGGAGTGGCGGAGAATTATCTTCGGATGGCTGCATCATGGAATCTCTTCACCGCACAAGGGACTCTTCTTGAATCCCTTATCCAACCAGGCAGGATCACCATCCTTGATATCAGTCATCTCCAAGAAACGTTTGTAAAAGACGTCCTTCTCAGCCTCATCTCCGAATATCTTTTTAAATTCCGGGTTCAAGCTCGAAAAGAACAAGAGCAGAAAACGATGGGTTTATCACACAACGACCATACCCATCCTCTGGTATGGCTTGCTATCGATGAAGCGCATCTATTTCTCCCCGCAGCAAAGAACAATCTCTCTAAAAAGATCCTTATTGAAAAATGGCTTCGACAAGGCCGTCAACCAGGATTATCTCTCATCATGGCCACACAAAGACCTAGCGCTATAGATGAAGAAGTCCTCTCTCACTGTGATCTCTTCTTCTGCCACCGGCTCACATCACAAGATGATATCCTCGCACTTCAGAAACTTCGACCTACGTATATGAAAGGATCCATAGAAGAGATCATGAAGCGGATCGGTAAAGAAAAAGGAGTATGCCTTGTCATTGACGACACCATGGAAGAAGCCCATATCATCAAGATCCGCCCGCGGATAAGCTGGCATGGCGGTGGTGAACCTCATATCGCATGAAATATTCCAAGGAGAAAGAAAGAGGATCAGAAGGGAAACAAGATAATGTTACGGGATAATTATACTGCTGCTGAGATGATACCTATCCGTCTTCTCATGAGTATCACTATCATCAGTGCTATCATGCTTCTTGCTTTCGTAGGGTTTCAAAGAATAGATACCACTACAGAGATGCAGCGTTTTGAAGACGAACTAGTAATATTACGATCAGAACTATCCTTGCTCTGTGAAACAGGAGAATCTCGAGATATACGTGATCCATATGCACCAAGTGGGTCCACACGGGTGTTCTCCTTTCATATACCTTCATCACTCTCAACGCTTTCTTTTGGATCATACCCCTGGGCATCCTCATCAATCGATCAATATGACTCAGATATATCCTCAGGGATATTCTATCAAACCACACAGGGAGAAACAAAAGCACTTTGGTGTGATTCATCCATCATCTTTCGAAAAGGAATCTATCAAGATTCTCGATGGATGGTATCTGATGAAACACCAAATTTTACGTTCTCTGAGAGTGCAACGTTAACAGTAACGTTCGAAAAAGTATATGATACAGCTTCTACCGTAATCATCATCTATTAAGCATTTTTTATTGATTTGTCGAATAATTATCCGCTAACACTTAAATAATACCTTATCTAATATCAACAAAGAATCAATTGATCACTATCGATCAAAGATCAAAGGATCCTTACAGCTCCTGAAGGGATTGCACGATGCCTCAATTCACCATAGCCAAACAAGACTATCTACGCATCCGCGAACAACCAATGGCTGGTTCAACGTTTGTAAACTGGCTGAAGGTACTTCGAGATAATCATTTTTCCATCGATTGGCAGTTCATTCCAAGAGCACTCTATGTCACTGGGATGATCAGTGCGCTTACACCTTTTAGACTCTATGAACAACGAAAATACCAAAAGGATATAGAGAACACAACCGTCAAAGCACCTTTGTTCATCATTGGTCATTGGCGCAGCGGTACAACATTTCTTCATTATCTCCTGGGTCAAGACAAACGTTTAGGCTATGTATCAACCTTTGAGACGATGACACCCTCAATGATCATTGCTAACGAAGAGCGCTTCAGAAACATGGTGAAGAACCATCTACCTTCAAAACGACCAATGGATGATCTGGAGATGCATGCAACTCTTCCGTATGAAGAAGAATATGCTATTGCAAACACGTCACCTTTTTCTTTTTACCTCGCGTGGTATTTCCCTAGGAACTGGAAACACTACTTTGATTCATACGTGCTAAGTACGAATCAAGAATCCATCAATTCATGGAAACATGCCTATGAATTATTCCTAAAGAAAATAGCATATAAGAACAACGGGAAACAGATCATGCTCAAAAGCCTTGTGAACACTGCACGAATCAAACATTTACTTGAGCTCTACCCTGATGCAAGATTTATCCATATCCATAGAAACCCCTACAAGGTCTATCTTTCAACATGGAAACTCTATCAGAAGATACTCCCTATATTCTCATTCCAACATATATCAACAGAGACACTTGAGGAGTATATCATCTACAGCTACAAGGAATTATTCTCCCATTATCTCTCCCAACGTCATCTCATCCCTAAGGAAAACCTTATTGAAATCGCTTATGAGGATTTCATAGAACACCCTACTGAACGGCTAAAAGAAATCTATAGAAAATTAGGCTTAGAGGGTTTTGATGCTGCACAACCCGCATTTGAACGATATGTAAAAGAACATGAAAATTACAAAGCTGATAGCTACACCTTTGATAAACAGATCAAACAGAAGGTCTATAATGAATGGAAACAAACGTTTGATGCGTTTGGATACGAAAAATAAGAGTCTTTTGTAGACCCCTAAAATGTTTTAGAGAATAGCACCTATAATGATCGCAATAACCCCTATTCCCGCAGCTATACGTATCAAGCTAACAGATTTCTCTGTATTTCTTACATCCTGTAACGTGACAATGATAGCATAGATACATAACAGATCCACAACGGTTATGAATAAAAGATATCCTATCCGTAACTGACCAAGAAGATACGGGAGTGGTGACAGAAAGATTGAGATGATTAAGAGTACTGATCCTACTAACGCTGCTTTTCTTTCACCTATCTTCATCGGCAGCGTATTTCTTGAAAGAACATCTCCTTTCACATCCTGAACATCCTTTAATGTCTCTCTCCCAGTGAACATGAAAAAGGTGAGAAATGAAAGAAGGATTGACGCAAAGGGATTTCCTACCGCCGCGCCACCAAAGGTAAAGGACATCGAGGAAAGGAAAGCTACAACGACATTACCCACAAAACCATGGTTTTTAAAGAACGTCTCATAGAAATAAAGGACCCCGAGAGCGAACAAGACGATCGCAAAACAAAGTATATTGATAAAGAAAGAGAGTACAACTGCAAGACCAAAGAGGATATAGGAGAAATATAATGTTTCCTTAGGTGATAATCTCTTCGAAGGTATCGGTCGCAGAGGATGAGATATCTTATCGACCTCACGATCGAAATAATCATTAAATGGCATGCTCCCAGCACCAATGAGAAAGACAACGGCCATAGCAAGAAGCAACGGAACCGAAAACAAGGGTGCACCAGCGACCATACCGCCAATATATGCACCAGCCATTCCTAGAAGAGTGGTAAATGGTCGTATCGATTCAACAAGTGCGATGCCTTTAATGGAAAGTCTTGTTTTCATGGTCTCCCCGAACACTGATAAGATATGGTGACTGACCCATTCCTTAATACCAACAATTATATAATACCAGGTTTAAATAATTTTGTGGACAGTTAACGACATATACCGATATCTAACAAAGGATGTTAAAAACAGATAGACCGATACTTTTGATTATATCATGTCTGGATAGCCTTGGAAGTTTTACCTTATGAAACAGTACCACATATAGGACATTCATCTACATATTTTTTTTCTTTATGTATAACTACGCTGAATAATTCGCCCATTATACTATAATAGACAAATACAGTTAACCGTTCATTTTCATTTATTACTGCATTTTCATTATAGATACTATGCTTGATGTAGGCCGTAAACCTCCTTACAATTGGGTAACATACCAATAATTCTAAGGTTTTCTCTTGAAATAGAAGAATATAAATATTCTTTGTAAATTCTGGATGTGGGGTATAGAGACCGTTTGGAAAAAACCATGAATAATTCAAAAAAAGAAGATAAGCCCCCTGATCATAACAATATCAATGGGCAATCAACGGCAACTCAAAATGGTAATGGTGACAACAAGACTTCTAAACATGTCACCTTAGATGAAATTTTTTCTCTATTAGATGGAGCAACATCTCAGACCCCCGCCATTGCTCCAGAACTTGACTCTCAGAAGAAAATAGCAGCAGACCCCGATCAACCATTAGATAAACGACTTGAGGCTTTTGAAGATATCATCGATTCAGAGATCGGCGATACCACGATGACCCGTGCACGTAACATTGAACGAGAGTTTGGTCTTCGTCATATCTACCTTAAATTCGAAGGAAGTACACCAACAGGGACCCAGAAGGATCGAATAGCCTTTGCTCAAGTGATGGATGCTTTACGAAGAGGATATGAAACGGTCACTGTTGCAACCTGTGGCAACTATGGTGCTGCAATCGCACTCGCTGCATCCCTTGGAGGACTCCGTTGTGCTATCTACATCCCGGAAAGTTATCATACGAACCGGATCAAAGAAATGATTCAGAACAAAGCAGAGATCATTCGAGTGCCTGGTGATTACGAAAACGCAGTGGCCATTTCGCAACAGATGGCCGATAACCATGATTACTATGATGCAAACGCAGGTGGTCACAATACCATGATCCAATTAAGAGCATATGGTCAGATCGCCTACGAAATCTATGATGAACTTCGAGATGCGCCAGCAGTGGTCGCTTTACCAGTCTCAAATGGGACGACGTTAGCAGGTATACATAAAGGATTCCAAAGCCTGTATCGGAGAGGAAAAACGTCCCGGGTCCCAAAGATCGTCGCAGGCTCCGCATTTGGAAAAAACCCAATTATCCAAGCATATATTAAAAACAAACCAACTTGTGATGATCTGTTACCTGCAAAGATCCATGAGACCCCCATCAATGAACCCCTTATCAACTGGCGAAGCATCGATGGTGACTATGCATTGGAAGCCATCAGGGGAACAGGTGGTTGGGCATCATATGCAAGTGATAAAACGATGCTCACCCATGCAAAGATCATCAGGGAAAAAGAAGGATTGAATGTGTTACCTGCCTCAACAGCAGGGCTTATCGCACTCTTAGACCGGCATAAAAAAGAAACTCTTCCTAGTGATAGATATGTTGTTGTATTAACTGGAAGAAAATAAGACACCATGATATATAAAAAGAAAACAAGAGGGGGAAAGTAGATGGAAAAGAAGAGAGCGCTGGTTTATGTTGAAGGATTATTTCATTGTGCAGATGGAAAGACAGCGCATGGTCTCGTCCGTCATAGCGATCGCTTTGATGTGGTTTGCGTCATTGACTCCACTCTTCCCGAAGGAGATGCAGGAGATCATCTTGACGGTGTCACTCGGGAAATACCTTTTCGTAACGATTTAAAGAAAAGCATCAAAGAATATGATCCGGATGTCTTTATCATTGGTGCAGTATCGGAAGGCGGAGTGTTACCAATAGGTTATGATCAAGCAGTCATCGTTGCACTCACACAAGGGTTAGATGTGGTCTCAGGGCTTCACCAATTCCTCTCAGATGATCCAGTCTTTATGGAACTAGCAAAGACGCATAATTGCCAGATCACTGATGTTCGGAAGATGTTTCGAGACCACAAACGAGTCTATACTGGTGAAATCAAAAAAGTCAAATCAAAACGGATAGCTCTCATCGGTACGGATTCAGCGATTGGAAAAAGAACATTAGCGGTTCTTCTCACTAAAGAACTAAGGAAACGTGGGAAAAAAGCAGATATGATTTATACTGGTCAAACAGGATGGATGCAAGGATGGCCACATGGCGTTGTTATTGATGCATTGATCAATGATTTCGTTGCAGGAGGTATTGAAGATGCAATCCTAGCTTCCTGGAATGACGATACACCTGATGTTATGATCATCGAAGGTCAAGGAAGTCTTGTTCATCCGTTCTTCCCAGGAGGTTTTGAGATACTAACCGCTGGAAACATTGACGGATTCATCCTTGTAGATGCACCAAAACGAAAAAATCTCGATGGATTCCCCGATTATCCTATGCCTGATCCTGCTAGGGTGGTTCGTATCGCAGAACTACTCACTGAAAAACCATTACTAGGCATAGGATTAAACAACGAGAACATGACAGAGCAAGACATCACCGACATCACAAAAAGAATGGAACAGACTTTTAATGTACCAACCGTTGAACCATTCAGCCAGGGAGTAAATCGATTAGTGGATAGGCTAGAGACCCTTGAGGCTATATGATCATGAAAGATCTCCTTAGTTTTACGTCAATATCCCTCTCAGAACCATTGATTAAGAATCATTCCACACAAGCTACCGTACAGCTCACTCATCTTGACGGCAAAGAAACCAGTTTTTCTCTTCAGCTCTCCTACGAGACATCCTTACATGAAACATATCTTCCTCTCCTCCGCCTAGCATTCTGTATGCCTTTGTTGAACTATGGGTTGTTCTCAGAGAAATTTGAACTAGAGTTCCCGCTCTCAACCTCTGATATACATCTTCTCAATCATCTCAACAGGGTGTTCAGTAGGGATATCTATATCAATAAGATCCTAAGGAGACGAACCAACTACATTCTCTCAGAGTATCTCCCTGATGAAACAAGTATAAAACCAGATGATTCTCTTCCCTGCGCACATATTATACCAAAGAACAAGCGAAAGGATACAAGCCTCTCCGCCTCTACTGATATGAACAAATGTGGCATCCTCTCAAGCGGAGGAAAAGAAAGCCTTCTATCCTATGGACTTCTCAAAGAATTAGATGCTAGTGTATATCCGCTGTATGTCAATGAGAGCGGAGGACACTGGAGAACCGCTAGAACCGCATATGTATACCATAAAGCAAACGATGAACACACGATGAGAGTATGGACAAATGTTGATCGTTTCTATAACTTCATGCTTGATAATCTCCCCTTCATCAGAAAGGATCATCGAGAGATACAAGCTGACACCTATCCTATCAGACTCTGCATCTTTCCTTTTTACATCTTTGCCTTACTCCCCCTGTTCATAAACCATCACATCGGCAATCTTCTCATAGGTAGCGAGTTTGATGATCAAAGAGATCGCCCCGTATACAAAGGGATACCACATTATTACGGGGTCTATGATCAACATCAGGATTTCGATGATGTAATGAACCAGTGGTACACAAAACGTATCCCTTCAATGGTCCAATGGTCCGCGCTACGAAGTATCTCAGGTCTGATCGTTCAACGGATCCTTGTGAAACGATATCCACATCTCGCTCAACTGCAACGATCATGTCATTCCTGCCATAGCATCAACGATTCAATCATACCCTGCGGACATTGTTCTAAATGTCTAGGAGTGATGTTGTTTCTTGCTGCAAACAAGCTAGATCCAAAAATGATGAATTTCCAAGAAAAAGACATCGCTTGTTTTACAAAACGATTGAAAACAGCGAAACTTCGATTAGACGAGGATGAAAAGAACCATTCACTCTATCTATCAGATATTCATATGGATAACCAGAACCCTCAGGCCACTCAGCATGTTGAAATGATACATGGTGAGCGCGTCCTCTGCAACCCCTATAAGATCCCTGAGAGGTTCCGTTCATCTCTCTATCAACTCCTTGAAAAAGATACCATAGGCTATTGCATACTACAAGATAACACATGGGTTTCAACAACAAAAGAAGCAGTGTTTTCAGATGAAGTCTAGTGTTACAATATCTTTTTCATCCGGTATGCATCACGAGACCCGAAATAATTGAATTGATAATAGTTCTGCAATAACCCAGTAATAATGTACCCGGATCGTTGATACATCAGTATCGCTTGAGTATTTCCAACGGAAACCTCAAGTCTTATCGCTTTCATTAAACGTTTTCGTGCCTCCCCTTCACCAGCTTGTATCAATTGTCGTCCAATCCCTCTGTTCTGAAATATAGGGTCTACATTCACTGTCTCAACCCCTGCGATCTTTGATCCTCGTCTGAACAAGAGGATGATACATCCTCTAACGATATCGCCAGATGTCTCCACAAGACAAAAACTATTTGCCTTTTTAACTAGATAACGTATCTGAGATTCAGAATAAGCTTGTGAATCAAGGAAACATTTATTCTCTAGCTTTACTATTTCTGGGACATCCTTCTCTGTTGCTGTCCGTATAACTCCTTGGTCCATGATGAACATGGCATCTATATCTTCTTCAAAAATCTATTGTTTCTCCTCGTTCTTCATTAATTCCTCTGCGATGTAGAGGATGCTTCCCAGTTGCATTTTTACTAAGGTACGTAAAGGGATCTGATAGAACAATCCACGTTCTTGTATACTTTTCGCTAGTAATTTGATCTCAAGATCCGCTAACTCCATCTGTCGGCAAATGGTTTTAGCCCCCCCTTTCACACAGACACTTTCTGCAACCCTCCATATCTGTCCAAGGAAGAATAGATCAAAAAGATCATCGACCACCTCACTTTCGAATATATCTGCGTTTGTCACGGCTCTATCCTTTTTTAAACGAAGGATTCTTTCCTCGTGACCAAGTGATGCTTTCGCATTTGCTATATGTTTTTGTGCTAGAGGATATAATAAAGGGTCAGCCATATCTGCATATTCTCGAATAGTTCTGATGAATTTATCTGAATAGTTGACCCGTGTTTTTTTTCGTTCATACCGTTCAGTTATCATATCAAGATATGTTTTTTTTGCTATAGATGTATCTTTGAGCTTATGACTTAGATACATTGGCACTTCGCAGTTAAAACTAAAACCACCTATCTCGTTTTGATACCATTCATCACTGCATGCTCCTCTTCTCAGTGCGGGTAGCATGAGCGGATCTGTTTTCTCATAATACGTTAGATAATCCTTTAGACCATACATCTGGTAAAAACCTGGGTGTAATTGTTTCCCAAAAGGAACATCTGGAGCAGAATCACTTAATGGAATACGCAATGAAGCTACAAATCTTGATAATTTCTCATAGATCTGGGGGAAATCCTCACTCAGATAATAATATGCATTGGTAAAACCACTGTGATGAAGACCGCAGAGAAGATCAGGCTTTTCTTTTTCTAATACTTTTTTGACCGCTATGGTCTCAGGTCGTGATTTCGTCCATTGATAATCTTTATACTCAATAGGAAACGACCACTCGTATTGATCCTCGGTAGGCTCTCGAAATGATGATTTCACCATTAAAGCTAGTGAGTTAGGCATCGTAAACCATCCTTGGTTTAACTGCATGCCCCGTCGTTCAAGGATAGGTATAAGTAACCATCGCCATCCGAAATAGTCTACATCCTGATGAGTAGCCAGCCAGCGAGCAAAATAGGTTATCACAAGACTACCAAGTGGTTCATCACTATGAGGTACTCCAATGATAAGCGCGGTTTTATCGCCTTTTCCAATATCTAACATCGTCAAAGGTTGCCCATCAATAGTGCTACCGATCTCATGATGTGTGACACCTGGCATCTGTCTTATTTCTTGAGTCAACGTATCGATTTCTCTAACAGTAAGAAACCTACTATAGGGAGGAATATTTCTAAGGATACGTGCAAATCGGTCCACCTAGAGATCCACCTCGATACCAAGCCCTGGTCTTTCAGACGGAATAACAAATCCATCCTTATATGTTGCACCACCTTTGACCACATCATCTTTGAAATCAATTGCTGAGTCAAGATCTGCATAGATGATGTTCTTCACCGCGCATGCCGTATGAACACCAGCAACCATCGCACCCATTGATTCATTCATACATCCAACCATGACCGGGATACCTGCAAGTTCAGCATATACATTTGCTTTTAACGCGTTAGTGATACCACCGATCTTCATAAGTTTGATATTGATCATATCTGCTATCTCAAGTTTGATGAGCCGTAGACTATCCCTAAGAGTGAACGCGGTCTCATCAGCCATGATGGGAACAGAACATTGAGCAGTGATCTCTTTTAACGCAAAGAGATATTTTGCAGGAGTGGGTTGTTCGAATATCTCGATATCTGCTCCAAGTTTCTCTAATGTTTCAACCACCCGAAGCGCTTTTTCAAGGGTATAGCCCTCATTCGCATCAATACGAATCTTTACCTGAGGACCCACTGCACTTCGAATCCCTAAGATAGCTTCGATATCATGATCTGGTTCCATACCACATTTCACTTTCAAACAACTAAACCCCTTTGAAACACAATCTTTTGCCCTATCGATCATGACATCAACAGGGTTCAACCCAATAGTAATCGATGTCTCGATCTTCTCTTTATATCCTCCAAGAAGTCGATATAAAGGCATATGTGCTTTTTTTCCTAGGATATCATAGAGCGCCATGTTTACCCCGGCCTTTGCTGACGGGTTTCCTTGTATCTTTTCCTCAATGATCTCATTGAGCAGATTGATCCGTGTTGGATCAGAACCTATCAAGATATCCTTGAAACCTACTTGGAATATAGCGGTCACCGTTTCACCTGTCTCTGAAGTCACCGTATCAGGTGTAGCACAACCCCAACCCGTTATCCCTTCATCTGTTTCAAGTTTGAAAAAAACATTCACCGCGGTTTCCACCGTCTCATTAGCAATAGAAAATGGTTCGTTCAATTCCAATTCAATAGGGATTGCAGATACCTTTGTTATTCGCATAACAAAAAACATATTACGTCATTATTAAAAGGTATTGATTTCTTGAGTTTTCCAAAGATATATAGAAAATGAGAATATCACAAATCGCATCACACATAAAAGAGAAAGAAAGATACATCATATTATTCACCTTTGTCTATTGTATCCTACTGTAGTAATCATACAAAAATTATTAACCGTGATATGATATAGTTTGTTTTGATGTATCTCTTCTTTGATACGGAGACAACAGGTCTTCCGCCTCATATATCCTCTGATCTGAGCCATTGGCCTCGGTTAGTAGAGCTTGGATGGCTTCTTACCGATGAGAAAGGATCGATACTTCGGCAGGATAACTTGATCATCAAACCAGAGGGTTTCACCATACCTTCCCGTACCATCAATATCCATGGTATTACCATGAACCAAGCTAGAAATGAAGGTGTCTCTCTTCAAGAAGCTTTGAATAGTTTCTCAGAGGTGTTGCGATTCACCCATATCCTTATCGGTCATAATGTGGATTATGATTATCATGTTATCAAAGCAGAATACTCCCGCAAAAAATTAGATACGTTGCTAGGAAAATATCCTCGGTTCTGCACTATGAAGACACCTCACATCGTTGAGTTCTGTAGATTGATGAGAGGAGATAATCGATCCAACTGGCCTAGTCTCTCTGACCTTTATTTTTTTCTATTCAATGAACCGTATCGGGATGCACACAATGCCTATCAAGATGCAAAGGCAACCGCTCAATGTTTTTTTAAATTGAAAGGAATGGGTATATTATAGGAACCTCCCATTTTCATGTTCGTTTAGATTTGTATTCCTTTTTGGGATCTATTCCCAGATTATGAATACAAAAACCATCAAAGAAAAAAAAATAGCGCTTTGTAGTAGCACGTTTTAAAAATGATTATGGCACGGTTTTTAAATTTGTAGCATTAATATGAATCATACACTCTTATTTAAATACATACAAGCGATAAAACTGATTACTAGGAAGATCTCCCGATAATATCATCAACACACCAGGTTGTTTACTTTTAATGTTTCATAGATCCATCTCCTATTTCTTCGTTTAAAAAAACAAAGTTTTTCTTTAAAATCTACATGAGAATCGTTTTTTAAGAAGATTTGGTCACCTTCCGCAAGCGATACGATACACTCATTATTATAAAAAACTAGATTGCATGCAAAACGCCGGTTCTATTGGCCCAGAAAGATAAAGTGCCTAGCGATTCAGATATGTTCAAGTTTTCTAACATCCGCTTTATTCACGGGCACGATGTGTATTAAATCGCCGTGGGTATGAATGGCTACATTTATCCCAAATACGTTTCTTACGTTCTCCCGAGTTAATACCTCCTGTGGTGTACCTGATGAAAAAATCTCGCCGTTTTTTAGAAGCACCAGTCGGTCGCAGTACTGAGAAGCCAGGTTAAGGTCGTGGATGGATACGAAGGTAAGCATATTTCGGTTCCTGGTAAGGTTTCTTACCAGATTCATAAGACTCAATTGGTGCTTGATATCAAGATTGTTGGTAGGCTCATCCAGGCATAATATCAAGGGTTCCTGAGCAAGGGCTCGGGCAATTTGTACACGTTGCATCTGCCCTCCGCTAAGAGTGTTGATGTTTCGTTGGGAAATGTCCTCCAAGTCCATAAGTGACAGAATGTGGCTCACGACATCAAGGTCATAGATAGATGGCGCCCACTCCAGATGAGGTATACGCCCAGCAAGAACAGCGTCGAATATGGGCACAGGAAAAGGTTTTTCCTGCACCTGAGGTACATAGCCTACCAAACGTGCCAAATCACGTCGGCCTAGCGATGATAGATCTTTGCTGTTAATTATAATAGTTCCACCTGATGGCTTAACCAAGCCACAAAGGCATCTGATAAGAGTTGTCTTTCCTGATCCATTGGGGCCGATCATTCCAATCAGGGAACCTGCCGGAATGGAAAGAGTAATATTACGCAGTGCAGGTATTTTTCCATAGTTGAATGAGACATTATTTATTGTGACAAGGTCTACCAATGCTTCCGCCCCCTAATAATAAGGTAGATAAACAAGGGCGCACCAATGAACGAGGTAAGGATCCCAACGGGCATGATTACAGGTGATAGCATAGTACGGGCCACAGTATCGGATACTAGTAAGAGAAGTGCACCAGCAATACAGCAACCGGGAATGAGGAACCGAGAATCTGTACCAACAATCCGTCGAACGATGTGAGGCACCACCAGACCAACAAATCCAATGACGCCTACAAAAGAGACCACAAGAGCCGTCAAAAGCGACGAGACGAGGAGGCTTATGATACGCGTGCGTGAGGTATCAACACCCAAAGTTCGGGCTACCTCCTCACCGCTGTTAATGGCATTGTACCGCCAGCGATTAAGGAAAAAGTAGATGATTGCAACCACTGTGCACACCGCAATAATGGTCAAGGTAGTCCACTCGGTTCGACCAAGATCGCCAAAGGTCCAGAATATGATGGAACCTAACTGCACCTCATCGATTGCGAAGTACCTTAGTGAGGTTGTACCCGCAGTGAAAAGGGATGACATGGCTACGCCGGCTAAGATCATAGTCTCAGGTGATGCATCTCTTATGCGCGCCAGTAGAATAATTACACCAGTGGAGATGATAGAAGCAATGAATGCAGAAAGTGCTATGAGGTAAGGCATGTCGAAAGAAACCGAGTGGGACTGTGTCGAGCCTACACCAAGGATTACGATACCAAAGGCAGCCCCGAAGGAGGCAGCGCGGGAGACTCCTAGAGTAGAGGGAGATGCCAAGGGATTCCTAAGGACGTTCTGCATGACCATCCCAGATACAGCCAAGGCAGCCCCTGCAAATATGGCAGAAAGGATTCTTGTCATGCGGATGTTCCATATCACGGCTCGGTAGACATCTGACCCGTTGCCAATGAGCGCTCTGATTACATCGCCTATTGTCATTGGGTATGGTCCCAAGGTGAGAGCATACATGGCCATAACTATCACCAAGATGCCCCCTATTAAAAGAATAATATTCTTATGAAGGTTTTGCCGACGGTGCTGTGCAGCCGGATTGGGTGATACTGATACACTTGAAGGTAGAGTTGTCATATTTTGGGTCTTCCCAGGGGTTTAGGAGTAATCAATTTCCACTTTTACAAATCCTTGATAAGTTGAGGCCATGTTTTTGTATACAGGTACACCTACCATTGTGGTGTATATCTCGTCGGCCATGGCCGTGACGTTCACATCTGAGAAATTCTCCGGATACACTACCGATCCAACAAAGTAGCAGTTGGCAAGCACTGTTGCAAAATTGGTGTTGTAGGAATTGTATGGCATGACGATGTATATATCACCATCCTCAAAGGCCTGCAGCAGGGAATAAGTTGTATCATTAGTTTTGCCTTCGACCACTAGGTCATAACTATACGCATCGACGAACACAATGTCGGGGTTCCATACCAAGAGCTGTTCTTTGTCTATGAACATATGACCGGTGCCCACAGAAGAGGCAACATTGTTTACGTTGGTGAATTCAAAGGGAGGAAAATCTGACCGTGTAGATAAGATGTCCCTTGCGCCCCGAAGCGCTACACCACCAACGTAGGCTGAAGGCTTATCAGCATCAGCAATGCCCAAGGTCCGAGTGTCAAGATCTGTAAGAACACTGTCGACGTAGGATATGACATCCTCCGCTTTGCTATTCTTACCTAAAATATCGCCCATAAGACGGAGGGATTGTTCAAACACCGCTCGTCTTTTCCCTAGATCCCCTAGATCAATGGCAATTACAGGAATGCCAGTCTTTTCCTGAAGATCGTCCATGGTTTCACCAGTGGCAGGCTCCAGCTGTGAGCATGTATAGAAAATTACGTCTGGCTGCCGAGACAAGATAAGTTCAGCATCGCCTCCGTGCTTTGGCCCTATCACAGGAAGATACTTTAGGTCTGGCTGGGCAAACTGATATGGTGTGAAGGCTGACTGAGTCTCGACATCCTCAACTCCCACAATCATGTCAGTAGCGTTTAGGTAAGTTAGCATTCTCACCGCACCAGAGGCTACTCCCACTACGCGTTCTACATTAGCAGGAACATTCACCTCTCGACCAAGTAAATCTGTAATTTTCAAATATTCTTCGCCTTTATCTGTTTTAACGTTTATGCATCCAGCTAAAAAGAGAACTAATGCAAGCAAAATCGTAAACATAGTAATGGATATTTGTTTTCTTTTCATTTTTTTTCCCCTATTCTTTGGTTTTTTTATAACAGGGAATGCAGAGTTTGTCCCCCGTTTCGCTCCTTATAATCCGAGTGGTCATAACCTGCTCTTTACAAGTGTCGCAGGGGATACTATCATGTATGCGGGCTTTCTCAGGAAAGGTTATGTTCACTGGTTTAACTTGAAATAGAGTTTCAGCACAGTTAATGACATCTCGGGCACGCTGCTTCCAGCGAACATGAAAAGCATTGACCTCCTCCCGAGTTGCAGTTCCATCGCGGACGCGGGCTAATAGTATCCGATCGCTAGGTTGGGAATTACTTTCTATGACAGAGTGATTTAGAGAAAGACGCAAGGCCTTTCCTGTAACTCGGTTAAGAAAGATATACACCGATTTTCCATAATCCCTAAACACTAGGTTACCCTTGCCAAAGGTACATCCAGTTAGGTACTGGATGGCATCAACACCGCAAGCGTCATTCTCAACGATGGCTACCAACTCTTCATCCTCTGAACGCCGCGCGTTGGCCAGAGCAATGTCAGAGGCCACCACCCCAATAGCAAGGCCTGGACAGATGTGTCCATGAAACTGGCCTGCATCGATAAGCATTTTTTCAAGCCTCTCCATATATATCCCCTATATCGTAACACGAAATTGTAATTGTTGTTACGGATAGGAAATCAGTATAAAAAATTTTTGTTAAGTATTGATGAAAAACGATGTTTCCAGTATATATTATTAATATTTAATTATGAATTTTAATACATTGTTATTTCTTAGTTCAACTTTTTGAGTTATTATACCTCCAAATTGTTGTAACTCAAAGTAGTAAATAAAACACCCTACGATGTAAGATATGAACGATGAATAGAGAAAAAAAATACGGTCGCAGGACACAATTCTTAGAAAAGATCTATGCTCTTAGAACTATTTCTACTATCCACGAGACGTTATACAGCAACACACGATCCACTCATATAAAAATATATTTTTACTATGTGGGTATACTTTATATTTCTCCCAAAGATATCTTAAGAACACCGGATTGTTTACTTTTAATTTTTCCAGATCCATATCCTATTTTTTCGTTTAAAAAGCAAGGTTTTTCTTTAAAATCTGAGCAAATCGTTTTAACTACTGCAGCACCCGTAGGTGTAACCATTTCATGTCCACTATCTAATGCATAGGTTGGGATCCCAACAAGCAATTCTTTTGTTGCAGGTGCAGGAATAGATATTTTTCCATGATCACAATAAACAAAACCACTGCCTAACGGTAGTGAAGAGCAATACACTTCTTGAATATCAAAAAAATCAATGGCAATAGCGGTACCTACAATATCGATTATTGAATCAACTGCTCCTATTTCATGGAAATGAACCGTTTCGATAGTAACATTATGTACTTTGCTTTCAGCTTTTGCAAGATTGAAAAAGATATCAATACTTATTTTTTTTACACGATCGGTTAGATCGCTTGTTTCAATTAATTTTTTGATATCAATATAGGTTCGATGAGGTTGTTTATCTTTGATAATGATGTTAACATCCATTGCATTGTAATCTTTCTTTCTCATTCTCTTACATTGTATCTCGTAACCCGTCAGAGATAGTTTTGATATTTCTTTTTTAAAATGATCAACATCCAATCCTAGATCAATAAATGCTCCTAGAATCATATCGCCCGCTATTCCTGAAAAACAATCAAAATATGCTGTAGCCATAGGTCTCACCTGTTGATAAGACTAGCAAAATATCCTGCACCAAATCCATTATCGATGTTTACTACTACAACGCCTTCTGCACAACTGTTCATCATTGTAAGAAGAGGGGCAATGCCCTGAAAACTCGAACCATATCCTACACTTGTTGGAACGGCTATCACCGGTTTAGATGTCAAACCTCCAACGATACTTGCTAATGCACCTTCCATTCCTGCAACAACAATGATGACATTTGATTGATCCATCTTATCTTTTATATCAAAGAGCCTATGTATCCCTGCTACACCTACATCATATGCTTTTATAACAGTATTACCCATAATGCTAGCAGTTACTACTGCTTCTTCTGCTATGGGAATATCTGATGTTCCTGCGGTTATGACTAGTATCGTTCCTTTTTTTTGTTTTATTACTTCGTTTTTTATTATGATTGTTTTTGCTTCTTCATTATACTCAGCATTTGAAAAAACCTTTTTAATAGAGGTATATATCTTCTTATTTGCTTTTGTTGCTAGAATATTTTGATCATCAGTATTCATAGTCTTTAAGATATCAATTATCTGAGTTATTGTTTTTCCTTTGCAGTAGACTGTTTCAGGAAAACCTTTTCGTATGATTCTATGCGTATCAATTTTTGCAAACCCTAAATCCTCATATGGCAGCCTCTCAAGTTTTTCCAGGATCTTATTCAACGGTATTATTCCTTTTTTATAATCTTCTAACATTTTTTTCATTTGTATAAAACCTCATTTAAACTCCCGGTCCTATAACCTTGTAGATCAAGGGTTACATAGTGAAATCCATTTTTTTTAAAATCTGTACTAATCATGTCAACATTATCAAGTATTGTATTAAAATCTTTTTTTTCAACCTCGATCCTTGCAATATCTTGATGATATCGAACACGACATTGTCGTATACCTAGAGACATTAATATCTTCTCACAGTGTTCAACCTGTTTTAATCGTTTCGTCGTAATATCTACAGTATATGGAAAACGTGATGCAAGACAGGCAAACGAAGGCATAGTATACGTTTCAAGATACATTTCTTTTGATAATCTCCTGATCTCTGTTTTTGTTAAACCTGCTTTTTTTAAAGGACTTATTATTTGTAATTCATCTAAAGCTTTGAAACCAGGTCGGTAATCATACAGATCATCAGCATTTGACCCGTCAAGTACGTATTGGATATTTTTTTCATCAGCGATTTTTTGTATCTTTGAATAGATTAATCTTTTACAATGATAACATCTATCCTTGTTATTTTGAAATATTTCTTTTAGCTCGTTTTCTTTGATCGAGATGAGTATATGTTGTATCCCGATCTCTTTAGCAATTCTTTCTGCCTGTTTTCTTTCCCATTCAGGATGCATCGGTGAGGCGATTGTAACAGCTATTGCATCGTCTTTAAGAAGAGTATACGCGATTTTTATAAGTAAACTACTATCGACACCACCAGAATACGCAATGATAACTTTTTTCATCTTTGAAAGTTGAGCCGTTACGTTTTTTAATTTATACTCCATATATGGCCATATAGAAAAACTGTATATAAATCAATTTTTTTATTGTTATCTTGTTTTTTAAGCCTACTGTAGATATATATTTTTCAGATTTTTTGCCGATTATTCCAATAAAGATTTTTTTTAAGTGGAGGTGCCCCTAGTTTTTTCATTTATCTGTTAGCAGCCATTCATATTATCATCTCATAAATCTGCTTACTACAATCGTTAGTGTACCTCAACTGTGCTGCATTGATTTGTAGGATGAAAAACGTCTCTAAAAAAAGTCTTTTGTCAGCAAGAAAAAGTATCTAGTTAGCAAATCCTCAATTACGAATGTTACCTCCCTATTTTTGGACTTTTGTTATCTGAAATTCTACTGGTTTTTGAGCATTTTTGTGTCCATTGTTGCTAGGAGAAGCATTGAAGCAAGTAGACCGCTGACCCCTAACAAAGCAAAGGGAACCCATATCCCAAGAATATCTGCTACGATGCCACTAAAGAACAAGAACGCGGTGCCCCCTCCGAGTTGAAGAGTGAACGTATATCCAAAGGTTTTTCCCTCTACCGATTCATGTGTCATCTCTGAGATAAAGGAAAACAAGGCAGGAAAGGTGAGAAACGATGAGAATCCAAGGAGAAACACCATACTGATGATCAATGGTATCGATGAGAACGTGATAAGCAAAAGACTACTTATCCCTGTTAAAAGATAGGAGATGGTGAGCAGTTTTCTTCTACCAACAACCTGTTGGATCCGTCCATAGAGAAAACTAATGATCGTCCCAGTTCCTATCCACAATGAAACAATAAGGCCAATGGTTGGAAGAAAGAGATCTGTTGTTTCATCAAGATACAACGGTAGATAACTAACAGTTACACCCCAAATCGCACCACTGATGATAAATAAAGGTACGAACAGTAACATGTTTTTCATTATTTTCTTCCATTCATGGTATGCTTCTGAAATCGTCTGTTTTTGATTTGTTTGATGATTATATCTAAAGAGGGTTTCATCGGTCTTTCTTGTTAGTACTATCCCCATTAGAAGAATGAGGACACCTAGGACAGCCCAGATGAAGAAAGGGAACTGCCATCCGTTCAATTCAGCAATATACAATGTTGTGAGAACCGCTAGAAATGCACCAAGATCACCAAAGGCACTTTGGATACCCATCGCTGAGTCAAGATTTCTATTTTTAAAGGTTCTAGAGATCAACCCAATCCCCAATGGATGAAAGAAACTGGACGAGAAGCGAAGAACAAACATTGCGAGAAGAACAGATAGGAACCCTTGCACAGTTGTAAAAAAAAGCATGGATACACTCAATAAGAGGATGCCGACCAAGAGTAGTTCTCTATAATTTTTTTTATCTGATATCCTTCCGATGAGAAGTTGAGAGATAAGACTAATCGCTAGACCAGCACTTGTGATGATACCTATTTGGGTATAGGACAGATCAAAGATGATCTTGAATATGGGAAAAAGAAGAGGGATGACACTGATTGCACCATCATTGAACAAATGAAAAAGACTAACAGTTCCAAGAATCCTGTGTGTATCATGCATACTAGGTTTCCTTAATATAAGTGCATTGGAATATAAAACTATGATTTATACATTGTCATCCATTCAGTACCGCTACAAAAACAAGGGGATCAACCTGAAAAACAGAGTAGATGACGATTTTAAAAAGCGAGTTTATTTTTATCACACAATATTTATATGGGCAGACTCTGTTATTTAATAGTGGACCTTTATAAAAGGTGTCTTGAAGTTGAGATATATGGGTTTCTCAATAATACTAAAAAAACTATTCTTTTTCTTTATCATACTACAGCTATGCACAATCCCAACGTTTTCAGCATTCCATGTAATATCATCAGAAAATATATTTGCCCCCTTTCAAACCGTATCGTCTGCACCCTATGAATATCATACGTATGATTCAATGACCTTACTTCTTAATAACCTTAGTCAAGCCCATCCTGATATCATGAGGCTTACTTCCATTGGTACTACGTATGAAGGACGGGATATCTGGATGGTGAAACTATCTGAGAATGTCACAAGAGATGATGATGAACCCAGTGTCCTTTTTATGGGTGCCCATCATGGTGATGAAAAACCTTCTTTTGAGGTCCTTATCTTTTTTATAAATTATATCATAGACACCTATCAAATGAACAGTATAGATGATGACGGTGATGAGTATAGTGATGAGAGCCCTGAGTGCAAACGGGTTAGAGACATCCTTAACACGACCCAGATATATATTATTCCCATGGTGAATCCTGATGGAGTAGAATACGGGTGGCGAAAGAATAGAGAACCAAATTATGGTGCCAATGGACAAAGTACGAACATCACCTCCTATGGTGTAGACTTAAATCGAAACTATGGATATATGTGGAATATCGTCTATCTGTTCCCTGAGAATTATTTCCTAGAATACCTCCTCAACGACCAAAGCTGGATCTATAGAGGAGAAGCACCATTTTCAGAAAAAGAAACACAAGCAGTGAAACGATTTATCGAAAACCATGATATCAGTATCTCATTATCCTATCACGATTATGGAGAATTCATGATTTTTCCCTGGATGCATACCAGCAGACACACACCCCATGAATCTCTCTACCGCTCCATTGGAGCAAACATGTCTAATATCAATAACTACGAACTAAAAATCTATGGGCAATACGGAGAAAGAGAATATATCATACCTCGATATCAGGGGACACCAGGTTCATCTGAGAACTGGTTATATGGAGAACATGGTATACTAGCGTTTACCATGGAGCTTTGTCGTCGGAGACCTGAGAGAAACCCGTCATTGGTCTTAGATGCATGCGAGAAACATGTTGAGGTAAACCTCTATATCTGTGAACGAGCTCAAACGATCGAGCAAGAAAAACATATGAAGGAAAGCAAAATAAGTAAAGGGCTATTTTTTGACCGTGCCCTCTTTCACAATTTTTTAAATGTTTGAACGGATAAGTGTTCAACGTCTGAAAGATCGGTGATACCCTTTATGTCTCATTGGCATCTTTCTTTGTTGTATCTCCCGGATAAACGGGACTTTTTTAAACAGGGGTATCTCCTTTCGCGAAATATCAAGGTCCTCATCACTTTGGACCCGGCGGAAATTATCATGATCCCGTTGGGTAAGAAGGGTTATAGCAGAACCGTGTTCACCTGCACGAGCAGTACGACCGATACGATGGACATATTCCTTAGATGTCTTAGGGACATCATAATTGAAGATATGAGTAACGTTCTTTATATCAAGACCTCGAGCCGCTACATCAGTTGCAACAAGAACATCGATCTGCTGGTTTTTCAATTGGTTCAATGATTCTGATCGCTTCCCCTGCGTCATTCCTCCATGGATAGCAGCAGCATTTATACCTTGACGTTTAAGGTTTCTTGCAACGATATCAGATTCCTTTCGAGTCGCACAAAAGACGATTGAAAGTCCTGAAGAGATATTCTTTAAAAGATGAACTAAGATGGAGAACTTATTGTTCTGCTGATAGATATCATAATATTCTTGTTTGAGCTTACTAGTGTCAACATAGGATTGGGTTTTAATGATCAATGGATTGTTCTGATGTCGTTTTACTAGTTTTTCGATATCTGGTGTTATCGTAGCACTAAACATAAGGGTTTGTCTTCTAGGTGGTATATGATGGATGATTTCTTCAACATCATCAATAAAACCCATTTCAAACATCTTATCTGTCTCATCAAAGACAAGATGTCTAATATTCTTGAGATTAATGGTCTTTCGATGTATATGATCAAGGATTCTTCCCGGTGTTCCTACAACAATATGTGACCGAGGTAATGATCGTATCTGGGGTTCTATCTTAACCCCCCCGTATATGCTTGTTGTTGTAAACCCAAGAGGTTTAGCATATTCGGTGAACACATCACTGACCTGGACACAGAGCTCTCTAGTTGGTGTAAGAACAAGTACTTGGAGATCAGACCCTTTCAACTTGTCTATAAGGGGAAGACTAAATGCAATAGTTTTTCCTGAACCTGTCTCAGCTTGACCAACGATATCCTTTCCGTTAAGAATCTCAGGCACGCATCGTTCTTGTATAGCGGTCAAATCTGTAAAATCATGTTTTTTGGTTATTTCTATTAATTCTTTTTGTATCGGTAATTCTTGAAATTTCATTTGTATCACGAGTTGTCTAGTCATTTCCTAAAAGGTACATGATGAAGACCAGTGTCGAGTGTCGATAGAGACGTGGAGCATTGGTTAATAATGAAAAGAATTAAGAATGGAATAAGAAGAACACTTAATTCAGAACGAAACCATTTAATGAATTTGATAGGCATAACTTAGTATTACGTATCAAAAACAAAAAACAGGTATCGTTATGAAATAAAAACCCTTCCTTCCTTGAAGCATCTTGTAATGTTACTCCATTCAAAACAATCCATTATCATGATGTAGCAATAAGAAATAACGTTTATTTACTACTTTTTTCTTATTATCTTATATTTTTTTTACGTTTTTTGCATTCAATCCACGATCGGATTCCTCGGTCTCAAATTCTACTTTATCTCCTTCATTGAGAAAAGTTCCCGCAGGGATCGATGTTCGGTGGACAAAGATATCTTGGTCATCTTCTGTATTGATGAATCCATATCCTTTTCGTGCGTTGTACCATTTTACTGTTCCTTTCATTTTCTATTCCTCCTTGTGTTCTGGAGTATTTCCTTTATACAAAAAGAACGAACATAAAAAAATTCCAAAAACCCGTGTTGACGAAAATGTGAAACTCTTTTTCTTTTCATTCCTTTTGCTTTGTGGGATATGGTTTATTCTGGTTTATATAGTTTGTTGTCAGTTAGCCTGTAGCGTTTTATCCTGTTTAGTACTAAGGTTCTATTAGAGATATTTCATAAGAAATAGAGAAATTTGTTAATAACGCTTTAGCAATATACTGTGATATGGACGTTGCCAATGAAGGCACCTTCGCACCACTGTATGATATCTTTTTCGACGGGATATTAAAACAGATACGTTCGAAGAACCTAGAGATCATCAGCAGGCATCATTGTAAAAGAATTATTGATCTTGGTTGCGGAACTGGTTCTCAGTGCAGAGTCCTTTCAAAGAATGGGCTTACGGTTGTGGGGATAGATAATTCGGAAAAGATGTTGAAAGTTGCAAAAAAGAAAGATATCCATAAAACAACCTTTGTACTAGGCGATATCACAAAGAAATCGTTTTCCACGGAACCTTTTGATTGTGCTATAATAAGCTTGGTGCTTCATCCAAATAATCAAAAAACGATACGAAAAATCATTCAAGAAGCAAAAAGAATCGTCAAAAAAGGCGGCATTCTCATCCTTGTAGATTATGATTATGGACAGCATATAAAAGGAAGAATCGCACAACGTTTCATACAACTTATTGAATCATTTGCTAATCAATCGCATCGATCACATTATTTTGAATTCATGCAAAGAGGTGCATTGCCTGCAATCATATCTAAAGAAAACCTTCAAATATTGGAATCATTCCCTTTCTACGGCGATGCATTGAAAATATATGTGGTCCAATAAAAAATATACGTAGTTCATGAATAAGACCCATCAATCTTTCAATGTTTGATATGAATGATCAGCCAAACATCTTTTCACCCTAATTCTCTACGTTTAGGAAAGTTGAAGTAGAGACTATGAGTTGTATGAAATCATACGTATCAAAGAGATTTTATATTATAATCCAATTCCAGGCCAGGAAGTAATCCATATGAACGAAACAATCATTAATATCCCAAAACCAATTAATGAACCAGTCCTTGATTATGCAGTAGGGAGTACTGAAAGAGAACTAATAATTAAAGAATTAGATAGACTTCAAAAAAAGAAAACAGAGATTATGCCAGTCATTGGGAATAAAAAAATTAAAACCGATGATATAGGCAAAGTCATCATGCCACACGATCATAACCATGTGCTAGGCACCTATCACAAAGTCACATCGGATTTGGTCAAAGAGGCTATTGAAAAAGCCATGGATATAAAATCTGTTTGGGAGGATTTTACATGGGAGACACGGGCATCTCTTGCTATGAAAGCAGCAGAGCTCATCGCTAAAAAATATCGTTACACCCTTAATGCTGCAACTATGCTAGGTCAGAGTAAGAACGTGTATCAAGCAGAGATTGATTCTGCCTGCGAAACGATAGATTTTCTACGTTTTAATGCGTATTATATGCAGAAAATTTATTCTGATCAACCAGATGCATCACCTGGAACTTTAAATAGACTTGAATATAGACCTCTAGAAGGTTTTATCTTTGCAGCGACCCCTTTCAATTTCACAGCTATTGCATGTAACTTACCAACGGCACCAGCCATGATGGGTAATGTACTCTTATGGAAACCTGCTTCGACCTCTCTATTGTCAAATAGCATCCTTATGGATATATACATAGAAGCAGGGTTTCCGGAAGGTGTGATAAATTTCTTACCTGGATCTGGTCAACTCATTGGAGACATAGTCCTAAAGGATAAACGACTTGCAGGTGTTCATTTTACGGGTTCAACACCGGTATTTAGCATGTTCTGGAAGACTATCAGTGATAACCTACATATTTATGATTCGTATCCGGAACTAGTAGGTGAAACTGGAGGAAAAGACTTTATTTTTGTCCACCCCTCAGCAGATAGAGACGCTGTGGCAACAGCAATCATCAGAGGAGCTTTTGAATACCAAGGTCAGAAATGCTCTGCTGCATCCCGTTTGTATATACCTATATCACTCTGGCCATCTGTACGATCGATAGTCCTACGCATGCTTAATGAAATAAAAATGGGAGATGTTACAAATTTTAGTAATTTTATAAACGCTGTAATAGACAAACCAGCATTTGATACAATCAGTGAATATATCGAAAAGGCCCGCAATTCCAAACACGCGAAAATACTATATGGTGGAAAAACTGATTGTACCAAGGGTTATTTCATAGAACCTACGATCATTGAAACCGTTGATCCTCATTTTATCACCATGGAGGAAGAAATATTTGGACCAGTGCTAACGGTATATGTATACAAGGATACGCTTTTTGAAGAGACCCTTCACATATGCGATCAAACATCAAGATATGCATTGACAGGTGCGATTTTTAGCCAGGATAGAAAAGCAATAGTTACAGCGACTAAGATCCTTCGTCAGGCTGCAGGAAATTTCTATATAAATGATAAACCAACAGGTGCAGTAGTTGGTCAACAACCGTTTGGCGGTGCACGATGCTCTGGAACAAACGATAAATCTGGTTCATATCTCAATTTGCTATCCTGGGTAAGTCCACGAACAATAAAGGAAAACCTCCTTCCACCAACGGACTATACATATCCATTCCTAAAGAAGTAGGCATATAATCCTCTAATAACAAAAAAAATGCTAAGTCTACCAATGTATGTTTTAGTTGAATGATGTATGTCTTACTATAACGCTATTTCTCATAACGATAAAATAGTTGAATTCAATTCTTTATCTTTGATGAGGAAAAGTACTCTGTAAGTAATCCTTTATAGTTCCATTCGATTAGTGCTCTATTTGGGAAATAATTCGCTATTCTACCGTTTTTATAGTTTTTTTCCCATTGATAACAAAAATGCCCGAGTGGATACAACCTACTACTTTTAAATACTCATTCTATACATTTGACCGTTGATTAATGAAAAAATTTCTCCGTGGAATATTTATTTGTTATCCTGAAGTATTTTTAGGATAAAATAAAGATATTGATCTCATATGAATGGTATTCATGTGTCATCGGTTAAGCCCACCATTCCTCCCTAAATCGTTGTCTATTTGCATGTGGATCAAATGCTTGATGATCATACATAGTATAAAAATCCATTAAATCCATGTTAATATCCAAATACCGAAGCAATGCAGAGAGATGATCACTTGCATGCTCAGAAAAAATAACACTCCATCGAAGATGAGTAAAACGAACCATATCCCTTCCTTTTTCCTTAGCCCTCTCCCAAACAAGAGTATAGATCAAT
>JARVGL010000099.1 GCA_029762575.1 Thermoplasmatota archaeon | reverse complement strand
TAAAACACTGGGATCTCTTGTAAAAGATGTTTTGATCTATGATTCTACTGATCCTTATCCTCTTAGTTGGTATGATATACAGATCGGTGGTGGATTAGATAAAGAAAACAATCATGTGACAATCCTTTCAATCCGGATGTATCCTGTTCGCTATATACCTAAGGAGAATAACCTCACTCTTAGTTCAGCGTTCGATATTTCAATCATCTATGAGCTACCTCAGCAGCAGATATGTTCAACTAATGGTATTGAAACCTATGATCTTGTCATTATCGCCCCCTCCCAATATGCAAGCGATCTTGTTGTACTTAAGGACCATAAGCAACGATGTGGATTACCAACTATGATCAAGACCACAGAAGCCATCTATACTGAATTCAATGGACGGGATAACGCTGAAAAGATAAAGTATTTTATTAAACATGCTATCGAAACATTTGATACGAAATATGTGTTGTTGATAGGAGATATTAAACAACTTCCCATCCGTTCCACTGACGCCTACCCCTGGGATCCCTATCATGGTGTAGGGTTGTTATCTGATCTCTACTATGCAGATATCTATGATGCCTCTGGAGCTTTTTGTAGTTGGGATGCAAACAATAATAACATCTTTGGAGAAGTCGTTAAAGATAGATTCCCGCCATTGGAAAAAGATAACATCGATAAGGTCGACCTTTATCCGGATGTCCATATAGGCCGGATCCCTTGCTCTACAAATGAAGAACTCATTACGATGATCAATAAGATCATCACTTATGAGAAAGTGACCTATAATCAGATATGGTTCCAAAAGATCATATTGATTGGTGGTGACACGTTTCCCCTGACCAAAGGTTCACCCCCTAATGTATTTGAAGGCGAGATAACAAACATCAAAGTAGCCCAACAATTACCAGATTTTGAAAAGATCTATCTGTGGGCATCAGAACGTAACCTAAACGCACGTACGTTCAACAAAGCAATATCACAAGGCGCAGGTTTTGTTAGCTATGCAGGTCATGGATTCGAACATGGCTGGGGCACCTATCGACCAAACGCTATCATCGATGGGAACCTGATCATCTATTACTCTCCCTTCATAAAAGCAATCGACAATGGACATCGGCTACCTATTATATTCTTTGATGCATGTCTTACGGCAAAATTTGATTTCAACATCACCGATCTCATTGGATACTATGGATTAAAGGCGCGACTGGTGAACATCCTTCTTGGAGGATACACCTCAGAGGATTATTTCTCACCTTTTGCCTGGTCGTTCATAAAACATGAAGGAGGTGGTGGAATAGCCGCAGTTGGTGCCACCCGACCGGCCTATACTTATGTCGATAAGGATGGGGTCTATGCAGGTGCAGGATATCTTGATGTACATTTCTTTAAAGCATACTATGAAGGAGTCAGTGTTGGTGAGATGCTTACAAGTTCACAGAACGATTACCTAAACAATGTTGGTTTTGATATTTTCACCATAGAGGAATTCTTACTGTTAGGTGATCCAAGTCTTCGAGTAGGTGGATATCCTGATGGATCTGGGATAAGAAACTAAAGAGCCTTCTAACCCTTACTTATGCGTGTTTTAAAATAGAGTATGTCCATTACCTTATTTTGTATATGGATACGTTTTTCAAACAACGATACAAAGAATACGGTGGAGATTGCAAACCAGTTAATCTACGAAAAGCGATACGAGTGAACACATTGAAGATATCAAGTCAGCATCTTCAAAGACGGTTGGAGAAACGTGGTGTCATTCTCCAAAAAATCCCTTTCGTCAAAGATGGGTTCTATGTAGTTAAAACAAAACATAGTCTTGTAAGTATACCTGAATATCTTCTTGGTCTCTTCTATATCCAGGATGCAGCATCTCAAGTTCCTGCAGAGATCCTCCATCCAAAAGATGATGTTGTACTCGATGCTTGTGCCGCACCTGGTGGAAAGACCAGTCAACTTGCTACTGAAGCAAAGGCTGTTATTGCAACAGATATCGATAAGGAACGATTCAAAAAACTTTCATATAACCTAGAGCGACTGGGAATCAAGAATTGTATCGCTTATAACATAGATGTCTGTACCGTTCAAAAATCATTTCCGTTTATCCTACTAGACGCACCTTGTTCAGGTAATTATATGCTTGAAAAAGGATGGTTTCAGAAGAACTCCATACAAAGAATAAATGAGCGAGCCGTTATACAGAAACAATTATTATCCCATCTTATCGCCATACTTGAGAAAAACGGGGTCCTTGTCTATAGTACCTGTTCTCTTGAACCAGAGGAGGATGAATGCAACATCCAATATGCCCTTGATAATCTCCCTGTACGATTAGAACCAATGGATATGATCGGAGACCCCGGTCTTAAGAGCGCAAGTGGTATAGATTTTGATAAAACAATGAGATATTGCAAAAGGTTTTGGCCTTCAAAAACCCAAACAATAGGTTTCTTTGTGGCACGGTTGAGAAAATGCTAACAGAATTTGTTAAACGATTCACCGATCATCAAATAGAGTATGTGGAAGTACATGAACAGTATTTCTTAAAGGATACAAGTTTAGAACACTACCTGTTACCTCAGCAGGTAACACTGATAGGATTGTATCTTGGAAAACAACAAGGGAAACAGTTCATACCTTCATTCAACCTGTTAGAGGTCCTCTCAGAGTACTCGAAAGAAAAAATATTCGTTAATGACCTAGGGGAGATCGATTTCTTATATGGTAAACATCTCAGGAAAAGACATTTGGCAGATATAAGAGGAGCCCTAGAACCTGGGAGATTTAAACTTGTTCAAAACAGATATGATGAAAACATTGGATATGGGATCTATATAGGTGAACATACTGATTCAGTGAAGATCCTTCATCATGTCCTTGACCGTGGCATCTTTATAAAAAGAGATAAACAATTAAAAAAATAGAATGAAAGATAGCGATTAGTCGTTCTTTTTCAAACTAATGCTATTTCTTAGAAAGCGTTGGTTACTCGTATCGCTTCTTTATCCGAATAAAGCGCCAAGTCCTGCAGCGGCTTCTTCTTCAGAAACCTCTTCCTCTTCTTCCTCTTTCTTCTCTTCTTTCTTCTTTTCTTCTTCGGAAGATGCTTTACCGGATGTCGCTGGAGCAGCAGCCACTGGTGCAGCCGCAGCTGACTTAATGGCTTCCTCGATATCAACGCCTTCAAGGGAAGCAGTTAATGCCTTGATTCGAGCATCATCAGCTTTAACACCGGCAGCTTCGAGAACCTTCTTGAGGTTTCCCTCGTTAATCTCTTTTCCTGCTGAATGAAGAAGCATCGCACTGTATATATATTCCATTTTATCTTTTGCCTCCTTCTTCCTTTATGTCATCATTTTCTTTAAATCATCATCGACCCCTTCATCTTTCAATTTCTTTGCAATTGAAAGCATGGATCGATGTGCTTTCCCCAATATGAATGGAGTGGTATCTTTTGTAAGGATGCCCTGCTCCATCGCTAGGGCAAAAGCCGATCGTTGCGCCTTCATGATAAGTGGCGTGATCGTTTGTTTCGTAGCCCACGCAGCAGCAACTGCTACTGCTGAGGAGTTCGATATAGCAGTATACATCATGGTCATATATTCATCGATATCAATATCAAGGACATCTGCTTTGAAGATGAAACCATCCTCATATGCACCATGCATCGTGATACCGATCTCAAGAGGGAATATCTCAAGACGAGCGAGCATCTGGGCCATCTCTCTAAGTATCTTTTCCCCTTGTTTGACAACGACCTTATCTTTTTTAATGACGACCTTCCCACCTTCGATGGCTGCTGGAATGCCGACCTTCTGTAATTCTCCAACAATAGGCCCTGGTTTAAACGGTGTATCCCCAGCTTTCACGACAATATCCTCGATTGCTGTCTCACCACCTTTCGCAGGAGCCTTTGTCCGAGTTGATTTAAGATAATTATATAATTTAAAAGGATTCATATCTGTGGCTATCACTGCTGTTTGACCCGTTATAAGTGATGTGAGGCCGTCGATCTGTTTGTGGGTCTTTCCTGCATTGTCCAGTGCACGGAGGATCAATGTGTTCTTCGAGCATCGAATAATCAGTTTTTCGCGAAGGTTCTCCCGCATATGTTGCATCTGTGGTGCAGGGATGCTACCTATCTCAGCGATACCAATGATCTTATGATCTGTGATGATGGAAGTGATCTCTTCAAGTTCTTGGTGTTTCCATTCTGCGACATGAGCCATGATCTGTTCACCTTTACACTACTTTCTCAGCAGGCCCCATGGTCGTTTT
>JARVGL010000098.1 GCA_029762575.1 Thermoplasmatota archaeon | reverse complement strand
TACAATCAATGGTGCTTGAGGATACAAAAACATCAGAGATATCAACAGTTGATGTTGATGGTATCTTTGTCTCCATTGGCGTGATCCCTCAGAATGAGATCGCAATAAAACTAGGTGTTGACATTGATGAACATGGTTATATCAAAGTTGATAAGCAGATGAGGACGAATGTCAAAGGCGTGTATGCTGCGGGGGATATCGCAGGTGGACTTCGTCAGATAATCACTGCTGCAGCTGAAGGAACGATTGCAGCATTGACATCAACTGAAGTCCTCGGCAAGCAGTACCCATATTGAATTCTTATGGTAAGAATTCATCAAGTGCTTTTTTCACTTCAACGATATAGGTCATCGCAGGACCCCCACCCATAAGCATTGCAACAGTTGCCGTCTCCATGATCTCCTCCCGTGTAGCGCCTGCTTCAAGCGCTTTTTTCACATGAAGGGCGATGCAATATTTACATCTAGCGGTTATTGCAGTGCCAACGGTGATGAGTTCCTTGGTTTTTGTATCCAACACTCCCTCTTTTAATACTTGACCCATGAATGCTTTGAAATGACGAAGGCTTTCCGGTTGATGTTTTGAGAGAGCACCCATCATTTCCATAACTTGATCCACTGATTCTTGCATTTCTGCCATACGTATGTTCACCAATTCCCTGGAATACTAAAAGAAAAGAAAAAGGTTTTGCCCCATCACGATAAAAAAGTAATGTCGTCAAGAGAATCCGAGAGGATACTCTTCATGATACTTTCGACGCTTTCATATACTTCTTTGGATATTGGTCCTTGCATATTCTTTGGTTGCACCCCAATAAGGATAATATCGTTGATATATTGGTTGAGATATTTGATGATGACAGATAACGGGATTCCATGAGTGCTTATGTGCATCACTCCTATCTTCTCAGAGGGCACTCTTCGTACATCACCAGGAGGTAATCTCATCTCAACAGCATCAATGATGATGAGCCTATCAGGATGATGTCCTTTTATTACGCCGGTAAAGTTTTCCGGAGCGATACCTGCATCAATGACCGTTATATCTTTCAGTGTTATCTTTGAAAGTTCGTCAGCAATGAACGGTCCAATTGCATCATCACCTCCTTCCCTGTTTCCGATACAAAGGACAACTGTTCTCATCTTTTTTCCTCTCGATATTGTTCTTTAGATGAATATCGGATCTTCTGAAAGAGAAGGATGTACCAGGTAAGAGCCGTACCTGCTGTTGCGATGCTGCTAAGAAGAAGATCTAAGGTGAGGAATAAATATGCCATTATTGTAAGAAGAATAGATGTAGAGATATAGGTTGCAAACGATTGTCCTTCAACATCTTTTAATCGATGATTACGAACGATAGCTGGTATCAAGGTCAATACAAAGCCGAAATTAATGATGCCAAGAGCGGTATCCTGCCACATAGAGGAAAGGGAAGGAAGCAGAGAATATAAATAAATCTTATGTATGGCCTATGTACGATCGATGTATCATGAGGGATCAACAGATGAATGAGAGGATAACACTTGATCAAGGTGCAGGTGGTGAGCGCATGGATACGTTCATTAAAGAGCGGATCCTTACATACTTCCATATAGATCCATCCGTTGAAGTTCCATTAGGGATGCTTGATGATGCATCAGTCATCGATGACATCGTTTTTTCAACGGATTCCCATACAGTCCATCCCTTGATATTTCCTGGTGGCGATATCGGGTCCCTCGCTGTAGCTGGTACGATCAATGATGTATCAGTCCTTGGAGCTACACCACTTGCATTATCAGCTGGGTTCATCATAGAGGAAGGCCTTTCCTTAAACATCTTTGAATCAATTGTTAAAAACATGGGTGTCTGTGCAAAGAAATCTGGTGTTCCTATTATCACAGGGGATACAAAGGTGGTAGAGAAAGGTGCTATTCAAGAGTTCATGATCAATACAAGCGGCATTGGACGAAGAAGTATAACCCTTGATGAGAATATTGAGATGGTCAAACGATATAGATCATTTGATCAACGATGGCTGCTTGATAGTAATCTAAAAGCAGGAGATAAACTTATTCTCTCAGGAACAATCGGTGAACATGGTGTAGCATTGCTATCCTTTCGTGAAGGCTATGGATTTGAGACTGAAGTTCGATCAGATGTTGCACCCCTTAATGATCTGATACATCAAGCATTACAGGTTGGAGGTATTGTTGCAGCAAAGGACCCAACCCGTGGAGGATTGGCAAATACGGTCAATGAATTCAGTGAGAAATCAAAGACAGGGATACTTCTTTTTGAAGATGAGATACCTATTCTTCCAGGTGTTCATGCAGCATGCGACCTGCTTGGATTGGACCCATTACATATAGGAAACGAGGGAAAGGTAGTACTAGGTGTTGTCAATGAAAAAGCTGAAGAGATCCTTGCAAGTATAAGAAAACATCCTTTGGGAAACAATGCAGCAATCATTGGAGAAGTAACCGATGGCATTCAGGGTGTTGTGTTACAGACTAGTATTGGGGGTCGACGTATCCTACAAAAACCAATGGGTGATCCTGTTCCAAGGATCTGTTGAAAGAACTAGGTTTTCGATGATATCTTTATTCCTTCTTTTTCCCACAACTTTTTAATAGTCAACAGAATTACCAAAAACCATAATATCTCCTCTTCTAAATCATTGGAGGTTTCGTATCTATGGCGAAAGGACTGCCGAAAGCATTCAAAAAAGCTCTCTGGGTATACCATTGTAACTCTGGTTCATGTAACGGCTGTGATATTGAGATAATTGCTGCTCTCTGTCCCAGATATGATGCTGAACGTTTTGGAATAAAACTTGTTGGGACCCCGCGTCATGCCGATGTCCTCCTTATAACAGGGCCTGTCACCCGTCAGCTTGTTGAAAAAGTGAAACATGCATATGAACAGATGCCTGATCCAAAAGCAGTGATCTGCGTGGGAAACTGCGGTAACACCGGTGATGTCTTCTATGAATCATATAATCTTGTAGGCCCTATCGATAATGTATTACCTGTTGATGTCCATGTCATTGGATGTCCACCTCGTCCAGAAAACATCATCAATGGTGTTGTCAAAGCATGGACCAAACTTGAGACCTTGGAGGCAAAAGCATGAGCACAGAGAACCTTTCCGCTGAAGATCTTGTAAAAAACGTCAAAGAGACCTTTGCAAAAAAAATTCTTGAAAGCCGTATCGAACGTCATCCAATCGGTCCAAAGAAAACAGAGATGATTCATATCTGGATGAAGATAGATAGGTCCATCCTTCGTCCTATCGTTGAATATTTGATGACACTTGAGAAATATCCTCATTTTGCTGTTGCTTCAGGTTATGATCTTGGTGATATCATCGAGATCGTCTACCATTTCACCATCTATTATGGACGTCATGGAAAAGAACTCTTACTCAATTTCACGGTGCCCATTCCTAAAAATGATCCAACGATCGATAGCATCTGTGACCTTATACCAGGTGCACTTATATCAGAACAAGAGAAACAAGAGATGCTAGGTATAAAGGTCGTTAACATCCCAAAAGATACTCGTGTGTTTATCTCTGAGGATTTCCCAGAAGATATGTATCCATGGCGACGGGATGAGAAAGGTCCTACGCCTATGATCCGAAACCTTCATGATCCTCCACCATCTAATGAACCATCAAGGAAACAGCATTTAAAGGAGGAAAAACAATGAGCAGACAAAAAACAACGTATTCAATACCCGTTGGTCCTATACATCCTGCGTTAAAGGAACCAGTGATGTTCGAGTTCGAGATCGATGGTGAACGTATCGTTGATGCTCAAGTATACCTAGGTCATGTCCATCGGACGGTGGAATGGACAGCGACCAGAAGGAACCCCATTCAGATACTCTATCTAGCGGAACGGATCTGTGGGATATGTTCCTATTGTCACCCGATGTCCTTTGCACTTGCGGTGGAACGGATCGCTGGCATAGAAGTACCAGAGCGTGCGGAGTATCTTCGAGTGATACAAGCTGAGTTGGAACGTATCTGTTCCCATATCCTCTGGGCTGGTGTTGCAGCTCATGAAATTGGTTTTGATAGTGTTCTTTTCCTCTCTTGGCAGATGCGGGAAAAGGCTTTAGATATGACCGAATATCTCTGTGGGAACCGTGTGACAAAAGCGATTACCATGATAGGTGGTGTCCGACGTGACATTACAAAGGATATGTTCCCGGTGGTTCAGGAAGGATTACAGTTCTTTAAAGATAATTTCGAGAAACTTCGTAAAGTCTATTTAGATGATAAGACCTTTAAGATGCGTAGTCAGAA
>JARVGL010000097.1 GCA_029762575.1 Thermoplasmatota archaeon | reverse complement strand
TCCCAATGCATAGTTCAATGGGTTGTTGCTGTAATCGTTCTATGGCCCGCAACGTCTTGTTCTTCACATATCCTTTTATCTGTTGTTTTATCTCAAGAGAAACCGGTGCTTTCCCACCATCTTTTAAGAACATCGATGTAAGACGAAGGGAGCCGATGCCAAGGGTCTCCAGGTTCTGATATTGATATTGATTTCCTAGAGCAATCTCTGTGCTTCCACCGCCGATATCGATGAACATCGTAGTGGTGTTCTCTATATGGGTACCATTGGATACTCCTAGATAGACCAGACGTGCCTCTTCTGTTCCTGAGACCACTCTAACGTTGAGAGATGCCTGAGTATGTAATGCCTCGATGAACTCTGATTGGTTTTTGGATTCACGTGTCGCACAGGTCGCATACGCGATGATCTCATCAGCTGAAAACGCATTAGCGACTTCAACGAACGTACGACATACCGTGATAGCTTTCTTCATTGCCTTAGGTTGAAAATATCCTTTCTTAAAGACACTCTCACCAAGACGCACCACTTCGCGTTCCTCTCGTATCACAGTATATGATCGATTCTTCTTTAACCCAATGATGATCATACCGATATCAATGAAGGCTAATATCTTATCATGAACCTTTATGTCCTCTGTTTCCATGATACAACCAACTTTCTCTGAAACATCTCCTCAAAAAGATCTTTTTTTCTTTCAACGGATCGTTCTTCCGCTCGGAAATCACCGTTGATCGTAACAAGGAGTTCTATCTTTTTAGCCTTTATCTCTATCTTCATATCACTGACCCGTATTCCATGTGATGCATCTAGACCATCAGCTACACGAAGGATACTAGAGAGAAAACGAACCGTATACCTCTGAGAGGATGATAACCGCTGGAAATCAGGATGAGATTCAGTAGGTACTTGTTTCCGATGATAGCGAGCGATGTTAGCAATCATACATCGTTGTGTGATTGTTACAGGAAGCATCTGATGGTTCATAATCATCTTTAATGATGATTTATGATGCGATTTTGATCCTTTGGACCATCCGATATCATGTAATAAGGCTGCAGAGGTGAGTATCAATCGGTCCTTATCCTTGAGATGATGGACATCTTTTGTTTTATCAAAGATATCAAGCGCAAGTTTTGTCACCTGCTGTGAATGAGTCACATCTGGATCATATTCATTGGCGATAGTGAGCAGATGATGAAATATCTCATCCTCATCCTGCGAGGTTTTAATGATATCATCTTCTTTAAGGATGTCATCCAATGACCTGCCTGATACTATCATCTGTGCGATCTCTTCAGGGAGCAATGCGTCTCGTATCCCTTCAACTGCGTCATCTCGTGGATAGGGGATTGTTTCCTGTGTGAAAGAGAGATCAGAGGTCCTGATGACTGTGTAACTAATAAGATGAGCATCAGGTTCATATCGACCAATGCTTCCAGTATTGATAATGATATGATTATCTAGAGTTCGATGAAATGAGTGATGGATATGACCAAGGAGAAGGATATCTGATTTTTTCTGGATAGAAAGATCCAGGAGATGTTCATCAGATTCCAGAGGATATTCTGGGTTATGTAGGGATACAGGGTCTCCATGGATGAGAACAATGGTTTTTTTATCGAAGGTGAGTCGTCGTTCAAGAGGAAGTGTTGAAAGGAAATATTTGGATTGTTTTGATAATTGTTTCTTTGTAAAAACAATACTTTTTCTTTGCACTGGATGAAGATTCTTATTCTTCGTAGTTGATAAAACCTCTCGTTCCACATTACCCATGATGCTAAGGATATCTGGTCGTGCTAGCCTCTGAACACATTCCTCAGGATAGGCACCATAGCCGATAGAATTACCGAGGTTCAGGATCAAAGGTATATTCTTAGCATTGATATCGTCCAAAGCCGTTTGTAATGCATGGATGTTACCGTGAACACTTGAAATGACCGCTATCTGTGGCACTTGATCGGAAGACAAAGGAATAGTACTGATTTTTTCCTGAAGTGTTGCAAAGAAACCTTTTTCTTTATGCTCCTCCCATTTGGTGACGAAACGAGTATAGGTCTCTTTTCGTTTTTGTATGATATACTCTCGGAAGAGTTCTAGGGATTGGATAAGATCAGCCTGGTCCTTTTTGTTTTTCTTCATCTTTTCTATTAATCGATCAAGTGTCTCGGTCCAGACATCGTAATCATGAATCGATCCAAGAAGGTCTTGAAAGGTCTTCAAACTAGTGATCTCTTTTGTAAGACCCATAGGATAGAGGTCGCTAAATATCTCTAAGCTATATCGAAGTTTCTTAGCTTGTATCCGTAGCTCATGATGTTTCTTTTTCTCTTCTTCTCTATATACAGAGTCTTGGATGTTGAGAAGGCTTTGGATCCTTTTTTGGATATGATTTGACGCAGTATCAAAGGTCTTGATTACTTCTGAGACGGTCTCAGGAATTTTCTTATGTTCTTCTATATTGTTCTGCGAATACTGTAGTATCTCTTGGAGTATCGAAGAATCTTTTAGGTCCGTCACCATTGATACAACATCCTTTTGGATGCATTCTCGTCGTTTTTGATAGTGTGAGAGTAGATAGTTTAGACCTTTGTTTTTGTCTTTGTTTTTCTTTCGTTTTATCTCTTGTTGGAGGAAAAGGATGTGAACATCTAGGTCTCGAGCGGCGCCTAAGCATCGAGTGATGGTTTTTATCTGTTGGTTCCAATGTTTATGGTCTTTTTTTGGAAAACAATCCTGAAAGATAGCGATGATCTCTCGGATCCTTCGCGACGTGACCCGGAGTTTATGGACATCTTCCGGGTCATTATTGTTCACCGCACCTAAAAGATGATTTTCCAGTATCTCCAGTTGACTGATGAGATGACGTAATCCATAGCTACACCAAGATGCTTCATTGCTCTTCTTCTTATTCTTATTCTTATTCTCCATGCCATATCCCCCTGTTCTGTATCAACCAATCCTGTGAATTAAGCCTTTTATCTTTTTCAGATGGGATAGTTCGTTTCCAGGATCCATCTGGTAAGAGATATCGTGCTTTGATGGTATCATTAATATGGATGTTAAGCATATGTTCGATGATCTCACTTTTCAGTCGTTTATCTGGGATCTCTAGTAATACCTCGACTCTGCGTTCAAGGTTCCTATCCATCATATCTGCACTACCGATGAGGACATCCTCGTCACCATTGTTCCAGAAATAATAGATACGTGCATGTTCTAGGAACCTCCCGATGATAGAGGTCTCTCTGATATTATCCGATACTCCTGGTACTCCAGGTCGTAAGCAGCATAACGCTCGGACATTCAACGTTATCTTGACTCCCGCTCGAGAGGCTTTATAGAGTTCTTGGATGATCTCTTTATCTGTTAATCCATTAAGCTTTAACGCGATGTAGCCGCCTCCATTGTTCTTCTTATGGTTCTCTATCTCCCGGCGAATCCTTCGCACTATCTCTTTGCGTAATGTTTTTGGAGCAACTATTAATCGTTTGAAGTTATCTTTCTGTGAATATCCGGTCAACGAGTTGAAGACCTCAGTGAGTTCCCGCCCTATCTCAGGATTTGCAGTAATATAACTGATATCTGCATATATCTCTGAGGTGACCGCGTTAAAGTTTCCAGTGCTAATCAGTGAATATCGAACAATCTTCTCCCCTTTTTTCCGTACGATGAGAAAGATCTTAGCATGGACCTTGAGGTCTTCAAGTCCATAGACAACATGGACTCCTTCTTCCTCTAGTTTCCGTGCCCAATTGATGTTGTTCTCCTCATCGAATTTTGCTTTGAGTTCCACAAGGACAGCAACGGCTTTTCCTTTTTCTCTTGCACGTAACAAGGCATCAATGATCGGTGATCGTTTATCGATACGATACATCGTTGTCTTAATCGCAAGAACATCTGGGTCGTTAGCTGCCTGGTTAAGCAGATTGACCATGATATTGAAACTATCATAGGGGTAATAGATGACCCAATCATGTTTTTCGATAGCGGAGAATACATCCTGCTCCTTTGAAAGAGGTTTTGGAAGGGAAGCTAAAAATGGTTTGTCCTTAAGATCCGGTCTATCGATAGATAAGAGCTCCCAACCATGTACTAGACCAAGTGGCCCATCGAATTTATAGACGAAATCATTAGAGAGCCTGAGGTTATGGGCAAAGAGGTCGATGAAGGTATCAGGCATTGATTTATCGACCTGTAGACGGATGGGAAACCCAATACGCCTTGATTCCACTCCTTCTTCAATAGCGGTCAAGAGATCTGAAGCCTGGTCAAGAGATATCTCTATCTCTGCATTCCGAGTGATCCGGAACGGATAGGTCGCAATGACCTGTAACCCTGGGAACAATA
>JARVGL010000096.1 GCA_029762575.1 Thermoplasmatota archaeon | reverse complement strand
CCCTTCGACCATCCCATAGACATCAAGTACGAATTTTCCAGGAATACCAAGGACCTCTTTTACTTGTTTTCTGAACTCTTCAACAGGCATTCGCTTATTCTCATGGACCTTCCAGCCTCCACCGGTCCCAACGCCGCCACGCTCACCAAAGTCAAAGGTTCTTCCTTCCTTCTTGAGCTTTTCCATGACCGCATAAAGGATATAAGGTGCCCCTACCAATGTGATAGTGTCCTTAGCTTTCTCTCGTTTCTCAAGCCAAGAGATAATGTCATCGACCATGGTTCCATATTTTTTAAATGCGAGATATCGAACAATCTTACTCTTCACGCCACCTTTTCCACCCATGGTCATCTCAATAAGTTTGGTAGTTACTTCTCGGTCAATGGCAACACTGACGTCCTTAACTGCATCAAAATAGATTTCAAGAGCTTTTCCAGCGTAAATGAAATTTTTCTTAGGATTGGGCATTAAAAGATAACCATAGGAATCATATTTCCACAAAGGGTGAATCATTCCAATAAGTGATTTGGCAGCAGCGTATTCCGAATTTAAAAAAGTTGCTTTGTTCCGGGGTATAAATGTGTGTCTTCCTCCGGTTCCGCTACTGTAGGTAACAACGATGCCCGCTTCATTAAATGCTTTGATGACATCATCATAATTTGGATTTTTCTGTTTAATGGTTATTTTTGGAAGTTCGCCAGTGTAGATATTTGCAAGCCATGTGGCAAAGTCCTTTCCTGAAGGATAATCCTTAAAGAATTTATCAGGTATTAGGGGGATTTTGTTGAGGTCCTCAGAGGTGTTGATATCGGCGGGAGAAATCTTATGTTCCTTACAAAAATTGTGGTAGAATGCGTTATTAGTATAATGATGTTTAAATGCATGTTTTATACAGGCTAACTGGAGCTTTTCAGCTTGGTCAAGTGGGATTCGGTATATGTCTTTTGGTTTTACAAGGGCTTCATATAAGGGTGTTCCTTGTTTTGGAATATAATTACTAACCCTCTTATCAAAATCATCTACATATGCGTTATAATCGATCATTGGGTCTTCTCCTTGGAAACTTTATAATTACAAGATTCTTTATTTAACTTTGTCGTCCTTATTTTCGCCTATCGACGAATATCTAATGAAACCTAGAAAGAAACATGTAACCTATTCTTAATAATTGTTATTTTAATAAATTTAAATATCTATGTAAATATAATAATGAGTATTATTTACTATCTTTACGTTACTTTGGTAATATCGGATTGTTTTCTCTTTATGTGGTTCTCTAAGTTGCTCCACTAATATGAGGTATCAAAAAAAGCTAAGATTTATTTTGTTATCATTTGTTTCCGTCATTTTTTTCATTAAATGTTATTTGAAAATGAGCCGCATTGATCATTGAGAAAAAATATAAAGTGGTGAATAAATATAATAAGATTAATTAATAATTTGCAATAAAGACATATTCATATTTATCCAGGAGGGATATAAGGAGTGAAAACATATAGGATTGTGATTACCGACCCAAATGTTCAGAGTTGGTTCAATACATTATTTGATCAAGCTGAACTTAGCCGAACCATAGAATGCATGGCAAGGGACAGACTGGACGAAGCAAAGATCACGGTCGAACTTGAACCGATCTTTGGAAAAGAGGCCCATTGCTTTTTGTCAAAGATTAAAAAATGGATTCAAAACCCATTGGATTGATACTTCAATAAAGATATTGTCATCTTCAATATCCTATCACAATTCAAGTAGAGCAATGAAGAAAAGGACCCTACATTAATGAACAATACAGCACGCACCTCTTTGCTGTTCAGAACCGAGAAAATATATTTTATCTATTCTTTAAATGGGATAACAGGGTCTAAACGAAATTAATGATGAATGGTTGATATCAAAAGACATCTTCTTTCACAACATTTTAAAAACTAAAACAAAGATATTGACTGACCACGATGATGACAAAAAAAGCCTGACTGCTGTGTACATAACTATGAAGAAAAATAGGCGATCTGAGTGGTCTCACAATTACATATATCCATGGTACTATCATATGGCCAAGCAATCACTATTGGTCCAAATATTAAGAATTTCATGGAGGTTTTCTACTAACCTATGAAAGTGACCTGTCCAACATGCAAACGACGTGTGCGTATCCGTCGAGGATCAACGAGGAAGTGTAGCTGTGGCTATACAATGACCTATCGATCTTTCTTTCGCCAGATAATAAACTATGATGTCTATTTGATCGATGCCAATATCATCATCTATGCATTGGAATCATCAGATGAAAGGGGTCGGGCTTGTCAGGAGATACTTCAATTAAAGCCAGGTGATATCCGTATCGGTGTCACCCAACGTATCCTTGGAGAACTAAGTGGGATCAACCATCATCAGCTTCCGAAATCCCTTATTGTCTATCGGGCAGGTACATTACAACCTCATTTGCTATCACTTAAGACAAATTATCTTAAACAACCATCTGAAGCAGATATCTCAATGATCCAAGCAGCGGTACAACATCCTGAGATAAAAGGCATCATCACGTACGACCGTGATTTCGAACGTGTAGCCGCACAAGGTATGGTCGAAAAACATTCAACTCGAAAATTCTGGTTAGGAGATGCTTCACTGTTCCTAAAGAAGTATGAAGTTCAAAAGTTACGCAGCACAAAACCAACATACAGATGAATATCTTAAAGTATGTCTTCTTAGAGCCAAGGAAATTGAAGCGATTGATCATTTCCTAGACCATGATATATTCATGATGCAGGATGTAGAACCCAGACTTTTTGCTGATACGTCACAATGGAAAAATCGATTTTTTTAATTACACGGCCATCTTTTTTTCTAAGTTTGCTGTGAGATTTCCTTCCAAGCTTCATATCCTTGTTTTTCCGAACCATCTCTTCTAATAAGTCCAGTGGCATCGCCTCCTTCAAGGTCGTGAAGCCAGATATACCCAAAAAGATAAAGATCGATTCCTTGGTCTACAGTCAAAATGGTTGAAAGGTTGATAAGGAACTCATATTGACCTTGTTCTCCTCCAAAGAAATCAAGACTTGACCAACCTATCTCGCTAAAACCAAATGGTTTGTTGGGCATGAAATCTGCAACAGAAGAGTAATAATCCAAAGGAATATCAGATGCCCTGCTTATCTTTGGTAGGACATAAGGATATGTTGTAAGGGCTAGTATGTCCATCTTATTTACATCAAACATGCTGATAAACGACATATCTGCCTCGCGGTTTTCACTTACTATCTCCCTTGAAAACACACAGAACACAAAGGTATCAGGAGCTATGGCTTTTATAGCATCATATATCTCTTCGTAGAGGCTAACGAAATGTTGGAATCCATTAGGGTCTGTCTCACTAGTTCCATATACTTCATACCAGCGGTTGACCTCATTACCAATGGAGATATATTTTGGATGGGCTGTTTGAACCACGTCAAGAACCGATGCCTTGTAAAGATCTCTCCATTCCGGGGTGCTAAGGGTGGCATCTGCTAAGCTCTCCGGTGTTTTTAGGACCAGTTGTTCTCCCTTTTTGTCAATAAATGAGAAATGGATGAGCGGGAACATACCATTACCTCTTATGTATTCCTTTAAAAAGGTATTTCCCCACCAGCCTGAGAGTGTATCGGCATAATCCCAGAATCCTGATGCGCCGGTACCAGAGGACCATATGGGGACGAACTCAGCATATGCTGCAGCTTGAAGGTATACATCAGAAAAATCTTGCCCGTCTGCAGGTGTAGGCAATAATCCCATGAAAAACCCTCTCTCGGGCAATACTGGTTCATCAATAGGATCGACACAACCTGACAGTGATATCATTGTCAAAGAAAGTATGAATATTGAAGAGATCAGAAGTTTTTTATATTCTCTATGTGGGTTCATCTTTTCTATCCTCTTTTCTGTTTTTTTAACACTAAATGATATTTTTTAGTATATAAAATATTATTGTTGAAATCACATTTTCAATTTCATCTATTTTTGTATTTTAAATGAATCATATGTGTCTTTTCTTTTGATGTAACAGTTGTGACTTATCCAATATAATTAATAATTAAATAATATACATTATATGTAGAAGACTTGATAGCGATAAGAAGTTTTTTATACGCTGAACTAATAAAATATATGGGGTCAACTATGAATACTACAAACAGTATAATCAAATCACTTTTGCTCATTACTTGCGGTCTTATACTTGTCTTTCCCGCAACCGCGATGAGCTTTCAAAACACCGAACAACTAATAGAAACTTTTTTGCCACTAAATACGGAAAATAAGACGTTTATGGATCTGCCAGAGTCTTTCGATCTGCGAAATGTCAATGGTTCCAATTATGTGACTCCTGTTAAAAGCCAGCAAGGTGGTACCTGTTGGACACATGGTGCAATGGCTGCGATGGAAGGAAATTTAATGATGACTGGAGTATGGCGAAACGTTGGTGAACAAGGTTCTCCTGATCTTGCTGAATATCATCTTGACTGGTGGAATGGGTTCAATAAGTTCAATAATGATGATACTGACCCACCGACAGGTGGAGGGCTTGTGGTCCATCAAGGAGGCGATTATCTTGTCACCTCAGCCTATCTTTCCCGAGGGGAAGGAGCCGTTCGGGAACAAGATGGACAATCGTATTCTTCACCACCAGAACGCTACAATGATTCTTTTCATATCTACTACCCAAGACATATTGAATGGTATACGGTAGGAGAGGATCTTGAAAACATCGATATCGTCAAACATGCTATAATGACCCAAGGAGTTGTGGGTACTGCTCTCTGTTATAGTGGTAGTTACATCGATAATAACCATATCCATTATCAACCTCCTGAGAGTACTGAG
>JARVGL010000095.1 GCA_029762575.1 Thermoplasmatota archaeon | reverse complement strand
CGATCTCCAAAGCTAGAGGATCTTCTGCCTGGAAAAGAATGATCAATGATTTCAAAGAAAATCCGGAACTGGCATATGAGAAATATCATATGAGGTCAAATGTGGAAAGTGCCAATTCAGCCAAGAAAAGAAAGTTCAGCAGTTATGTAAGGAGTATAAACCTAACGTCACAAAAGATAGAGGAATCATTGTCCTGGGTGGGTTATAATCTCTCACTAATGCCAAGAGCTGTTTATGAATTTGGCCTTGATCCTGAATCCACATTTAGAAATGAAAAGTGATTTAGGACTTTTTACACACTGCCTCTAGGATAATTATCCTTTTTAGTTGAAAATACTCCTTAATATTTTTATAATCCTTGTTGATTCCAGCAGATATATGCAATTAAGTACCATTAGTAACAAGATAAAGGAACATGATGTTAAATGGATCCAAGTTCATTTCACAGATCTCATGGGTGGGTTACGTACCATTCATCTCCCTTCAGATCGTTTTTTAAAGGACCATATTCTTAGGCAAGGATTAGGTTTTGATGGGTCATCGGTTGGACTAACACATGTCGAAAGATCAGATATGATAGCAATGCCTGATCCAGAGACGTTTCATATCCTCCCCCATGAATCAAGTGAGGCACGTATCATCGCTGATATCTATGATACAACATATCATTCATCTCCAGTGGACCCGAGAAATGCGTTGAAACAAGCAATCGACTTTGCACATAAACAAGGATTCGATGAGGTCATTATCGCTCCTGAAATGGAATTCTTTGTCTTTGACCAGGATGAAGACAACCTGTATGGTCCCCGTATCAATGAAGGATATCTAGTACCTCCTCCAATCGATGAAGCCAAAGAATTCAGAAAAACACTTTCAGAGCTTCTCATGGAAACAGGTATCGATGTCAAATATCATCATCATGAGAATGGTCGTTTTCAACATGAGATCGAGATAAACTCTCTATCAGCTATTGATGCAGCTGATTTCTGTATGTATTTTAAATATCTTTCTAGAGATATCGCATCGTTAGAGGATCTTCAAGTTAGTTTCATCCCTAAACTTTTCCCTGATGAAGCCGGCAACGGTATGCATGCCCATATCAAGCTTATGAAGAAAGGATCAAACACTTTTTATGATGCAAAAGACCCTGATCTATTAAGTGATACCGCACGGTATTTCATAGGGGGGATACTAGCTCATGCAAAAAGTATCGCAGCGTTTGCAAACCCTACCGTCAACTCATATAAACGGCTTATTCCCCATTATGAGGCCCCAGTCTATATAGCATGGGGTAAACATAATCGCACAAGTCTTATCCGTATCGCTGCGAAGCAGAACGTTGATGTAGAGGTCCGTAACGGAGACCCCTCAGCAAACCCCTATCTCTTTTTCGCATCTCTTATCTATACGGGATTAGATGGTATAAAGCGTAAAATCACGTATAAGAATGTAGAAGAGAACATCTACGAGATGTCAGCAAATGAACTCAACACCTTGGGTATCGATCGCTTACCATCAAGTCTTTTAGAGGCTTTACAAGAATTAGAAAAAGATGATTATCTAAAAAAACAACTTGGCTCTCATCTTGTAAACACCTATATAGAGAAAAAGAAACAGGAACTAGATTCATATTTATCGGAGGTTTCCGATATCGATCTAAAATATTATCTTCATTGCTAAGTTCTATAAGCAGAACATTGAGAGGGTATATACTCTAAAGATACTATTGAAGAGGTGCCAGATATTTCTATTAAGATGTTGTAGCATATTCATTTTTGGTAGACTTATCTGATGATATGTCCAATCGCTTTCAATATCATGGATATCTTTTGTTTTAACTCGTAACGTATAGGTCTTTTCTTCATCCCAAGAATGATTTATCTCAATAGATGTACCTTGTTCATAGGGTCCAATCCATTCTGATCCTGTGTCATCACCCCAGTCGACAAGATAGTAGACATTGTCTCCATCCACATCACTACTTGATATAAGAAAGATTAGATCTTCATTGACCTTCCCTTTGTTTGGTCCGTTGATCGTTGGTTTGGTTGGCGGAGTTGTTACAAGGACAGTTTTTTTATCTGATATTGCGCTTCGTTCTCCAACGATATCTTCAATAAGCACGGTTATATTAAATATGCCTGGATTCGAGTAGATATATGATAGTTCAATGGGCTCTCCAGATTCAACAAACTCAGACCATATATCAATGGATCCATCGTCGTTTATGTCCCATCCATATCTAATAACGTCATCATCAGGATCTATCCCTAATGATTGGAATATAATACTTTGTTCAACACCACAGATATCTGGACCAATAGGTGGAGATGGTTGAGAGGGGGGAGTGTTTCCCTTTTTTGTTGGCAGATTTGCTTGTTTCCAAGCTGTTATGCCACCTTCCACATTATATATGGTACCGTTAAAATTATTTGTGGCAAGTATCTGAGCGGCTGTTGCACTTCGGGAACCTGCTAAACAGTATATGATAACGTTTTTTCCATCATATTTTTCCATGAAGGTTTGTAAACCTGATTCTGTTTGTAATGCTGATAACGCAAAAGTATTAGTGAACTCAGGAAAAGGAGTATCGATACGTTCTGCTACCCATTCTGATCTGGATCTTACATCTATAGGGAATTGTAATCCATCAGAAGTTGTTGAACACATCTCCCAAGCTTCTTGGGGGGTTATATTGATAATTCCTTGGTTCTGTGTTGATTGTTGAAAGATATTGGTATTTTGGAAATCGATAGCGATTCCTTGAGATAACCCTGAAAAGCATAAAAAAGCAATTAGTAGTATTAAAAATCTGTTACCGCTCATTTTAAAACCTGAAGTTTTCATAAGGATATTACACCAATACTTATTATATGTGCATTATTTTTAAATGTTTCCAATAAAATATAATGGGAGAATAACCATGTTTAAAAACGTATAGATGATGTTTTATAGTTTACGCCGTCCGCCGGATTCGAACCGGCGACCGCTCGGTTAACAGCCGAGTGCTCCACCAGCTGAGCTAGGACGGCATACTATAAGAGTACAAAACACCAGAATACAGTTTCCTATTAAAAGATTACCTATAAAGCCGTTTAGAACCCACCTTCTAATCGTAGTTTTTTCATAGATCCTTCGACGAAACGATAGACCGTTGCATGTTTACTGCCTGAAAGGAGCTTATCAACTGCTTTTTTGGTGATATCTATGTTGAAGATGCTCCCTATGATAGCTATTGTATGTCCATAGATTGATATCTTTGATTCAGTGAGTTCTTCTAATACTCGTTTTGTTTTTCCTTCACTTCCAATCACTCTGCTTTTTAAACGTTGGACATGGGTTGGTCTTTTTCCCACATAATCATGAATATCAAAGATGAAAAGGTCCATATCTTCATTTAACAAGAGAAATGCGTTTTCAGGTGAGAATCCACGTCCAATGGCCCGTATGATGTTTTCGATGATGAACATCTTAAATGGATCAGATAATTCCTGTTCATTGAAGGTTATCTCACCTGATTCTGAGTTGATACATAGTTTTATTTTTGTTATTTGTTCAATCTTCTTTTTTATCTCCCCTTCTGGACCTATGAGTACACCAACTCGTTCCATAGGGATTCGTATATAACGCATAGTATTAATCCTCTTATTTCCCTGTAATTATTTTATTGTATAAGGTCTCTTCGTTCTCTGTGATATCATATTTTTTAAAATAGCTTACAATTCGATGGATATCTCGTTTCAGATATTCATTTGAAAGCGGGTGGCCTTTTAATACTCCTTGTCCTAGGTCGATGATATAGGCTTTGTTTTTATGTATCAGGATGTTGTATTGGCTAAGGTCGCTATGGACGAGATTTTCTTCTTGGTACATTTTTCTGATTGCTTTGATTATCTGTTTGTAGATTGTTTTTGGGTTTTTAAGTTCGACATCTTTGAGCAACGGGGCAGGTTGATTTTTATCTCCTATGAATTCCATGACAAGGATATTGTCGATCTTTTTAATGGGTCTGGGCGCAGGTATCCCTATTGTTTCGAGTTTTTGAAGGTTCTTGTATTCTTTTGAGGTCCATGCATAGACGATGTCTCTTTTTGATTTATGTATCGATTGAAAACGAGGATCTCCAATGATGTAGTCTGCCATATGTTTGAATGTTGAATTTGATGTTCGATATATTTTAAGGACCAGGGGTGTATCCTGTGGTGTTGTTGCTAGAAAAACGTTTCCTTCTTTCCCTGTTGAGATGGGGAATTCAAGGCTATCGATGACTCTATCGGATATGAGTTTTTCTATACTATGTAATGTTGAACGATCAAAGACCTCATCAAGTGTTTTTCTATCAAAACCAGTAATCTCTGCAAGCTTTTGTAATTTTAGGTCTATTTTTTTGTTTTCTCTTTTATTTAGAAAAAAATCATCAGAAGACATCAAGTTCCTCAGGAAGTAACCTTCTTCTACTTAATATCTTTGATTGTGTTTTTGTGTATCGATAGAGGACATCGGCTTTTTCGTCTTGGATGTCCCATGGTTTTATGATTAAAAGATCCCCGGTTCTGACTCTAGCGCTTCGTTTCATCTTTCCTGGTATCCTTGCCATCCTGGCTTTTCCATCTGAACATATGACATGGATACGGGACCCACCCATGAGTCGTTCCGCAATAGCAAATATCTCTTTTTGATTTCTTCGTGGTAATCTTAATCGAATGTATTCTTCTTCTTCGCTATGTGGACTGGCTTGGTTTTGATACACTTCATCACGGAACCTTATAGTTATGTCTTGTTTCAGATAATCTTTAGTCCTTATTAAATCTTTACTAGGGATACACCCCTAAGGCTTTCTGTATCCTTTCCATTAGGTATATCCCTGTTTTTTCGTATCGTATTCATATGCTCTCATTCTTTATAATATACTTGATATTTTACATGTATATATCAGATATGATATGAAACGACTTTGTTATGTT
>JARVGL010000094.1 GCA_029762575.1 Thermoplasmatota archaeon | reverse complement strand
TACTGTTCCTTTCATTGATGCGACGAATCGTTGTGAAAGAGATCCAACCCGATATCGTTGCCTTGGTTTTGCTCTGTTGATTATTTTTTCCAAACGTCTTGCGACTATAATAGGAGGAACCCCTGATCGTTCTTCTTCCTCGACTATGTTCATCACTCTTTGAAACGAAGTATGATATACAGAATCTTTAGATATATTGCTTTTTTCACGTCTCTCTGTAAATGATGTTTGTATATCTCCAGGTTCAAGAAGTGTTACGTTGATACCAAATGCCTTGACCTCTAAGCGCAATGCTTCAGTAAGACCTTCCAATGCATATTTTGATGCACTATAGAACCCTTGAAATGGAAGACCCATGAGACCACCAAGAGAACTGACATTGATAATCAACCCCTTTTTTTGCATTCTCATATGAGGAAGCACGGATCTGCATACACGGACCGCACCAAAAAGATTTGTTTCCAACTGTTCATGGGCCCGTTGCATAGATGTTTCCTCTACGGGTCCTGCTATCCCATATCCTGCGTTATTGATGACCACATCGATTCTCCCCTGTTTTTTCATTATGTGCTCTATTGCCTGTTGTACGGATACATCATCCTGAATATCCATACGGATCATATAAAGAGAATTTCCTTCAGTGTTAGTTGGTGGGGACGGACTGTGCCTACTTGTACCATAGACAATATGCCCTTTTGTTGTAAGATATTCTGCGCATATCTTCCCGATGCCTGAAGAGGCTCCGGTAATTAGTATCACCTTTTCACTCATTGTTGTCTCTCTCCAAAAGTAATAATTGAATGCATTGTATCTTTAGATCATCTTCATTTTCTTTCCAATCTCTGCAAAGATCTCCAATGCTTGATCGATTATTTCAGGGGTCATTGTTGCCATGTAGGATGTTCGAAGAAGTTCTCGTCCCTCAGGTACAGCTGGTGCTCGGATAGGGTTAGTAAAAACACCAACGGGTTTTCTATTGAACAGTTTCTTAAAGAACTTGAACGCTTTGATATCATCTCCGATGATCACTGGGATTATTGGTGTTGTTGAGTTACCTATCTCAAACCCCTCTTGCACCAATCCTTTTCTCATCCTATCTGATACTTTTTTGAGGTTCTCCTGAGGAAAACGATCCTTTTCAATGATATCCAACACAGCTAGTACTGTAGCGCAATTGGCTGGGGGGATACTTGCAGAGAAGATGAATGATCGTGCTTTGTGACGAATCCAGTTGCAGATCTCTTCACTAGCGGCGATATATCCACCACATGAAGCAAAACTCTTTGAGAATGTACCCATAATGATATCTACATCCTTTGAGACATTGTAATGAGCTGCGGTACCTTGTCCGTTTGGGCCAAGTACTCCTACGCCATGGGCATCATCTAGATAGATCATTGCATCATGTTGTTTTGCGATGGAAACAATATCTTTTAATGGTGATATATCTCCTTCCATGGAGAAGATGCCTTCGGTTATGATCAGGCAATTACCTTTTGGTGTCAATCGTATTTTATCGTATAGGTCACTGATATTGTTATGTTTGTAGATGATCTTACGGTCCTTTGGGATCTTTGACAAGGTAAGTCCATCGATGATAGATGCATGGTTGAGTTCATCTGAAAGGACCCATTCTTCGTGGTTTGGTGATATCAATGCTGAGATGGCACCTAGATTAGCTTGTAATCCCGTGGAGAATACAATACAGTCATCTTTTCCTAGGAATCGAGCAAGGCGTTTCTCTAACGTTGCATGGAGTTGGAAGGTACCGTTGAGAAGTCGAGATCCCGTTGTTCCAACACCAAATTCCATAATGGCCTCCATGGTTTTTCTTTTAACCTCTGGATGCCCGGTCATACCTAGGTAATTGTTACTTCCAAGCATGATGATCTCCCTATCTGACATGGTGACCATCGGTCCTTGTTCGCTTTCAATCGTGTTGAAATATGGATAGAGTCCTACTCGCTTAGCAACGGTTGGTAGACCTGAACGTTTGTATTTTTTGCACTTCTTAAGTATCGTATTCATCTGTTTCACCTACTACTGTTTAAACAAGAAAGAGGAACATAAGGGTGAAAGTAGTTGCATGTTATTCATTGCTAATACATTACTCCGCTGTGGTTTGCAGTTCCCGTCGTAAAACTTTTCCAACTAGAGATCTGGGGAGAGCATCTCGATATTCAATCAGAGAAGGTATCTTATATGGTGCAAGGAATTTCTTACAATATGATCGTAGGTCATCAATGCTTATGTTCTCAGATGACCGATGTTTTACAAGGACTGCTTTGATCTTTGTCCCTAACTCTGTATGATGTGGGATTATCGCTGCTTCTAGGATTGAGGGATGTGTTAAAAGGATCTCTTCAACTTCATTTGGCCAGACCTTGTAACCTGAGACGATGATCAAGTCCTTTAAACGATCGATGATCTTATAGTATCCACTGTCGTTAAGGATGGTAACATCTCCGGTCCTTAGCCATCCATCGATGATTGTTTCATCTGTTGCTTTATCATTTTTCCAGTAGCCTTTCATGACACCTGGTCCTTTGACCCATAATTCTCCAGAGACATCTGGGGTATCGATTACTCCGCCGGTCTCTGTATCCACGATTCTTGCCTGTGTGTTGGGGACAGGTACTCCAATGGACCCAGTTGATCTCTGCTGTCTATTCGGTGGGTTGGCATGGGTGACCGGTGATGCTTCAGTGAGCCCATATCCTTCAATAAGAAGACAACCGGTTTTTTCTTCAAAGATCTTTACGGTCTCTACTGGGAGACTTTCACCACCTGAGATACAGAGATGTAGTGAGGAGTAATCATATTTGTTCACATGGGGATGGGTAGCGAATTTCAGGAAGAAAACGGGTACACAATTGAGAAAATGGACCTTGAAATCGTTTATAACGCGCATGATCTCTTCCAGCTTACGCGGATCTGGTATAAGATAGATCGTTGCTCCCTCTGCGATAGGCCAAAGAAATGAGGAGGTTAATCCAAAGATATGTGAATAGGGGAGAACCCCAGCAATTTTCAATTGTCCGTCTGGCTGTTTTTCTAAACCCGTTCTCCAGTATTTTAGCATCTCTGTCTGATAGATAAGATTGTAATGGGTGAGCATTGCACCCTTAGATGATCCAGTGGTTCCACCAGTGTATTGTAGGATGGCGATATCTTCTTTAGGGTTTATTGGAACATCAATGACCGTTGCATCTTGTGTATAGATAATTGTATCGTAGGGGAGACTATTCTTGAGGGGCACCTTTTTTCTCATGGTATTGAGTTTGTAGATGTATTTCTTTGTATTAGGTAGTTCTCGAGCAACTGATGTGATGATGACGTGATCCAAAGTGAGTTTTTCCTCAATTGCTTTGATCTTATCAGTAAAGATATCTAGAGTTATGAGTAGTTTTGGTTCAGAATCATTTAATTGTTTCTCGATTTCTAATGGTGAGTTCATTGGATTTATCGCTGTGAAGATAGCTCCAAGTGCCTGAGTTGCAAAGAATGTGGTGATATACTGCGGGCAATTCGGGAGAAGAACAGCGATTCGATCACCTTTCTGTATCCCTAATGAATGAAATGCATTGCTTAGTTTGTTTACTTCTACTTCAAGCTCATGATATGTTTTGTATTTTCCTTTAAAGAAGGTTGCGTTGTTCTGTTTGTTTTCTCTAGCGATTTCTCGGAAGAGTTCCATGAGACTTTTTTGCGGTATATCTAATTCTTTTTTAAAATCGAAGTTTGGTTTTTTCTCTTGAGCTGACACTGTTAGACCCCAGTGATGTATTAATTTCTAGTATTTATATAATATGACTATTTGGTATACGTTGATCGACGATAAATTATATCCATATACCAAAATTAATATAAAGCTTCTTGTTAATCTATAGATACCATAAACCACCTTAAACTTACGATAGAAAATGATACCAAGGGTTTGAACAATATGGTCCACGTTGATATCTTTGACATAAATCCACTTGATGTAAGCTATGAACCTCTCGCAGGATCAACCTTTATGAATCTTCTCAAACTTATGGGACAAAACCGTTTTAAGGTTTCCCCGCTAGGTCTCCCAAGAGCTATCTATGCAACGACCTTAAGTTTGGCATTATCTCCATTCAATACCATCGAACGACTTAGATTCGATAGACATATTCATCGTACAGAGATAAAGAAACCACCCATATTCATACTGGGCCATTGGAGAAGCGGAACAACCTATCTGCATAATCTCTTTTCTCAGGATCCTCAATTTGGGTTCCCAACAACAATCCAGATAACGGTTCCCTCTCTCTTCTTAGGTTTTGAGCGATTGATACGACCACTTGTTGAATCATCATTGCCTGAGAAAAGACCACAGGATGATGTGGACCTTGCTGCGGATTTCCCACAAGAAGAAGAATATGCTTTAGGAAATATTTCACCCTATTCATTTTACAATGGGTGGCTCTTCCCAACAAATATGAAAAGATATAATAATTATGTGGATTTTCGACATGTTTCAGAAAAAGAAGTAGAAGATTTCAAGAAGATCTTTATGTACTTTATAAAGAAATTAACATTATATTATAAAGGTAAACAGCTTGTGCTAAAGAATCCTTCCAATACTGCACGAGTAAAACTCCTCCTAGAATTATTCCCTGATGCAAAATTCATCCACATATATCGGAATCCCTATCATGTGTATCTATCGATGAAACGGAACATCGAAAAAGAGATGACGTTACAATGCCTCCAAAAGCCACCATCCTGGGACGTTTTTGAGAATGCAATGGTAGATATGTATATCCGAATGCATGATAAATATTTCAAGGAAAAGGACCTAATACCTTCAGAGAATCTCATCGAGATTCGTTATGAGGATTTCCTTAAAACACCGTTGTCATATATGGAACAATTCTATTCAATGTTTCATATCAAAGATTTTGAAACGATGAGACTGGTATTTCAACGATATATCGAATCACAAAAAAAGATACGCATCGCTTCATACAAGATAGATGATGGGTTA
>JARVGL010000093.1 GCA_029762575.1 Thermoplasmatota archaeon | reverse complement strand
CAAGGATATACTGAAGCTGATCTTCCAAATTCTAGACCTGATCCAGGAACATTTACAACATATAAAGGAACAGATCTTATAGTCACCGTTGATTCTTATCAATATTATGTGATCCATCTAGATGTTCAACTTTGCCAAGATTAACTCTTTTTCAGTTTCTTGAAGATTCTGTCTGCTATAGGCTTAATTTCAAGAGTGTACATCTAAGTCATACCTCTTAGCGAAATCATCAACATGAATACTTTTTTCTTTTTTGATTTTGTTTATTTTTTTCTATAAATTCAGGTCTAAATTCAGGTTCATTTTCATATTCCGCATATTTTTTTACAATAAATTCAATTGTTTCGCTTTTATCTTTAAGATCATATTTGGCTTTTACCATATTTAACACTCGATTTATATTCTCATCTAATGTTATCAACGCTTGCGTCATAATTAGTTCACCGTAGTATTAATAAGTTCAACTAATTGATCTAGGTTATGATTGGATTTATGCAGCAAACTATCTTTTATCAAACATACTTTCGACTCCATTATTTCAAGAATAGAGAAAAATTTTACAAAAACTACGCAGGGTTCCCGCATACACAACAAAATACAAACCCTTTTTTTGAACACAAAAACTAATAACTCACGTTGTTTTCTAAAAGTGTTAATATACATAGCGCTATTCACTAGTACTCTCAAAAGGGAGATGAAGTCGTTTGAGGAAAAAAGGCAGTATAAAGATTATTCTTATCATCCTGTTCGTATTAGCCTTAATCTATTTTTCTTACGCTACGTTTCAAGAGGACATTCCTGTGTTAGATCCTAACGAGAAAAGAGATGCGGTTCTCAATGATATCCGCACCAGGGGAACATTTGTCTGGAATCTGTATGATCCTATTATGGATGATTATGAAGCCTATGTCACAAATGATGAAGACTATAGAGTAGTACCAGGAGCAGGCTATTTACATTCCTATCTGAATGTTAACGAGCTAGAGACCACTACAAAAAACACCCAATCTCCATCTGACCCGATAGGAACTATCGTTAATATTACCATTGACTATCATAACCTGAGCACAGACTTCTTGTATGAAACACAGATCCAATTTACTATTGGATCTATTCCAGTAACAATCCATGATATCATTCTTCAAACACCGTTTAACGCTGATTTTGATCTAAGGATGCAAGTAGTACGAACCGCTGAAAGTGTCCCCATCGTGAAAGGATCAGACCTAGAACCAGAGGAAGCTGTTACAGTTATCATTTCTAGCATCCAAGATCATGCATATGATGCTGAGGGAACCCTGCTTCTACAGCTAGAACTCATTGAACAAACAATTGCCCCCTAGGTAATATTTCAAAAAAATATGTTAATAAGTCGAGTCAGGCCCATACCCTTTTTCTTTAATATCACTCCCCCTCTTTTATACATGTCAAAATCAAAACCCTAATAAACAACGATGTATTTTTCCCTTGCACTGTTGATCTCATATGATGATACTTCTCCTTCTTCACCTCATCCTCATCCTCATACTGCAAAGGACCCTACTGCCTAGTCTTGGTATGTTTGGAGCCTACGTGGTTAGACCCTTGCTCTGGATAAGTATAGCAGTCACTGCGTTTCTCTTAGCATCAAGACAAGGCAAAAACATTCTTCAGTTCAAACGAGTACGCCGATGGTATCTAGGAAACTCTCCGGTTCATGCGGGATTAATGCTTGGTATATTCCAGGTTAGCATGCTTGTCATCATCGGCATCTTTACCAAATTCGGCAGAAGCCCATATTCGTTCACCCCTCAGGGGATCCTTATCAACCTAGTATACGTGGGAAGTTTTCTCATAGGTATCGAATTAGCTCGATCCTATGTCGTCAACACCATGAATCTATCAAAAAAACATCTCACCCTTATCATCATCCTTACTACGTTACTGTTCATGTTCATACAACTTCCTTTTGATAATCTTTCCCTACTCACCTTTGATAGACCCGTACCAGCTCTTGAGTTCCTCGGTAAGACCTTTATCACTGCGTTAACGATTAATCTCCTAGCGACCTATCTTGCATACTTAGGAGGTGCCACTGCGTCCATGAGCTATACGGGTGTTCTCCTCTGCTTTGAATGGTTCAGCCCGATCATCCCTGACCCCCATTGGACGCTGTTAGCACTTGTAGGAACCATCGCTCCAGCAATTGGATTCATCGTGTTACAAGGATCATTGATCACACCACAAGAACAACGACAGATGAGACGGTTAAGACGCAAAGAAAAAAGAAGTGATAACTGGACCTTTGTAGCCATCCTTGTTGTCATCATCGTCTTCTTCTCCTTTGGATTCCTTGGCGTGACCCCTACGGTCATCTATAGTGGGAGCATGGCTCCAGAATATCAGGTTGGTGACATCGTCCTCATCGATGATGTGAACACCTCGACATTACAAGTTGGAGATATCGTTCAATATCTCTCCTTTGATAACACTTCTAAGATCATCCATCGCATCGTTGAGATCACTGAAGAGGATGGAAGAACGTATTATCTGACCAAGGGTGATGCGAACCCAAGTGATGATTTCAGACCAATTCCAGCCCAACGGATCCTTGGAAGACCCATGTTCACCATTCCCAAACTTGGATGGGTGCAGATCGTAGTGAAATCAACCTTCAACGCCCTAGGGATCCCTATCTAATTGTATCGATGAAAAAGATGAGACGATAAATCATGCGGATTAGATTGCACCCTAAGAGAATTACTGATCCAGGATCTCGCTCTCTATCAATACGTTATAAATATTTTCATTCCATCTATCGTACGGGTTTACCAACACACACATTCTCCTGTTGCAAAGTATATGTTTACAGCATATTTTTATATCATATAAATAATATATAATGGAAAGTTGCCTTTACCCTTCTCATATAATTAGAAGAAAGACTCAGGAGACTAAAGCAAACAAACCATGAAAAAATCGACCGTATTGTCTCGTATCATACTGGGACTTCTGATCATAACAATCCCTATTACAGGGATCACCGGATACGATACGTTACCAGACATAGACACAAAGAGGATCATACTCGTCGAAACAAAAGAGTTAGACCAAAAGAATTTAGAGGCACTTGGTGCTAGGATACTTGAGACCTATGATACTTCTCTGCTTATAGAGACGGCATCTTCAGTCATCCCAGAGATACAAAAACACAGTTCTTTCATCAACACCCTGCAACATCGAACAATACTTTCAATCAACGATCACACATTTGATATCAGTAAAGGAGAACCGGATCTTCCCCAAGCACTACAGAGAAAAGAATATACACCAAATGAGAACGGCGTCTACATCATACACATGATCGGTCCCCTAGCAAAAGGATGGAGACCAATCCTTGAAGAGATGGGTGTAGAGGTGTTACATTACATACCAAACTATGCATACATGGTACGCATGACACCAGACTATGCTCATAAGATTATGAATCTCTCTTTTGTGGACTGGGTAGGCATCTATCATCCGTTCTACAAACTCCAACAAGGAATACAACCCGGTTTGATAACTTTTGAACTCCTTCCCATAGCAGACAAAAAAACTCTCACATCGATAGATGAAATCACAGAGATCTTAGGTGTTGATGGGACCAGTGAAGAAGGTATTCGATGCATCAGTATGGTCTCAACACAGGATGAGCTCTACCAGCTAGCCCATATCAACGAGGTGAGCTATATCTCCCAATACGGGGAACCAACGTTACATTCAGAGATGGATTCCCAGATCATCGGTGGAGGTGCCTGGATCATGGATGAAGACGACAACCTATCCACACCATACCGTGTTCATGATGCTGCTGGCGCATATATCAATCAGCTAGGATACACCGGAGACGGAGTAATTATCGCAATCGCAGATACCGGGTTAGGTAACGGTTCATTAGGTGATGCAGGTCATTTGGATTTCACTGGTCGCATAATCGGCGGCTATGGGTTCGATGTCCAAGATGAATGGCAGGATGGCCATGGTCATGGAACCCATTGCGCTGGATCAGCCGCGGGGGACACCTATCAAGGTACCACGGTCACCTACGGGGGTCATGGTCCCTATTATGGGGGGCAGGGTCTTGCCTATGGATCCATGGTATATGCAGTGAAAATATTCAGTGATACCGGCGGTTGGATAGGACCCGATGATCCCTATAGGATAGTTGAGGTGGCACAACAGCATGCCGATGCATATGTCCATTCCAATTCATGGGGTGATATGTACGGTAACGGCATGTATGGAACTAACGATTATGCCTATGACAAAGCAGTACGGGATGCTGATAGAGAGACACCAGGCAATCAACCCATCATCATCACGATATCCGCAGGGAACAGTGGTCCTAGTCATCAGACCATCAGCAGCCCCGCCAATGCAAAGAATGTGATAACGATTGGAGCAACGGAATCCTATATGCCTGAGAGCACAAGCTATGGCAACACCTATAACAATGGGAACAACCCTGATGCTATTGTTTCATTCAGCTCACGAGGATGGACTGCGGATAACAGAGTGAAACCTGATGTGGTCGCACCAGGACAGGCGATACTCTCCACTAGATCACCAAACGCTTTTGGAAGTAATCTTCACGGTCTGTATACCCTTGATCCCCGATATGAATGGGGTTCAGGTACCTCTATGTCTGCTCCTGCGGTAGCTGGTGCCGCAGCGGTCACCGTGCAATGGTATGAGCAGAACCAAGGGAAGCGTCCCAGCCCTGCGATGGTGAAGGCACTTCTCATAAACACCGCATATGATCTCAATGATACCAACGGCAACACAGATCCTATCCCCAACCGACTTGAAGGATGGGGCATGGTCGATCTCTCAAAATTACAATATCCCTCTGATGATCCCCTTTCCTTTTATCTTATAGATCAAGAGCATATCTTCACAGAGAGTGGACAGGTCAAGGAACATCTAATCATGATTGATAACGAACAGATGCCATTGAAGATCAGCCTTGTATGGACCGATACAGAAGCGTTTTCAGGCACCGGTAGCGGAAGAACGCTCATCAACGATCTCAACCTTGAAGTCGTTTCACCTACTGGCAACATTTATCGAGGTAATGCCTTTCAAGATGGATGGACCCAGGCTGATACAGATACCA
>JARVGL010000092.1 GCA_029762575.1 Thermoplasmatota archaeon | reverse complement strand
AAAAGTCAGCGTCTACCTCGTTAATGAGATGAAGATAGACTTTTTGTTGTTTTTCCCGTTTATTGAGACCTAGACGCATCTTGATACTACTATCATAGCCGTTATCATGGATGATATCGATGATCCGTTTCACTTTAGATATCCGCTTGATCATCGCACACCCTAATCCTTGGTTCACCACATTTGGTACCGGGCAGCTTAGGTTAAGGTTAAAGCCTTTGAATCCATGGGTTGGCGAAAAAAAAGAAAGGAATCGAGTTAGGGAGGTTTCTTTCTGCCCGATGAACTGAATCATCGTCGGGGTCTCATCATAGAGTTGTATCCGTTTATAGGATACTGCATTGTTTCGAGCAAGTGCTTCTAAGGTGACCATCTCGGTAAAAGTGAGATCGGCTCCAGGGCATATGGATCGGAAACTAGAATCAGTATAATCCTCCATAGGTGCAAGCATATACTGAAAATCCTGTTCTAGGCTCATAGGAGATCGATAGTATCAGTCTTTCTTTATTCTATCGGCCCCATGCTACGTTCAGATGATCTGTTATTATGTCATTTTGTCTGTTGTACAACAGGTCTTTAAATAAAAAAGATGACAGAATCTAGCATGCTAGTTTGTTAGAAGAGGTCACTAGCATGGATGAGAGAGATGAGAGGAACAATCCATACATGTATCATTATCTATCTTGTTTCTATGATACTGCTGTACGCTATTACGCCGCTTACTGCAGAAACAGATCAAACCATCATCTACGCAACACCTCAAGATGATCTACAGGATATAATTGATGATGCCCCGCCGTATTCGATTCTATCTTTAGCATCAGGCATCTACACCCAAGAGCTCGTGATACATATACCCATCCATATCAAAGGTTCACTAGATGATACAACTGTTTTTATCGTAGAGACTGGGACAAATAAACCCGCTCTCAGTATCTCATCTGAACAGACAATATTACAAGATCTTACCATCATCAACACAGGACCAGGGATCTATACAACAGGTGTAAGGGTCATCGCAGATTATTCGACCATACACCGTTGTCATTTCAAAGATACTCCTGTAGGTATCGCATTTTGGTCAAGTAACAACATAGTTGCTCATTCAACGTTTTTCAACTGTTCCGATGAAGGCATCGTCATCATCAGTTCATCCTTATTCACCGCCAATAACAATACGATAGAACACTGTAGGTTCATAAAGAACTGTGATGGCATCGAACTACAACAATCATCTTATAATACTATCAAGAACTGTTTGTTTGACGGAAATACCCATGATGGTATCAGTGGGATAAAAAGTAACAACGACCACAATAGAATCCTGAACTGTACAGTCATCAACAACCAAGTCCATGGCGTCTATTTCAGTAGATCCTATAATAACACCATACAAGATTGTATCATAGAAAACAACACCGATGCAGAGGTCTTGTTCACTCCTGATCTCAACGATAATGTTGTCCACTATACAACAAACAATAATTCAAAACAACCCCTGCCACCAGCCAATACACTAGAGGAAAGAAAAACAGATCATACAAGGAGGTCAAACTTTCTTAATACTATCCGCGATCGACTCTTAGCTCTTCTCACACCACTTATTGGTTTCATCAGAATCTCAGGGTTAACCCTTCAATCCTCTATACCTATCTAAGATTGAACGATGTCCATTCATATTCAATAAAAATCAGGGAAATACCATTTGTTCTGAAAAAAAATAATTTCAAAGAATCTTCGTGTATGATATTATCAATTTCTAGTAGTTTATTAACACATTGCTATTATCAATAGCAATAGAGTCCGAAGAATTTTTAGTATCATCGAGTGATGAAGCCATATTATGGAATATTTTTAAATACCCTATAGATACTTAACAGGTGTGATTCATATGAAATGGATTAAACCAGTGTTGATGACCTGTATCATCCTAACCTCTACTCTTTTTATCGGTTGCATAGAAGAAGAAAACCTTGATGAGAACACCCTTTATGTCGATAGCAAAGGTACAAAGGATTACACAAGCATCCAGGAAGCAATCAATGATGCAATGGAGAACCAGACCATCTTTGTCTACGAAGGAATCTACTATGAACATATCGTGATAAACAAATCGATAAACCTCAAAGGACAAAACAAGGAGAACACCATCATCGATGGTAACTATTCCGGTAACATCATCCTCATCGAAAAGGATTGTACGGTAAACATCACAGGCTTTACCTTCCAACGTTCGGGAACAGGTACAAACAATGCCGGTATCCAAATAAAATCAGACAATAACCTCATCAAAGGTAATATCTTTTATATGAACGCGAACGGGATCTATACAAGTTATGCGAATTATAACCGGTTCGAAAATAATATCTTTGACTCAAACACCAAATACGGGATGTATATCTATACCAGCTCAAATCATGTTCAGACGATTGGTAATATATTCATCGATAATTACTGTGGTCTGCGGGTGAAAGGATCAAATAATAATAACATCACAAGAAACATCTTTCAAGATAACAAAGAAGGTATGTATTTCTGCTGTGGCGCTCGTACCAACACCGTATATCATAATACATTCATCAACAACAGCATCTGGAACGCTGATGACCAGGTCACCGGGAACACCTGGGATAAAGGACCAACGCTAGGTGGGAACTACTGGGATGATTACACTGATGTGGATGCTAACGGGGACGGCTTTGGAGACACACCCTATAACATCACCAAAACAGGAGATAAACGGGATAACTATCCTCTTATAGAACCTATTGTCTCTCTTTAAATAATAAAGATACGTATCGTATAGACCGCGAAAAAAAATATGGAGAGGTATTGAATGAAAAGGAATGGTTTATCTTCATTCAACACCGCTTCAATGTAAAATATCTCTTTTTCTAATAATCATCCATGCCGCCGTATCCACCGGGTGGGCTAGCGGAAGAGCCACCTGATTTTGACGCGATGACGTCATCGATACGAAGTATCATCATGGAAGCTTCAGAAGCTGCTTGGATCTCTTGAAGACCGACACTGAGTGGTTCGATGACATTGTTTTTCATCATATCCTCAACCTTTCCGGTAAAGACGTTGATACCTGCATTTTTGTTACCTTTCTTATGTTGTCTTCGAAGTTCAAGGATGATATCAATAGCATCAAACCCAGCATTCTGCGCAAGGGTCTTTGGGATGATTTCCATCGCATCAGCAAACGCCTCTATCGCCATCTGCTCCCGACCGCCAACATTTGGAGCATATGCTCTAAGGGCCATTGCTATCTCCATCGCTGATGCTCCACCACCAACAACCATCTTACCATCCTGCAAAGCAACCTTGACAACAGAGAGTGAATCATGGATTCCTCGTTCCAGTTCATCAACAACATGTTCCGTACCACCACGCAAAAGGATTGAAACCGCTTTCGGGTTCTTACATTCCTGAATAAACGTATAGGTATCATCCGCATATTTTTTTTGTTGAATATTTCCTGCATATCCTAGGTCTTCTTTTTGTAGATCGGAGAGATCTGAGACGATCCGAGCACCAGTTGCTTTGGCTATCTTCTTGATATCGCTTTCTTTTACCTGCTTGATTGCATACACACCATGTTTTCCGAGGAAATGCAGAGCAAGATCATCGATTCCCTTCTGACAGAGTAATACCGTAGCCCCACTAGCTCTAACCTTCTCAACCATTTTCCGTATCATTGATTCTTCTTCGTTGAGAAATGCTTGTAGTTGTGAGGGATCTTGTATCTGTATACGTGCATCCACCTCGGTCTTTCGGACCTCTAGAGCGGTGTTAACAAGAGCGATCTTAGCTTTTGTTACCATTTCAGGCATTCCTTCATGGGCTCGTTCTTTATCAAGGATAATGCCTTTGATGATCTCTGTATCTTCGATGTTTCCTCCTTGTTGTTTCTGGATTTGTACGTTATCAAGGTCGATAAAGGTGTTTTCACCGTGTTTGTCTGCGATACTTGTAACAGCGTCAACGACTATCTTTGCTAAGAACTCTTTTGATCCGCTTGCTCCTTTGCTTGCCATCGCGGTCATCGCTATCTTCTGTAACATCTCTTTATCTGATGCTCTAAGAGGGGAAGCGCTCTTTCTTAGGATCTCTATAGCTTTGTTTGCTGCATGTTTATATCCTGATGTCATGATCGTTGGATGGATATGTTTATCAAGGAGAAGATTGGCAGTCTTTAAGAGTTCCCCGGTTAAAATGACAGCGGAGGTCGTTCCGTCTCCACATTGTTCATCTTGTGATTTTGCGACCTCTAGGATCATCTTAGCCGCAGGATGTTCGATATCCATCTCTTTGAGAAGGGTCGCTCCATCATTTGAGATGATTACATCCCCCATGGAGTCCACTAGCATCTTATCCATGCCTTTGGGGCCTAGAGTTGATTTCACCGCATCGGCGATAGCGACTGCGGCGTTGATGTTATTTGATCGGGCTCCTTTTCCTTTTTCACGGGTTGTTCCTTCTTTTAACACAATTATTGGTTGTTGTCCAGCCATCATAGCTTTTCATTCCTCCATATGATATTTCAATAGTATTAAAAAAAGAGAGAAAGGGTGTTATATTATTTGATGGTGATCTTTTTAGGTCGCTGTTGTGGTTTCGGTTCTATCTTAGGTAACGATACCGTGAGGATACCGTCTTTGAGCTCTGCGTTGACGTTGTCTGGGTTGAGTTCTTCTGGTAGTTCGAGTGCTCTGTAGAAACGAGCGCTGCTTCGTTCCCGTCGTAAGTAGTTCTTATCTTTCTCCTCTGTGGTCTCATCATATGTTGCTGAGACCTCAATGGAGTTAGCGGTCACTTCGATGTTGATATCATCTTTTGGTATACCTGGCATCTCAAGTTGTAGTTCATAATGATCGCCAAGGTCTGCGATATCCATCGGGGGTGTTCGATGTTGTGCCCATTGGTGACCTCTGTGTTCCCAGGGCCAGAAGAGATTATCGAAATTGGACCTGAAGGTATCAAACATCCGATCCATCTCTGACCATAGGTCATAGGGTCTCATCGGGGTGATCTCATGTTTTTCTTCTGAAGGGGTTACGGCTAACTTGTTGTCTTTGTCTTTTTTTATTATTGCCATATTTCTTTCACCTCCACAATAGTTCTCAAACTGCCTTTACTTTCCTTTTCTAATGATACCTGTAATAGATTGACTCAT
>JARVGL010000091.1 GCA_029762575.1 Thermoplasmatota archaeon | reverse complement strand
ATGCTTTTTCCAGATAGGTGGATATGTGCCTTTCTTCATTAAGACCCTTTCGATATCAATGCACAAACCGGAATCCTTCGTAACAATCTCATCGGTGGATAACAACGCTTTTCCAATACCAACACCTTCACCTTTAAGGGTTAACACTGCAACAAGCATATCATTTGCTATCCCTGACTCTACTTCTACTACACCGGGTAATGCAAGGTCAGCACCATGGCATACCGCATCAACAGAAGAATCCCGTATGATGACCTTAGGTAAAGGATCAAATAGCTTCTCGAATGGTTGTGTAACTTTTCGGATCATTTTCTCATCTTTATCTTCAACCCAAAATTGATATGCATCCTGTACATCATGAAGGCAGACTGTGTCATCCTCATGGAATCCACCGACACGGCTCCGTCGTAGTTCCACCATATGTGCTCGAGAACCTAGGCGTTTCCCGATGTCAACACATAGTGTTCTCACATAGGTACCTGCTTCACAACCTACTCTGAACAATACATCTCGATCCTTCATCTCTATAAGATCTAGATAATAGATGGACCGGGTCCTACGTATTCGTTTCACCGCGGAACGAACTGGGGGTAGTTGTTGTATCTCCCCTTGGAATTCTTTGAACACAGAAAGAACTTTTTCCTTTTTCATATCCGTATGAAGTCTCATCACGCCAACATATTCCTTCCCTGCAACAGATAACACTTCAAGAGCACGTGTTGCTCTGCCAATTCCTAGGGGAAGGACACCGGTCACACGGGGATCCAATGTTCCCGCATGACCTACCTTATCGGTTTGAAGTATCTTACGCACCCATGAATCTATCTGATGACAGGTTGGACCACTGGTCTTATCGAGAAGGATCATACCTGCGGCTAGTAACTCATCTACACTACGATCCTTTGGAGATTTACCATAGTGGGGATTTGTCACTGCATCGACTTTTATGATCCTTTTTCGTTTCATTTGAGATGGCAACATGTGTTCTTGTTTTGACATTCTCTCAAGACTCCCCATATCACTCTTCTATAAAAAACCATTCTTACTTAAGGAACGTGATGATCTCTTCAACGATCTCCTCAGGGGTTTTCTCTGAAGAATCAATGATGAGATCATACGGAGAGGTATCCTTAAGATCGATGTTATAGTATCGTTTATATCGTTTCCATTCATTTTCTTCTCGGAGGATGATCTCTTTTTTTCGTTGGTCTACAGTTCCTTCTTCTCTTGTCACTACTCGTTGTGCACGAACAACTATATCTGCATCGATGAGTACTTTACATGCAGGGATATCATTTAAAAACGCTATCCATCCAGAAAGACGGCCCTCCAGAATGACATCTCCCTTCCGCAGGATCTCTAACTGTTTATCATCAAGTTCTCTATCGATATCATCATGTTGTTCGCAATATCTTCCGAACTCAGCTAGGTCCATCTGATGTTTCTCTGCTAGTAAACGAAAAATCAACCCTGAGTACACATAGGGGAGGCCAAGTCTCTCTTTGAGAAGAGATGCAATCGTTGATTTTCCACTCCCAGGAGTGCCGCTGATAGTGATCGTTACCATGTTATTTGAAAGAAGGAAGTATCCTAGGTTTCGTTTTCTTCCACCAATCCGACCAACTTATCCATTTTAATCCCTGTCTGATCACTTGACCAACTACCATTGAGAAGATAAGGTAGAGCCAGAGCCATGCTTGCCAGAGAAATGGTTTATCAAAAAAGGAGATACTTGTGTTCCAAGGAACAGTGAAATAATAATATTCAAGCCCTCCGAGGAAGAACCGTAACCACATAAAGATAGGGACGATGAAGAGAAAGAGGAAGAACATTGGTTTCATCATACCACTAGATGCCTCTGTTTGACGTTTCATGATCTCCGGTTGCATCTTCATAAGTTTATTCACACGGTTCGTATTACCTTCTTTTCGTGCAGCGGTCATTTCTTTTTGGAACGCCTTTGTTATCTCTTGGGATTCACCCATCTTCTTCCAATCCGTGAACAGGTTCTGGAAGAACGATGATAGAAAGACTACGAAGATACCTGCAAGCACGAGTGTGAGAACAGGATAATTGCCACTAAAACCGATCAATGGATAAAATACAGTGTTGAGTGATGTGGATATCATCGCGCTGATACCAGGGTCACCGAAGATGAACAACATGACAAACATGAGAAGCATCAATATCAAAAGCTGACTACTTTGTGCGTTATCATTCATTTTTCTCATATGTTTTCCTCACATTTTTCTCATTAATAGATAAAGGAGGGAGGATACAACCTCCAGTTACGATTGAAATATGTAGACAGATGGTTTATTCGTTTCCAAAGAATCCTCTTAAGACCGGATGCATCTCCATTGCCTGTTCTTTAGCAATCGCCTCATATAATTGGATGATGATACCAACTGTTAACAATACCCCTGTACCACTAGCATTACCCACTGTTCCGATCGCATCACCGAAACCCGCCAAAGCACCAACGGTCGCACCACCAATAACGGTTACCACAGGGATATATCGTTCAAGGACCTTTTTCAACACCCGTGGGTCCCTACGGAACCCTGGTACCTGCATCCCAGAACTTTGGATCTGTTTTGCGACATCAGCTGGACCCATATTTGTTGTCTCGATCCAAAACTTTGCAAAGAGGATGGAGCCAACAATGAGAACGACTAGATAGATGATTATTCTTGCACCATATTGCCATGCGGCATGTATACCATCACCACCAGCTAGAATCGGTAACAACCAACTATTGATACCACCGGGACTTGAAAGGTACCATGCTCCACCACCAAGCGGTTGGGTCGTCACTGTGAGATCATAGATACCGATCCACCATTGTTTACCAAGAAGTGGTAGGTTGGATTGATACAGAAGCATCGCAAACATATTGATGTTTGCAAGAAGTGCAGCCATTAAGATAACAGGGATGTTAGATGCATAGATCAAACGGATAGGATATCGTCCTCGAGCACCCCTTACCTTTCCATGGGCAAGAGGAAGTTCGATACGGGATGATTCCACATAGACGACAAGGAAGAAAATGAACAAGGTCCCTAGTAATGGCACGATCGCATTTTGATATCCAACATTTGGAGCTCCAAGGAATATCGATTGATATCCACCACCTACGATATCACCTAAACTTAATTGGGTTGCAAGATAGTATGTTCCAGGGATGGTTCCTGCAGGTGGATTGCTTAAACTCGCTATTCCTCCTTGGACTGGGAGCCAGCTGAATATCCCTGTGAATAATGATTGTGAGACACCTGCTGCGATGAACAACGAGATACCTGAACCAATCCCCCATTTCGATATGGTCTCATCCATGAAGAACACGATAAGAGCACCGATGACAAGTTGAATGATAATGACCATATCAGCACCAATTGGTCCTGCGGCGTTGACTAGGCCTGGTGTCGGTTGCAGATATCCAAAGATCTGAGGTATCGCTTCAACAAAGATCATCACTATGACAAGGATCTTTTGTGTTCCTTGATAGATTGCTTTATCTTCGGATTTGGTGAGATCTAGATTAATGATCTTGGCGCCGACGAACAATTGAAGGATAATAGATGCAGTGACGATTGGTCCAATACCTAGATGCATCATAGATCCAGATGCTCCGGCCATGATGAAACGATATTGGGCGAATAGATCGATGACATCACTTTTTAACCCGAAGATCATGATGTTGGTCAGGATGAAATAGATGATGAGACATAAGACGGTCCAGAATATCTTTGTTCTAAACGTTACATGTCCATCTGGTTTTTTGATGGCTGGCCAACGCTCGATTAACGGTTTAAGCTTGTATAGATAACTTTTCTTTTCTTCTGCCATATCCAAACCCGTTGTTGATTTTTTTATTCTGCAATAGTGATTTTTCCTTGTGCTGCTTCGATTTTATCAATAGCCTTAGGAGTTGCAGTGCGAACGGTCACTTCGATCTTAGATGTTACTTTTCCGCCACCAAGTAGCTTTGTAAAACCTTCTTTCTGAAGATCTATGGTTTTCTTACCTGGAAATCTTTCTTCGAGTTGTCCCACATTAATCGCAATATCTTTTTTAATCATTTCCTGTGGCCGTTTGAATCCATGTGTTCCTAAGTGCTCTGGCATGTATTTCAGAAGATGCATAAACCGATGTTTATGAAGTCCAGCGTTGCCTCTTCCGCCGCGCAGACCAGCACCACGGCCACCTTTTTTACCTCGGCCATGGGTCATTGAACCTCGAAATTTCTTTGTCTTTTTCCGTGTCACTTCCATCACGTTCCGTGTCAGTTACTACTTTATAGGTCGAAAGCAGATAAAGTACTATATTATTATACTTTCGGCTGGTTTTGATGGTTTTCATATGTTATAAACATGAGTTTGTTTACCCAAAGGGTATTTATCAATGTCTTTTATCTCTTTGCTTTTGAACCAAACCATATCGTTTAGGAGAGTTCATCAATTGTTAGAATGAGTTTCATAATCCTTTTCTCTTCTTTAATAGCTTTTTTAAGAAAAGTTTAAATAAAATATAATATATAGGAATACATGAAAAGTAATACTTTCACATAAGACAACGGAGGCCAAAAAATATGAAGGTTAATATGAAAAAGACGATGATTATAGGAGTTATAGCACTATTTGTTAGTGTATCGATGGCTCCTTTAATTTCTGCAACGCAACTGCAAGAGGAAGAAACATATGCGGTTGAATATTCAATGATCAACCCGGATGGGTCCATCTCTGAAGAGACCGCCCTTTTGGATGCTGAGGAACTAGCGCTCTTGCAAGGTCGTTTATCAAAACTATTGGATCTTTTAAGGTCCACGACTGATAAGAACCTGCTTATCTCTCTTCTCATGAGTTTCTTGACCGGAAGCAACCACCCGATCTTCTCAAAGATAGTTCAATATTTCCTTAGTTCTGAACTTCTCAATGGTCGTCAGATTGTTGCTAGTCAAGGATGGGGCTATACTCTTAATCCATTTAAGAAGACGTCAACAGATATCATAAAACCTGTTACCATCTGGAAATATGCTGCATCCTCCGATTCATTACCGATACCAAGTACCACAGGGGTATTACGACTCAATCCTTTGGAGATGAAGACGTTTGGCGGTAGTCAACTTGGTGTTATGTTACGGTTCAGGGGTATCTATGTTCATATCCCTCAGCAGATGCCTGCGATGAGCTACACCTTTTTCTTAGGGACTGCAAAATACGTCTTTGGCGCTGAAGTCCCAACGATCACACTACCCACTCTTTAAAGAGAACGGTTGTGATCCTTTGGAGGTGACTCCTCCTTTCCATTTCCTTTTTTTATTATCTTTTCACGTTAACCTTCTTCTTTATACCCACATGCGTTATATCAACATCTCCATCTTATCATCAGAGGCAACAATATGAAGAAGCATATAAGGATAAAATATCTCAGTCTTCTCTTTTTTTGTTTGTTGATCCTCCCTGCAGTCATCCCAACGTCATCTGCCCTTCCCTTCAATAAGAAAAGAACGATACGTGTCGCCTTCATCTGGCAACGATGGGATATTTTAGATATTCCTGCAAAGATCGGTATGATCATCTATAAACGGATACTGAGAGCCGCGGAGAAGGAATATGATGTTACGTTTAAGGTCTATGAGTTCTGGGATCGCTGGCGTGGTGGTGATGTACAGAGTGGAAAACTTCAGAAAC
>JARVGL010000090.1 GCA_029762575.1 Thermoplasmatota archaeon | reverse complement strand
AAGGTCTAAAACTAAAGTTTTGATCAAGCTCAATTACTTCTTTCATTTCTCTATAAAATTTGCTTTTTATTTTGTTCAACAATATGACAAAAGTAAAAACTTCCATGATTGCTCTTAATAATGTTTCTCTATTTGTTTCGCTTGTTTTTAGTTCAATTACGAATATTTCATCTTTTGTTTTTTGGGAAATAAGATCAATAGAACCAGGACCACTCGTTTTATTTTCCTTTAATGACAAGTTGTAATCGATTATCTTCCCAAAATGGGGAAAACGATATCCAGAGTTAAATAAGGCCATGGCAAAAGGGTTCTCATCACATCGAACGATTGATTTTTCGCCGCTCTTTGAATATGATTTAGATATACCTAAATGCCTGATAAAAGGTTTGTTTTCTCTCAAATTTGAAGATTCTGTCTTAATTTTTTCAAGAATTTTAAAATTCTCGATTAATATTTCAGATAAAAATTCTATGTACTGAATATTATTTTCACATTTCATATTTCCTGTATAATTAAAAAGAGTGACACCTCGTTTATACAAAAATTCAGGAGGACCATCACAGATATCACTCCACATATCCCTAATTTCCCCTTTTGAATAACAATTTCCCATTTTATCACCAAACGATATTTTTTATTCCCTCCTATAATATCTTTTATTTTCTTGTATTGTTCTTCCCTCTTCTTCTGTTGCTGCGGTCCATGTGTCTGCGAACGTAAGCAATAATGTTAATGGGCATTCTTTATGTGCTATATATTTGTTTTCTTGGATATATTGTCCGTCGTGGTAGAGTATGGCTTGTGCTTCTTCATCTGTAAGTGGTATGTATTTTGATACTAGGTAGAGGCTTCTGTTTGCTATTTGCATCTCTACCTGGTCTTTGTTGTATACGTATTTGTCGTTTTGTTTTAGGTATCGTGGTGTTCCTGGCATTCCTATCTTTCCAACATCATGAAAAAGCGCGACGATGACACAGCTTTCTTCAGATATCTGTGGGGCAAGTAGTGTTCGTAGTCGTAATAGGGTTTTTGTGACTCCTATGGAATGTTTGAGTAATCCTTGTTCACAGTTGAGATGGTATCGTGTACTAGCTGGGGCGCTTAACCAGGTTGTCTTTGTCTCTAGAAATGTTATGAAATCTTGAAAATCTTTTTTACGTTCAACAATCTTTGTCTGTAATTCTTTGTATTCGTCTATCACTGACATTTTTCTTCCTTCCCTTTATTGATCTTTATAATTTAGATACATAGAACATCCTTCTCTTTATGTCTCAGATCAAAATAGTCTAGGCGAATAAGAGATATAAATGGTTCTGTTATTATTGATACGTATCATGGGAGGTATTTCATATGAGATATAAGGGGTTTTTAATATCGATACTATTAATCAGCGGGAGTCTTTTTATTCCATGTGGCGTGGGGGATCAGTATGATCAGTCCTTTGATAGGTCTGATGATAGTATTCTAGAGATGTTCTCTAATATTGACATGCCTTTACTTGAGGATCTGATGGAAGGGTTGTTAGCGTTTGGTCCTCGTCATATCCATGATCCGAATTGTTCTAAGGCTGCTAGATACATCTATGATCATTTTGAAAGGTTCGGTCTACAAGTAGAGTATCAGGATTGGGTTTTTCCTTTGTATAAAGGTACGAATGTTGTTGCCACGCTTCCTGGAACTAATATAGAAAGCGATGCGGTGTTCATAATCAGTGCCCATTATGATACCGCAAAAGATTCTCCTGGTGCTATTGATGATGGATCTGGTGTTGTCGCAATGATGGCGATAGCTCAAGTCCTTTCATCCTATTCATTTGATCATACTATCAAGTTCATCGCGTTCTCAGGTGAAGAGGTTGGTGCTTATGGGAGCTATGCCTATGCTAAGAAGGCGTATGAGACTTGTGAGAACATCAAAGCGGTCCTAAACCTTGATATGATAGCTTACACCTTGTATAATGGGAGTAGTGTCTATGTCTCTTTTGGGGATCGTTCCTTATGGTTATTTGATGCATTACGCTTGATAGCTCAACAGTATAACGATCACCTTGATCTTTCTGTTCATCGTCTCATCGAATATCCTGCAGATGAGAGGAGTTTTCGTGATATGGGTTTTGATGGCGTCCTCATCATTGAGGAATCCATCTATGATCATTTGAGTGTGTGGAACAATAAAAATGATACCATTGATAAGGTAAATTATGGGTATCTGGAAAAGATAACAAAACTAGTGCTTGCGACAACAGCATCCCTCTTAGATAAAGATATTCCAGTTCAGATAAGCATCATATCTCCTTCTGAGAACATGATATATCTAGGTGAAAGGCCAATTGCTCTTCCGGGGTTCAATATTCAATCGACACCGATACGAGGATTGACATATATATTTGGTAGTTCAACGGTCACTGTGAACATTTCAACAGATGAAGAGATCGATCTTATCTATTTCTTGCTTGATGATAGGGTCATGGGCGTCATCCGTGATCCACCCTATGAATGTAGTATCCGTAGCCATTGGCAATATGATCGTTTCCCTTTGTTTGGAAAACATCGGATACGGGTCTATGTCTGCACCCAAAATCAGCATACGGCGATTGATGAGATGGATATCTATCTCATCAAACCATTCTAATCTTATGGTGGACTCTGTTCTAGTAGGTCGTAGAGGTTGAAGGTATGGATTGTGTTCTCGTAGGCTTCGTTTCCTTGTGTTGAGAAGCAGATGTGTATTTCTCCTGTTTTTGGGCAGGCGACCCATTGTCTCCCTGTTTGTGTATGTTTTGTTAGTATCATCCTAAACATGATATTAGTTTTTCCGAGGTAGACGTTTTGGAGTAGTGAAAGTGTTGTATTTGTATCTAGTGTGCCGTACATTTCTTCTATTTCTTTGCTTATGGCTTTGTACTGGGTCCATGGAGCATATGTCGTATCAATCCCTAATGTGATCCAAAGATAACCACGAGAGCCGCTGGGATTATACTGCATGTATCGATACAGAAGATGCATCGGGCTTATTGATAGACCCTAAGATGACTGTATATGGTTTCATGTCATGCATTATACAACAAAATGAGAACAAGCGATGATATAATCAGAATGTGTGCATAGGAGGGTGTATCTTAGGAGTGTGATACTATATGTATAATGTTCTATGGATCACTATCTTTTTTTACTTCAATAAGCTCATGCTTTCATCATATGATCAATTCAATTCTTTGGTAAGGTAACATAGAACGTGCTGCCTTTTTCAAGTCCGGGGCTTTCAACCCAGATCTTTCCACCATGTTTTTCAATGATACGTTTACAGATAGGTAAACCTAGACCGCTACTGTCGAAATCATGGCGAGCGGGATCAGCTTTATAGAACTCGTCAAAAAGCCTTTCTTGTTGATTCTTGTTCAGTCCTATTCCTGTATCCTGTATCGCTAAAGTGATCATTTCATCTTGTTGATCTGCTGTAATGGTCACCGTAGCATGGTCGTTTGAATATTTCACCGCGTTATTGATGATATTATTAAAAAGTTCTTCAAGTAGAAGTCTATCGCCTAGTATCATCAGATCATCTGGAATAGTGGTTTTGACCCTCATATGTTTTTTCTCAAAGAGCATCATATTATTCTGAAGTATCTCTTCTAAATATTGTTTTAGTGGGAGGGGTTCTGTTGAAAGCGTCGTATTTGGTGAATTCAATCGAGCAAGTTCCAACGTCTTTGTAACAAGGTTCTTCATATAGTTCACGTTTCTAGATAGGACCTTGAATATCTCTTTATCTCTCTCATCTAAAGCTTTTTTTTCAAGAAGGGGGAGAAGGTTGATAAGTGGCCCTAAAGGGTTTTTTAGATCATGGCCGAGTTGATTGATGAAATCATCCTTTAACTGTATTGTTCTCTCAAGTGCCTCTGTTCTCTGTTTCACAACATCTTCAAGATGCTGATTCGTCTGTTTCAGTTGTTTATGCATCTCTCGAAGCTCATGTTCTGCTTTTTTTAATGGGGTTATATCCATGGTCAGCTCACAAAGATTGGATATCTCACCTGTTTCATCCAATATCGGATACCCACGGACCAACCAATATCGTCCATCTGGTGTCTGTTTTTCGATCTCCTCAGGTTTTCTGGTCTTTAATGATTTTAACACGGGGCAGTCGGGGCATGGTTCTGTTAAGCCAGTCCATAGCTCATAGCAATGTTTACCCTGTGATGCCTCAGGTGTTTTATCGATGCTATGTAAAGCCGCTTTATTTAACCATATTATTTCAAGATCGGTAGTATAATATCCAAATAACTCATTAATTGCGTTTAACACTAATGATTTCTGCATTTCGGATTCATGTAACGCATCTTCGATCTTCTTTTTCTCAGTTATATCGATTATTGCAGTATATACATATCTTTTATTTTGTACAAGCATGCTTTCCAATTGAACACATAGAGTGTCTCCTCGTTGTGTATGTATATGAAGAGTAACTGATGTTTTCTTCCCTGTATCTTCATCTAAGAATAGTTTTCGTAGATACAGGTAGAATATATCTTTTTCTTCATAGTCGATGATATTATAAAATGATCTCTGAATGCCATCTTTCCTTGAGATATCCATCATGGATGCAAAGGTGAGATTCATAGTGATGATGGTGCCTTCTTTATCAATTGTACAGTATCCAACAGGAGCAAAATCATACAAGTATTGATATTGATCCCGGGTTTCCTCAAGGGTTTTCTGTGTCCTATTGAGTTCATCATTCTGCACCTCAAGTTCTATCTGATAGACATTTAGTTCATGGATAGCTTTCTTTAATTCTTCATCCTGAATGGTATTGATCTTTGTCCAATCAAGTCTATCCTCGGCTATCTTTCTTAGTTTTTGACCGGTTTGTTCTTGCATAGCTATCTAGTCCCTCCTTTTTTTCTACTGAGATCATCGATAGAGATAAGAATCAAAGGTTCATGACCTCCTTTTAATTGTATCTCTCGCCCATTTAGTTTCATTCTATGGATACCTATATCTGGGAAATCATGTTCTACACTATAATCAGTAAACGCAGAGTTTTTTGGTATGATGTCTTCAAGTAGTGTTTTAAGTGAAGGGATATCCCATTGCCTGTCCCCTAGCTCAAAGATAACTGATCCCTCTGTGTCTTTTTTACTGACTTTAAAGGTATCATAAAAAGCTTTATTTGCAGATCTTACTCGAAGATCTGAGCCAAGGATAAGTAATGGTTGTTTTAATGTATTGACTATTGCTTCAGAAAGAATTTTCGCATTGATGATATCAGTGACATCTACAAATGTGATAACGATGCCTTTGATCCGGTTATCCATAGTGCGATAGGGGGAGAAATGTACTTTGAATTGTCTCCCTTGGTCATCGGTGACCTCTATCTCTTTTCGAACAAGGGTGTCTAACACTTGTTTTGCATCCTCATGCACTTTTTTATATTGTATCTTTGTGGTGATATCGGTGAGTGGACGATCGATATCGACCTTGCGGATATTGAATACTTGTTTTATATATGGAGTGAATCGTTGAATGTTCAGTTTGGTATCTAAGAACATCGTAGCGATATTAGTGTTCTCAAGTAGATTATTTGCATCATCCTTTGCAATGGATAGTTCCTCTACATTTTTCTGTAGTTCAATGTTGACGGTAGAAAGCTCCTCATTTGTTGCTTGGAGTTCTTCTCGAGATGTTTCCAGTTCTTCATTTGTGCTCTGGAGTTCTTCATTGATAGATTGCATCTCTTCATTTGATGTCTCCAGTTCC
>JARVGL010000008.1 GCA_029762575.1 Thermoplasmatota archaeon | reverse complement strand
ACAAATATTCCGTTTAATATATAAATATTTATCATTATGCCCCATGATTATACCTCTGTAGTCCTAAGATGTTTACAAAATTCATTCAATAATTTTTGTATCTGATTAAGACCGTCATTTATAAAACATATTGGGATTACATTTTATATAACAAATGTAATAAATAATATATATAGATTTCCATATTAGTTATAGATGAAAATAAAACGTTTAAGACTATTAATTGCGTTTGCTACACATAAGTCAAAAGTCCCATGATAAATACATTGTGCTAGGTTCTTGACTTAATCTGACTTTATTTGCATGGATTTTTGAAGGGAATTAGAACCTTTATAGAATTTTTAATAAGGTTTTAAACCATTTTCAATTAGATCAGGAAGCTTTTTACCCATACACCGTAGTCCCTCCGTCGGCTTGTCAGGAGGGATTTCTCCTTAAAAATGTACAAAATTATATGTTAATGTACGGAGGGCTTTTGACCTAAAATATTTAGGTATGTAAATATGCAGAGGGAAGGGATTTCAAAACGTTTTTACCGGTAAATTTATGTTGCAAAATGAATTTTATATTTTCAAAATACTAACTAAATTTAATGGAATTTCTCCTTTTAAATAATTATTTATATTAATATTTATATAAAAATATGCAGGGGACGAGATTTGAACTCGCGGACCTCTACAGGACAAGGCCCTCAACCTTGCGCCGTTGACCAGGCTTGGCTACCCCTGCATAGATGAAAAAACATAACAGATGTAAGGGCTACATTCTAAAAACCATATATATCTTTTTCTAGTGTATCTTATATCTTGTTAAGGTCCATACCGCATAACTTACTGAGTTCCCAGTGAAGACGAGCTAACCGTACCGCGTATTCGTTATGACCGGATAATAATGCTTTTTCGATCTCTTTTTCTATTGGTTGACGGGTGCAATCATCAAGAAGATTATCAGCATGACAGACTATCTTTTCCTCAAGTGTCAAAGGTATATATTCTTTTTTTGGTAGACCTAAGGAACGTGCAACATCCATTGATATTCCTGCACCGATATGGCGTTCGATGATATCGATTATCTCCTGAGATAAGCCTAGTTTCTTTGCTATCTTCACTCCTTCGATAGCATGTCGGATAGTATTGGTCTTAGCTCTCCCGATATCGTGTAATAACGCACCTGCTTCAACAAGATCAACACGTGCACCAGCTTTTTGAGCGATACGTACCGCTATATCCCGTACTGCTTTACAATGACAGATGACCTCATTAGAACATCCTACATCTCTAAGAAGCTGTATACATTGTTCTCTAGATGGTATTTCATCCATTAGCGTTCACCATTAGACCCTACGTTTGAAGCGACCTGTTTGCCTTGTCTTGAAGGAATAATGGTCATTTCACCATTGAACTGTTTCTCTTGCCAGGAACCATTTGTCATCCTATCTAAAAAGACCGCAAGAGCCGCTACCTCTGAATGAGGCTGGGTGCCAACAGATATATTCCAATCTGATAGTTCATAATACTGCGGAGGAACCTTTTCCGCTCCAACGATGACAAGAAGATCCCTAGGTGCTTCTTTTTTTATCGCATCCACTGCCTTTGAGAGGGTCTCTCCGTACATCGTTAGATGAACGACAACCCCTGACCAATTCTTCACGATATTTAACGCGTTCACACCTGTTTGAACCTTAAAAGACCCGCCAAATCGTTGTGAGAGAGACGTAAGAGTGCGTTCAATACCTTCATCTTTTGTATCAATATAGATCTCGTCAGCACCAAAAGCACGTGACACCAATGCAACATGCGTCGTGATCCGTTTATCACGAAACGGTCGATGGCCAAGACGTAACACCGCTATCATACATAACACATCCATACAAAAGAACACATATCAAAAAAAGAGTAATTCATAAACCTTATAGACGGTCACTCCTTTTTCGTTTTAGGTTTGTAACTCGTCCGAAACGTCCCATCCATATTCTGAACAAGAACCGTTGCCTCTTTCTCAGATGCTATTTGACGAGCATTCTTGATCGCATTCTCCTTAGTACGATGATGACTATAGATCTTCCCATGACTTCGTACCGCCCAATCACCTCGCACCTGCCCTGGTGTTGGTTTACTCACCACATAGATGACGTTTGCAGGTTTACGAGATCGTTGCGTTTGTTGTTTAGACAACACAGAATCCACTCGTCGCTCGATATCTGACTCTGAGGTTCTTGATGAACGATGATGAAGAGTATCCACAGTTGATTCAATATGTTCCACATTACGAAAACGAAATGAATCAAACGATGGAGCAGCGACATCCTCATTAGCATACAACGTCTCACGATACTCCGCTTTATGCTTCTTCTGATCAGAGACAACTGGTTGAGAGGGCTCAGATGGTTCTTTAGAACACTCATCCTCTTGTTCTGTCTTAGATGTTAGTTTATTGATAAATCGTAATTTTTTCATAGAAAACTACCTTGTATGAACCAATTCTTTCATATATATAAAAAACAACGCTCTTGATAAATCTTTCTTAACGATCCAAAACAAACGCACCGCTATCTTTCGAAAAACATTTATCTATTACTCGTATTCTACCCTAATACGATTTTATCAGGGGCTTATGGTCTAGTTGGTTATGACGTCGCCTTCACACGGCGGAGGTCAGGAGTTCGAATCTCCTTAAGCCCATATTATGAATTTCTTCCGAAATTCTTAGATAGTATTTAGACATTTTATGTTTGATTGGTGTGACCAATGGGCACAGTAGAGAGGGACGAATAATCCTGTAAAATAACAACAAATCATACTTTTTTAGATGAGTAATCTCAACTCCAACTATGGAGTTTTAGCTGTTACATAATCTGTGGGTTCAATTATATAAACGAAAAAGGTGATTAGGAAAAAATACCAACTATAAACAAGATTAAACCTAGGATCATTGTTAATCTTAACATCTCTGCTGTTCTACCAACTTTTTCCAAGTTACTAATTGAAAGAGATAACGCATAAATAGTAAAGATAGACAGGGGAATAGCCAAAAGCCCATACCAAATACTAAACAAGCCATTGAAAAATGGTACAAAAAGTAAGATCATAGAAATTACTACCATGACGCTAGATAAATAGACAGCTATTTTTTTTCCAATTACGGCAGGTAATGTTACTCTTGTTTTTTTATCCCCTTCAAAATCCCTAACATCCATCATAATCTCCCGTCCAAAGAAAATGAAAAATGTGATCAAAGTGAAAAATATTGGTTTGAAAACATCATCTGCAATAGCACCACCATAATTAAATGATAATGCAACGGTAAATGCGACAAGCAAATTGCCACCCAACCCTTTGTTTTTTAATGACGATTCATAAACTAATATGAGAACGACTCCAATAAGATTTATGGAAAGACAAAATAGGTTAATTAACGATGATAACACTATACTAAGTACGAAAAAAATCACTCCTATATAGATACCGGTTTGTCTTTTGAATAATCCTAAAGGTAAAGGTCTTTTAGGATGACTGATTTTATCTATCTCATAGTCAAAATAATCATTAAACGGATGACATCCAGCCCCGATACAAAACACAGCAGCCATCCCTAAAAGTAGCCTAAGAGTAAATAATTCAGATCCGGCAACAAGGGCGCCAACATAGACACAGACTATTCCTAGAATAATAATCTCCGGTCGAATAAGTCTAACAAAACCCCATATTTTCTCACCTGTAGTATTGTTTATGATTCAGCCCCGCCTTGTTTAATTTTCCTTTTTGATTAGGAGTATAATACAGATATGGGCATAATTGTTATTAAAACTTTACAGGAGAAACATAGCAGGTAGTTTTTTCCTATAATGAATATTTAAATGCAAATATTAAAAATATATGATTCATTATTTTCTCTATACACATGGTAACAATCTAGGGATTACGTAAAAGATCTTCATGGATGTAACCATAGTGATTAGATAGATATTATATATAGGGAATTATGTAATGAATATACAAATAAGCAACGTTTTTAGTCTGTTAACAATCATACTAGTTTCAGTATATCCAAGTTTTATGCAATTATATCAACCCATTACTTTTTAAACTTACAGTAAATAAGTAACATAGTGATCTAAACAATATCTGGGATTGATATGCTTATTTTTGTACATGGGATGTTATCCAATGAGACAGTTTGGAATCCAATGATAAAGTATTTTAATGATAGGAATTTTTTATGCAAAGCAGTGGATTTGAAGGAAGGATTGGATCTGAGAAAAGTTCACTTTCAAGACTATGTAGAAAAAGTAAAGAGCATAGCAACAAAAGATGATATCGTTATAGGCCATTCAATGGGTGGTCTGATTGTCCAGAAACTAGCAGAAGAATCAAGTATAAAAGGTGGCGTTGCTGTATGCTCTGCAGCACCTAAAGGAGTGAAGTTTCAAGGGAGTATTGTGTTGTCTTCTGCAAAGTATGCACTGAATGTTATGATAGGACTTCCATTCAAACAAGATTATACGTATGTTAGAAAATACATGTTAGTTGGGATAGAGGAAGATAAAGCAAAAAAGATTTATGAAAGATTAGAGAAACAATCATCAATTGTCACGTATGAATTAGGGATGAACAGGATACGTATAGATGAAACAAAAGTCAGATGTCCCCTTTTATTTATTGCAACAAAACAGGATAAAGTATGTGCTCCTGAATTAGTTAAACGAATAGCTATGAAATATAATGCAAATTATAAACTGTACGATGGTTGTCATCATTTTTTTTCAAATGACAACTGGCAAGATGTGGCAGAGGGTATCCGTAACTTTGTAACAGATATCATGAACTGAGCAAACATCAGTATGTAATGCGGATTTTTTTATAATCCATACAAGACATTGCAATCAAATACAATATTTTTATCGCGTTCTACCGTTTCATTTCTTTTTCGAATAAATTCCTTTGTTTTTTCTTTTATACCATAGATTATTTTTCCGGATAAGGATCACCTAACTTTTATGATCCCCATTAGTAGCATGACGACAATAGCTAATACTATCGCTCCTAGAAAACCGAATATCAACCAACCTGCTACAAAAGCTATTACTGACAATATTGTAAGGTGGGTCCATTCAATTTTTATGTTTGTCATATTAATCATTCTACGCTTTGGTTAATGTGACAGACCCACCGCTAGCAGTTGTAAAGATCAACTCATCTCCTGTAGGAAATCTATAATCCATGGTCACACCAAGTGATCCGCCAGACTCAGAAGTAAAAGTTATTTTTTCACCAGCGACAGCCCACGTATAGGTTCCGCTTAATGATATGTCGCCCAGTTGACCTGTCACCGTTACCTTATCATCATTTGTGAAGGTCATTGATCCGTCCCCACCAGACGTTCTCCATGTTCCAATAAATTTACTTTTATCAACTGCGTTCGTACAACCAATCAAACTTACGGTCGTCAACATCACTAGCATCATTCCAACAACTAGGACAAATTGTTTTTGTTTTTTCATTTTCATCTAAATACCTCTACAGATAATGTTATCACTGTGTTCATCTAATCGAGATCAGGCATACCACCGCCGCCACCGGGGTATCCTCCAGGCATTCCGCCTGGAGCTCCACCGCCACCACCTTTTGAGGCAATCACATCATCAATTCGTATGATCATGGTTGCTGTCTCTGAAGCGGCTTGAATTTCTTGCACACTGACCCGTAATGGTTCAAAGACTTTCAGCTTGAACATGTCACCAACGTTTCCTTCATTGACGTTGATACCAACATGTTTTTGTCCTTTGCTATGGGCATTGCGGGCTTCAAGAATCATATCAATTGGATCAAGACCAGCGTTTTCCGCAAGTGTCTTTGGAATGATCTCTACGGCATCAGCAAATGCTTCAATGGCCATTTGTTCCCGGCCACCAACAGTCGGGGCATAATCACGAAGTTGCATGGCGATCTCAATAGCCGCAGCACCACCACCAGGGGTTATCTTCCCATCCTCAATGGCACCTTTGACAACAGATAATGCATCATGAAGCGCTCGTTCAAGCTCAACTGTTACATGTTCAGTACTCCCTCGGATTAAGATGGAAACGGCTTTTGGATTCTTGCAATTGGTGACAAAGGTCATTTTGTCATCACCGATCTTTCGCTCTTCGACGACACCTGCGTTACCAAGATCATTTTTTGTAAGGTCATCAAGGTTGGATACGATTTTTGCTCCTGTTGCCTTTGCAAGTTTCTCCACATCACCCTTCTTTGCTCTGCGTACCGTATAGATACCAGCTTTTGCTAGAAAATGCTGGGCGAGATCATCAACACCTTTTTGGCAAACAAGGACATTTGCACCACTGCTTTTAATTTTTTCAACCATTTTGCGTATCATCGATTCTTCTTCATCAAGAAATGCTTGCAGTTGTGTAGGATCTTGAATTTGTATACGCGCATCAACTTCTGTTTTTCGTACTTCTAATGCTGTATTGATAAGAGCGATTTTTGCGTTTTTCACTACTTCCGGCATTCCTTCATGCACTCGTTCTTTATCAAGGATGATGCCTTCAATGATTTCCGTTTCGTTGATGCCTCCACCATGTTTCTTTTGGATCTGGATGTTATCAAGGTCAACAATATGTTTTGTGTCACGTTTTTCTGCGACTTTTGTCACTGCCTCTACGACAACATCTGCAAGGCTATCTTTTTCAAAGTTCGCTCCTTTACTAGCCATGGATGTTTTTGCTATGTCTTTTAATACTTCGATATCATTTGTTTTGATGTCAATCGCAAGCTTGTTGAGTACTTCCACTGCTTTTTTTGAAGCCAGCTGGTAGCCATGGTTGATAGTGGTTGAATGGATGTTTTGTTCAAGAAGTGTGCCGGCTTCTTTTAGGAGTTCACCTGTGAGGACGACCGCTGTTGTTGTTCCATCACCGCATGCTTCATCTTGTGCCTTTGCAACTTCGACAAGCATTTTTGCTGCGGGGTGTTCCACATCGATTTCTTTTAGGATTGTTGCCCCATCATTTGTTATTACAACATCACCCATTGAGTCCACAAGCATTTTATCCATGCCTTTTGGGCCAAGAGTTGATTTCACTGCTTCTGATATGGCGCGTGCTGCGGTAATGTTATTTGCCTGTGCACCTTTTCCGGTCTCTCTTTGTGTTCCTTCTCTTAGTATTATTATTGGTTGTTGTCCTGCCATCATATTTGTTTCACCTTTATTTAAATCGTATAAATTACTATCTCATTTTCTTAGTTTTCAAAGTTTAAGCGTTAATTCATTTTATGTTCATGAAAATGGTGTGCTTCGAAAGTCATCTGCTTCCTGTTGTAGGCGTCGTTTTCGCTTCCTCCAATTCATATCGTTTTCAAAAATACTGTATTCTCGGTTTTCTTTCATTGATCTCACCTGCTCTTTCCGAAATTTTTCAGATGATAGTAGTATGCAATAGGTAGTATATATAATTGTGTACATAGGCATATAAATGTGTAATTTAATTATATTTTTGTGTAAAATTTGTAGAGCGAGATAAGAATGAAAATGGTTTTAATCAAGCTAGAGAACATACTCAAAAAAAATATCATACAAGAAGAACGACCCGCAATATAAACAAACAATCCATATGGACAATTTCTCCATGAAATAGTCGCCTCATCCCTATTTCATTTCATGCTAGAAGGGTTTATTTAGGCATGCATACATTAAATTCCAAGATGATAAAGAGAAATGTGGTATTTTTTATAGGTGCAGGATTCACTAAAGCAGTTGTTAATACTGCACCGAAAGGATCAGAATTTTTCGAATTTGCATTTGATGAAAAAAGAAGTTTTATCAAAGATCTTCGTGTGCAACGCGTCAAGCAATTCATTGAGAACAATTATTACACCGTTGGAAAGCAGAATTATCCAAAAATAGAAGATGTTTCAAGTCTTATTGATTATGTAATTCAAAGAAAGGAATCTTTATCTAAAAATTATCTATTCGAAGATGTTTTGGAAATTAAAAAAGATATGATCTTTCTGATAAGTACCGTTATTAAAAAGACGATAGAAGAATCAACAAATCCAGACATATTGAAACCAAGTCGTATCTTTATTGAAAAACTACATGAACTCTATAAAAGAAATATTGATGTTTCAATAATCTCGACAAATTATGATATTATAATGGATAATGCATTACTTGAGATCATACAAAGTAGTAATTATCAGATTCGTCTAAGAAAAAATATCTTTTGGAATCCTAAAAAGAAATTGGAACAAGTCAAGGTTCATAGTAATGAACATTGGACATATCAAGGAGGCAATGCAACTCACGAGGGTACATTGAATGAAGGAAAGATACCTTTTTTGAAACTTCATGGATCTTTGAATTGGTTTTATTGCCCGAAATGCGATGAATTAGATATTACCATTGGTCGTAAAGGTGCAAATGAACTAGCTGGCGACCACGATAAATTCATATGTGTAAACCGTTTTTGTACTTCTAATTATCAACCTCTTATTGTGACACCGACGATGTTAAAATTATATGATAATTCATTTTTACAACAACTTTGGGTTGAAGCAGAGAGAACACTATCAAAGTCAGATGAAATTATTTTTATTGGATATTCACTTGATCCTGCTGACCACCATATACGAAGTCTATTAACAAAAGCATTGATAAATAACAGTAACAATCCAAGAATCGTAGCAATCGATAAAAAGCCGGATAAGAATGACCAAGCAGATATACAAAGAATCAATGAAGTACATCAAAGATATACTACATTATTCGGTAAGGATAGAGTAGATTTTAGACCCATTGGGCTATCGAACTTTTTAAAATCATGGGACCCTATCCTCAACATACAATAACTCAGCGCTCAACATTCTTTATAAAGTTTTTTTTGATGTATCATGTCTGTATTTCAAGGAAGAAATCTAAAATAAGGGAATTTTGCCACCCATTTTCATTGACTTATAAACTGCTTGGGTAAGATTTATAAAAAATAGTACTATTGTGGTATTGTGGAAATTTGGGGGAGGCGACATAAGATACATCCCGATTCCTCAACACTTGGATTGATCCTATGTCAACCCCTAGATTTTTCACATATGTTTGATAATACGTGCGCATTTTTAACAAATGAAATTCAACCACTAAAGACAATAATTTTGTATCTTGTCGTGGAACTACGTTTGTAACAAGTTTCAGAGATGATTCGTTCGTTTCTTCTACCCCGTTCTAAAATCAAAACACATATCACTGATAATAGTATGGTTTGGAAATGTTGTGTGTTATCCCAAAATTACTTCCACCTAGTAAATAAAGTAAATGAATTTGAATGGATGAGTATGTTGAATCAACAGAAGATTCGATGGATCACTAGAGAAATGAAGAAAGAAAAACGATCCGTGTATAGGATAGCAAAACTACAACAAGTTTCATCCCGTTAGGTAAGAGAACTGTATCAGTCATACCAAGAAACAGGAACCCATCAATGTTTCATATATATCATTCAATACACTTTCTTCTTACAAACTCCATGGATACTTGGAAGCATACTTTCGATACTGATGCAAAAAATTTTTGAATGCTCAATAGACTATCTCATCTACCATTTTCGTACTATTTTCTTTAGTTCAGTATCTTCACCTTTTCTATCGGTATCTACTTTTTCTTTTTCCAAATACTCAGCTAAACACAACTGACAAATTGCGACAATCTCTAATCCATTGGGGCCTGTTTTATAATGCGTTGTTACGTTATGTTCCTGGATGACAGTACCACATTGATTACAGATATATCTCATTTATTTAACCTCATTTTTCCTATTATTTATATAGAAATTCATCATGTAAACAATTTGTCTACTATATGGTCTCTCTTCCTCTTTTGCGAGTTTTTTGATTAGGGCGTTTTCTTCTTTTGTCAACGATATGTTCATGCGTATTCTTTTTATCATGGTTTACACAAATGTGAAATGTTTATACACCTTTATATGCCTTTGTACACAATATTATATACTACATATGGTATAATCTGCCACTATCCGACAAACATCGGCAAGGACTGAAAAAAACAAATGAAAGGAACGGTAATATGGTTTGCCCCATTCAAAAATTTTGGATTCATCTATGGGGAAGATGGAAATAATCTTTTTATTCACTCAACAGCATTAGCCAAAGGATCAAAAGTAAATGTAGATGACCTTGTTGAATATACGACAGAAGAATCTAAAAATGGTCAAAAAGCAAGAAACGTAAAAACCTACAATACACCTAATTAAAATAAGTAGTCAAAATGCGTTCTTACATCCGTTCGTAGAAAACAACAATGTCACTATTGAAAGGGTCAAAAAAGGAGGCTCATAGTAACGGGGGGCAAGGAAGGACCCTTTCATTTCTCCCTGTTAAAACAGTTAATATCTAAGAAATGGATTAATTTTTTGTTTCCCCCAAAATTATTTTTGTTGATGAACATTATCCTCAATAGTAACAATGTTTTCATCCACCGGTTACGATTTTCATATGCCCTAAACTGTAAATATGCTAGTGATAAGACAAATAATACTGGGAACTACCAAGAAAGGATGTATCTTACTCTCCCAACTAGCTTTTCCGCCAACCTGAGAGATAGTATAAAGAGATTTTTGAAAAACCCCTTGCTGTGTAGTGAGAATAAAATATTTATAATTTGAACTATAAATAATATTATGAGTTGGAAGAGGTGAAACATTTGAAGAAAGCGAAAGCATTTTTTTCGGGGATTTGCAAAAAAATAAAACAAAAATCGTTGGAAAAAAATAAAATAATATGGAGCGAGGAGATGGCTAGGGAAATTAGTACATGGCATAATCTTTTTCAAAAATTGCATGGTGATGATGAACAAAATGAAAAGTATAATGTCTTTGTTTATGACACCATACTGTATCCACCTGGTTCATCAGATCACTTTAGGCTTAAATGAATATTCACAGCTTTTCCCCTTCACTAGACAACAACATTCTTTTTCCTACTTCATCAACAACATTAGATGATCCTTTTATCTGTAAACAGGTAGACGTTTACCGTTCATATACTATTAAAGTCAAAAAATGATAAGGTTAATGGTATACAAGCATTTTTATTTTATATCATATTTGCATAGACTCATATCTTAGAGATCCTGATGCTATGACACATGAAAAAAAGACGTATAGAGCAATCCTAGATAAGATACTCTCAGGTGATTTCGAAAACGAAAAAGACCTTACAAAAGTAAAACTCTGGGCTTGTAGAACATATGGGTTAAAGCAATTCCCGAAAAACTCAGAGATCCTAGCCACTGCAACTGAAAGTGAGAAAGAAAAGGTCTTGTCCTTGCTAAGGATCAAACCGATCCGATCCATGTCAGGGGTAACCATTATAACAGTGATGCCTAAACCATATCCATGCCCAAAGGACAAACCATGTATCTATTGCCCTGGCGGACCAGAGTATGGTACTCCGCAGAGCTATACAGGATGTGAACCAGCGGGTAGACGTGCACTAGAAAATGAGTATGACCCCTATCGACAGGTGAGCGGCCGTATCAAACAATTCCAGATCATGGGTCATACTGTTGATAAGGTAGAGCTCATCATGTTTGGTGGGACGCTTACCGCCTATCCTCCGGAGTATCTTGAATGGTTTGTTATACAATGTCTGAACGCGTTATCAGGTTCTGATGCACAGACCATCGATGAAGCCCAGTATGCTGCAGAACACTCAACGATAAAGAATAGTGATATCACGATAGAGACCCGTCCGGATTATTGTAAACCCTCTCAAGTCGATCTCATGCTGCGATTAGGTGCCACACGGGTTGAACTAGGGGTTCAGACCGTCTATGATGACATCTATGAAAAAATAAACCGAGGTCATAATGTCAACGACGTCATACAAGCTACTCGTACTGCAAAGGATGCAGGATACTGTGTCATCTATCATATGATGCCGGGTCTTTATGGAACAGATATTGATAGGGATCTACAAGCATTCGAAACGATATTTACCAATGAGAGCTTTAAACCAGATGCCATCAAGATCTATCCAACACTGGTCATCCCAAAGACAAGACTCTATGAACTATGGGAACAAGGAGACTACCGACCATATAGCCTTGATGAAAGTATCAACCTTATATCGGAGATAAAGAAACGAGTGCCTCGATGGGTACGCATCCAAAGGATACAACGAGATATCCCCGCACCTCTCATCTCAGCAGGTGTGAAACGAGGTGATCTCCGACTACTAGTCAAAGACAACATGAAGATTAAAGGATATCAATGTCATTGTATACGATGCCGAGAGGTCGGTCATGCTCATCATACCACAAAGGATACGCTCAAAAGTGAGGACATTAAACTCACGATGGATAGATACCCTGCATCTCAAGGAGAAGAACTCTTCCTCGCCTTTGAAGACGTATCAAAGGATGTGCTGATAGGTTCTTTAAGACTCCGACATCCATCAGAACAAGCCCATCGACCTGAAATACGAGATACAAATATTATGCTAGTCCGTGAACTTCACGTATACGGGCCAATGGTCCAAGTTGGTTCAAATCCTCAGAACAATGAATGGCAACATAAAGGATGGGGTCAACGACTTATGAATGAAGCAGAACGGATAGCAAAAGAAGACTATGATGCTCAGGTGATCGGTGTGCTCTCCGGCATCGGTACACGTAACTACTATAGAAGACTGGGATATGAGAAAAAAGGACCGTATATGGTCAAAGATCTTTAGAGAAAGACCCCTAATAACCTTATTGAAAACCCTTTATTGGTACTGTATATGTGATCGATTTTGAGATATGCTATGATACTCTTACAATTCAAACCTTTTGATCTTTTAGAAGGATTCCAAGACATCTGGTCAAACCTCTCCATCTGAGAAATAGAATATCCGCAAGTCAATAACAGTTAAAAGTGGCATTTCTTTGAATTCTCTTTAAGCCATTGTATCTTATCCTTATAATCAGGGACTGCTTGTTGCACTAAATGCCAGAACCGTTTAGAATGATTCTGTTCGATGAGATGAGCGAGTTCATGGATACACACATAATCAAACACATCATCAGGAGCAAACAACAACCGTGTTGAGATATTGATGTTTCCAAGCTGGGAACAACTCCCCCAGTTGGATAGATTATGTTTAAAAGAGATGTTATGTATCTTTTTATTGAAATATATCTTGTTGAGAAAATGTATCCTCTCGATTAAACAAGGGAGTTGATCTGCACCAATGATCCGGCTTAAGAGTGTTTTGATATGTTTCTGCTGCGCTTCAGAAGAAACATCACTAGATATCCGTAACATTATAGTATCCTCTTTCAACACTGCGGAACTATTCTTCTTTTCCTTATATGTTAAGTGGATACGATATGTTTTCCTCTGGGTCTTTATGATATCTCCATCTACATACTTTTTATCAATGACTGGTTTGAACCTATCTGGGTTCTTCTGAATACGTTCAATGGCCCATGCTTTCATCTGCCTCAATTGCTCTCTCTGTTTGTCTTTTGATAATGAACTTGGTATCCGGATGTTGATGTTGTTCTTCCGGATTGATACACGAGCATTACTCCGAGGTTCATAATGGATCTTTAGTACGAAATCGATATCATTGATCCGGATTTGATCCATATCTCTACGGTCCTTTTGGAAGAAATCAAAAAGAAGATCTGACATCATATCGTGAAATAAACCACTATGATTTAAATGATATACATTGTATTGCACCTCCATCATGTTTGAAACACGAACGAAAAAAGAAAGAATGATCATCTATATCGTGATAGCATTCCTTGTCACCATCCTGCTTGCATTTATGCATCATCTACAAGGTTGGTTGATAAGTTGGATCATCGTTGGAGGAGTCATCGAATTCTTTTGTATATTCTATATCCTCTATCTTCCCCTTAAAATGAAAAAAGAATGATACTACGGATACCTTATCATAGCTTCTTCAAAAGCAATCATCTCTGAAACAAGTAGGGCCATGTTTGAAACAACATCAAGACTTTTTGGAAAAGGTAACCAGATGCCTTTTTCTAAGAATACTGAGAAATTCTCAGCTAACCGCTCGCAGACATCTGCTTCCTTTTTTAAAAGAAATGCATCATGCCGACAGATAGATGAAAGTGTTTCATTATCCAAACGATCACTTAGTGTATATAACCACTTTGAGACATCTTGTTTCTCGAGGGTTAATTGATATATATAGTTCATCTGCTCTTGAAAATCCGAAAGAGTGAGGACTGAAGAGAGATATCTATCGAAAAACCGATAGACTTTATATGAGAACGAGTAAAGAAGACCTGTACACAGTATCCTATAAAGTAGTATTGTTGTATATCGATGCTCTACACCAGGACCTAGATCCGTATACAGCATACGTAATCCTTTGACACCAAGTTCTGATTCACTCCATGTCGCATGGATCTGATCATCATAACCTAGGGGATCTCCACTCATCTTTTGGATATTACGATAGCGAGACATCTCAAAACGTTGTTCCAGGGTAAAGGCAGTAGTATCTATCCCTTGAAAATAGCCCACCATATATGCAAAAGGGGAAAACGATGAAAGATGCTTCATCGTCCTCCTGATGGGCGTAGTATCCATCCATTCATAGGTACCATAGGATGCATCACCGAACAACGCAGCAGAAGGATCATGATAACATATGGTCCCATTCTCTTCGTTGAATCCTACAATAAGGATCATATGGGTCATCGTTGAAGGGAACAGACTGAACACAGCCTCCGGGATGAGCATCCATAATCTATCTGGGATGCCAAGCATATCCTGTATCGCTGATCGAACCGAGGAAAGACATGAAGGATCCACGATAGTGAGAACAGGCTGATCGTTAGAAACACATGCCCGGATGGTATCCCAATAGATATCCCATTTTTCCGATTCATCGCCATCAATACCAGAAAAACGATGTTCCACATACGATATACCATAGAGACTTCCTAAAAACCTTCTATCCATCTCCCAGTTACTTGTCCCAATACAACCAATAAGGAATCGTTTGACTAAGGGATGGGAATAGAGAACAGAATACCCAGCACCACAAGAAAAAAGAACTTCATAGAGGCTTGTATTACAGCCAAGAAAATTAAGTATCATCGTTGGACATGCATAGGTACAATAAAAATCAGTCTCCTGAGACACATACGGAATCTGTTCAATGATATGACTATTATTTGTTTCTTCAACCTGGATACTTCGAGGCACAGTTGGATCAATCGAGGTAAACCCCATGGAAAACGATGTTGAACAGAACAGAAATGAAATGAAGATCATTAGAAAGTATGCTTTCATTCTGTCACCAGCATAAAAAATAATTATTAATTCAATATAAAAAGGTGTGTATCAAAAAAAATGGATATGTTACTAGTGACGATATGAAGCAGTATGAAATCGGCTACATGATCTGAACGCTAACAATGGGTTTTTCTTGAAAAAAACAGAAGGTATATGAACATCATTAAGATTATTGTTCAATTGGGTTGGTTTTTATGGTTGATATAATTGATAAGTTCGGACGGAATGCTGGAAAGATATGGGCCGAATTAAGCAAAAAAGGATCACTTGAGGAAAAAATATTACTAAAGAAAACACGATTAAAAGAAGAGGATTTCTATGCGGCCATTGGCTGGCTTGCCCGAGAAGATAAGATATGTTATACTCAAGGGAAATATCATCTCAGCCCAACAAATCTTACAGAAAAGATTGGTGGAAACGCTGGGAAGCTCTATACTACACTTATCAATCTTGGAGAGATCAATGTCTCTTCAATTGCTAAGATATCAAAGATACAAAAGAAGGATGCCTATTCCGCGATAGGATGGCTTGCTAGAGAAGATAAGATAAGCCCAAAGAAGAAAAACGCAAGTATCAACTCCACCGAGTTCAAACTGAAATAAACACTGTATCCTACAACAAAAACCATAGCGCAAGAGCACTATTTCATTCTCTTTTAAAAAGATTTTATAGCGAAAACTATATATTAGCTAATGGTTTTGATATAAAGTATACTATGAAACATACAGGGACCACAGTTACCATCATATGTATCTTTCTCATTCTCTCAACCCAATCCAGTGGTCTAGTACTTCCCTTAGTTCCTTCAACCCTTAAAGAACCTTTAATGTTTACAGCTCTCAACAATCTAACATCCTCTGAAAAAATTGAAACAATCCTAGATATGATCACTGAAGACCTTCTTAGATCATTCTTTGAACCACTCATTGATTGTGGCCCTCGATATACAGGAACATATGGATGTCAGCAAGCTGCATTATTTATCCATGATCAATTCACCTCTATGGATCTAGACGTTCGATTACATGATTGGTCAGATTTTGGGAATAGATATCATCCTAGATTCTTCACGAGTCAAAACATAGAAGGAACCTTACCCGGCACATCAGATGAGATAATCATCTTCAGCGCTCATTACGATACAGTACAGAACACTGTAGGTGCCAACGACGATGGATCAGGCGTCGTCGCAGTCCTTGCTTCTGCATATATCCTTAGTCAATTCATATTTGATCGAACGCTCCGATTCGTTACATTTTCAGGGGAAGAGATCGGATTGAAAGGAAGTTGGGCATATGCAAAGGAAGCATATCATCGTAATGATAACATCCTGTTTGATCTCAACGCAGACATGATAGGACATGCAACAACAAAGAAGGGAGGATCTTCAATGAGGTTTTCAATAACCGAAGATGCATCCATGGTTCTTGATGTGTTCTCAACGATAAACGATATCGCCAATTTGAACTTCGATTTAGGCGCAGGAGCTATCGATAGAGAGGGTAGAGGTTGGAGTGATTATCATCCTTTTGTCGTCTATGGCTATGAGGCAGTGGCATGCTGGCAAGGAGAGGGTGACCCAAACATGCATACACCAGAGGATGACCTATCAAACATCAATTATAGCTATCTAATTAATACGACAAAACTCATCACAGGAACATTAGCATATCTAGCAGATGTTCAGATAATATCTCCTCAACTACAGATCATTTCACCAAAAAGGCAAACAATATACAGAAAAGATACCTATATAAAACCTATAAATAAAATGACAGCAATGGTCTTTGATAGAATCACTATCAAAGCAGAAACACAACCATATACTCAGTTAACACATGTTGAATTCTATTATGATGACATCCTTGCAACAACAGATACAACACCGCCATTTCAATGGGAATGTAACTTTCGATCAATGGGCACTCACAGGATAAAAGTCATTGGATACAATAGACTTGGACAACAAACAACAGATTTCATGGACATATTCTTCATCAACCCTTTAATAAATAATAAAAGAAAGTAAAAGAAGATGGAAGATGTTTATTCGTATCCACCAATCTTAAGACTGGGGTCACCAAGCAATGGCCATTGTTGAACTGTTTTACAATCCGTTTGATCGGCCATCCCTGGATACGTGTTAAGATAGCTTCGTTCTGCACCACCCCAGACCGCGCCAAGGATATCAACACCCTCATGATATGTCTTAAAGAACATTGCCTCCTGATAGCCACCTACTGCTTCAACGGTATCTGGTAGATCGATACCATCCCCGTCAAGGTCACCATGATTACCGATGGCGCCATAGCCTAATCCCGTGTTTCCTAAGGATGCAATAGCGCCTCCATCTTTTTTCCTAGCTAGATGCCAAGCGAAACATTCAGCATATGGAACACCATGAGCCCAGGTGAATGGAAGGTTTAATGCTGTAGAGATAAGGGTGATATTGAATTGACTATTATGACAACCACCGATCACACATACAGGATATTTACCTTTATTACCCATATCAAAGAAATCATAACAGCTGATGCCTCCTGGTGTATCAGCCCAGTTGAACTCGCCAGGCCAATGGGTATTCCATGAACCAGGAGAACCATGACCATCAAATAAGAGGAACCCTGCACCGTTGCTTACTTCTCTAACGATATTGGTATCACTTGGGATATAATCAGGTTTCGTATCCTTATAGGATGCATAGAGTTTCACAGGAGAAAAATCATCCATATACATATCAAAGATAGCATCACAGACAACCTCTCCTTCAATAAAATTGGTCCCTGAATCATCATGAGAATCACCGCCGACACCAATGATCCTAGTGAACCATTCTGATCCAGAGGTAGATGTCTCGTAGGTGATGATCTTATCTATCATATACCCTAGCTCTCTTTTATTACGACAAGCAAGTCGACCCACATAGGCATCAGGATAGAGATCAATGATATCTTTAGAACCACCGAATACTCCCCATTGCGCAAAGATTCCATCAGACACACCATTCCTATCTTGATCCCAACTAGAGAAATTAAAATCACTATCATAGATATCAGAAAAATAGAGATCACTGATATATCCAGGATCATAGACACTTCCCATCTCCCGTAGATTAGTATATCTAACAGGTAACAACCAATCTTTAGTACCTTGATTCTTGTCATCCCGAGGTGTTGCCCATAACGGAGATTTCAATCCTCCTACAAGCATCACATAAGTGATATCAAACGTCTCGATTGCATCCTTTATGAAAAATTTAATCTGTTCAGGTTTATCAACACCAGGATATTCTTGATAGATATCCTCAGTTGTCTTTAGATACGTTCTCATACCATATGAGTTCTTATGATCGATTAATCTTTGAAGATCATCGGAAAAGACCAATGGTGAAATGATCACCATATCATACTCATTAACCGTAGATATAAAAGGAGATTGTGGTTCCTCATACCATATAGTAATGGTCATCTCCTCAGCATAACGCAGTGTATCAGAGATAGGATTATATTGAACGGGAAATGATTCAAGGGTGATAAAGGTGGTTCGTTTGTTTTCACTATTCAATCCGCCACCTAAATGAACAGTATAGGGTCTTTCTGGGAAATACTCATTGTTATCGTAGATTTCAGGACTGAGTTCATAGACTGCTTCAGCGCTTCTTCCCCGGATAACAGGTTTTGGTGCAGGAAGTATTTTTTCAGAGAGCGTAATCGTCTTTACTAGGTCAATCTCTATCTGAACGTCAACAATTCGAGTGCCTTGCGGAAATTCATAGGTCTGTATCTTTCTTGGTAGAAGTGGTGTTCCCTCTGACCTCATCAATCCAAATGAATCTAAAGAGATGATTTCAAAAAAATCTTGACCATTGATACTAGTCTCTTTGAACAATGGGTCCTTAAATTCTATAACGCTTACGATACAGCCTTGTTCATTATCTGTTTCACTTATCCCTATTGTTGCAATGCCACTTATCAGAAGAAGAGACACTGCGATTATGGAAAAATATTTCATATTTTTTTACCCCCAATCATAATATAAATAGTAGTTATATAAAGTTTATAATATTTAAGTTCTTTTCATGTGATCTCTCGCACTAAGGATTCATTGGTCATGAGAGCACCCTACAAAACTCCTCTGTTCAGAAAAATATCTCATTTCAAACAAGTAAAATCGTTTTATCGTTTAGACGATACCTCAAAAAAATGATATTTTTATGGATTTCTCGTTAAAAAACGATGATAATCTCGAAACCATTATAAGAAGGAAATGATAAAAGATATACTGGGTATAACAAGAGGTGAACTTCTCATGAAACAAAAGACGATACAGGGCATAGTAATTATTCTTTCATTATTGATGATAAATCTAGCCAGCGCTTCTGGCATATCACAATTGAACGAAGAAAAAACAGGGATTAATATTCAAAACCTGATAGGTCAACCATCACAAAAAATTCGCAGTAACAGTCTTACTAGATTATTAAACAATATTCTCTCGTTACAAAAACAAATAGATCTTTATGATCTTCTAACAAGCACTATACGGACAACTTGTTCAGGTGTTGAGAAAACATCAAAGATTACGTTTGGAATGATCAACGCTATTGATGTTGATGGAGACGAATCAACAGGGATCAACGGAAACGATATCCAGGTTCAATACTATCTTATCCCCCATATTGAGATCGACCCTGCATTTATCCTTGGTCTAAAATTCGTTGTAAACATCCAACGAATAGGTGAAGAGATCAAAGAAACAGAATTCAACATTACCGCAACCCTTGGAAATGATCTAGTCTCCGTTGGATACTGGGCCCCTGAAAAAAGTGGAAATGAGATACCAACTCATATCCAACTATCCGTTCTACTCTTTTATAATATGCTAGATAGCTCAAAAGGATTCACCATATCCATGGAACCAACATACGCTACTAACATTGGAAATAAAAAACTCGTCTTCTTCAACTCGTATACATCAGAAGATACTGTACAACACTCTCATTTCTTCTCCTTTGACCCACCATCAAAAACCCAGATGACCATCTCATCGACAAAAGACCCAAATGAATGGAATTATAAACTAACACGAAACACAGAATATGATACTATCTTAACCATGGGACGATCAAGAACGCTACCTACAGAGACAAAGGAAACGATCCTTACCTTCAACAAATTCCCAAGAACTGTATCATTTTCGCTTCGAATTACTCCCTTCTCATCAGAAGGCGGAAGTGTTTATTATACAAGTGATTCCATGTACGACATGGATGTTCTCATTGAAACAAATGAACTAGGTGCCTGTAACTATGCCATTATAAAGAATACACCACGGATGCTGTTTGCAGAATGGTTGCCAGTAAAAGAGAGAGGATGGTATCATCTTGAAATCGACTCAGATGGAACGGATATCAGTCTTCTTGACTCATTGGAAAACCCTACGATAGATCTCTCAATGTACGGTGTTACTGATGTTGATCTGACCGCATTCTGGAATTTCACAAATCCCGGAGACCTCAGAATTGTAAAGGACCCATCGTTTCATATTGATCTTGCATTCATAATAGGAGTGTGGGAGGCACGATTGGATGCCCGGCCAGTAGCAGAGGAGATAAGCGTCTCATGGCTAACAGATATCACTGGATATCTAACCTATGATACGAATTGGCAGCCGTTGAATCAAATGGACCTATTGATACGTGGAAGCGATACTGGTATTCGAACTGTTGCTGAAACATTTAAAGCTGAGGATTTCCGCTTGGATTGGACGATATGGCCACCAATAGAATGGAATATCAACTCAACTGGAGATATTGATTTCCTCTCCATGCTTATTGAGGTATATATCGGTGGGCAATGGTATCGACTATGGCCATGGGTATAACTCTATAATAAGAAACAGATCACGGTACATAGAAAAGTTCATAAGAAAGCAGAGAACATCAGTATTTATTCTTAGATACTCTGGGATATGTACTCTTATTGCCTTTTTATAACATTCTCTAAAGGTTTCTAAAAGATTTGAGAGAAAGTATTGCCGCTGTCACCCAACAACGAATAAAAAGGTTGTTGGGTGGAACCTTCGCAATGGTTACGGATAAGCAGCAGGCAACCAATGCAAAGATACCTATCGCGACAGTTCTCCGATGCCATGGTTGTCCTCCATATCATCTCTTGACTTTTCGTCTGCTTGATCAAGGAGGGACTCTTGTGGCCTCAGGATTGTTCCCTTGATTTTGCCGCTTCAATCATCTGTTCATGAAGCTCTTCGGATCAAGGAATACTTCCAATAGTATACTCCTCTTAATATGTTTTATGGCCTCTGAACTAGACCCGATAGATATTGATCTCTTTGTTTAGTAGTATCGTTGCATCCCGAGCTTTCTCAGCATAATCATCCTCGGAGCCTGCAAAGATGATACCTCTTGATGAATTGATAACAGCTAGTTCCTTATGGGTATTTGTCCCATATTCCACTGTTTTCTTAACATCTCCGCCTTGTGTACCGATACCAGGGATAAGGAACGGAACAGAATCCCCTAGTATTGTTCGTATCTCTTTAAGCTCCTCAGGATATGTTGCACCAACGACGACACCACAGGTACCTGTTTCATTCCAGGTCTTTACTTTCTGGGCAACATGGATGTAGAGTGGTTTTCCATCGCTTTTTAGGTCCTGAAAATCACCTGCAGATCTATTTGATGTCCTGCAGAGGATGAAACTACAGGTATCTGGATAGTCTAAGAATGGTTTGACCCCATCAAATCCTAGATAGGGGTTAACTGTTATCGCATCTGCATGAATGTCTTCAAAAAGACTTTCAGCGTATTTCTTAGCAGTGTTACCGATATCATTTCTTTTTCCATCTAAAATGACAACTATCTCTTTTGGTATATACCGGACTGTGTTTCGCAATATTCTGTAACCGATGGATCCTAACGCTTCATAGAACGCCATATTCAGTTTATATGCACACACAATATCCTTTGTTTGATCGATTATCTCTTTTGTAAATTCAAAGAAGGGATCATCGCTCGTATCAAAAAGAAACTGAGGCATTTTTTCCTTATCGACATCGAGACCAACGCAGACAAGACTATCGTTTTTCCGAGAAATTGTTTCTAATTTGGTATTGAAATCCATAGGGATATCCTCAAAAAGTCATCATAGAGCAATCTAAAAATGTTGCTATCTCGGTATTTTTTTAATGTAAGAAGAAATACCCATCCATCGATGAACATCATTTATGCGATCTGTTCCTGGGGATTAGGTCATGCGACTCGATCATTACCTGTTATTCGTCGTTTGATCAAAGAGGACCATACGTTAACTATCATATCCCATGACCGTGCACTGACCCTTTTACAAAATGAACTCAAGGATGCTGCATCCTTTGTTGATATCCCAGATTATCCATTACTGGTCTCAGAGAACAAACAACAGTTCATTGCAAAGAGTATGGTCTACTGGCCTTTATTTATTCAACGGATGGAATCAGGTCTTCAACGATTGATAAAACTTTTAAAGACACAACCGTGCGATAGGATCATCTCAGATGGTCGATATGATATGTATAGTAGATCGATTCCCTCTTATTTCATCTCTCATCAGATGAGAATAATGAACCCTATGAGATTTGAACTCTTTGAACGAGGAAGTGAAACATTCAATCTTTTTTTCTTCAAACGTTTCAAAGAGATAATCATCCCAGATTATAGAACAGACGGATTATCTGGAGATTTGTCACATAATCTAAAGAAGATTGATGAAAAAAACCTTCATTATGTTGGTGTGCTCTCTGATTTTAAAAAAAGGAATTTAAAAAAGGATATTGATTTTTTCATCTCCCTCTCAGGCCCTGAACCTCAGAGATCATTGTTGGAACAACGGATACTCTCACAAATAGATGACCTATCGGGTACTATTGTCATGACCCTGGGAAAACCAGAGACAGTGGAAAAGATAACTAACGACCATGTGCAGACCTATACCTCCCTTCCTACTGAGCAACGGGAGCAGCTTTTAAATAAGTCAAAACTCGTGATATCTCGGAGCGGGTATTCGACGATCTCAGATCTAGCAATCATAGGGACTAAAGCACTCATGATACCAACACCGGGTCAGATAGAGCAGGAATATCTTGCAGAATACCACAAAGAAAAAAACTCGTGTCATACCATCACCCAAGATGCACTTCAACTAAGTAGAGATGTTGAAATCGCTAAAGGGTCAAAAGGATTCATCGCTAAAAGAACTGTCGATGAGACAGTGGATCACATGCTGCAAATCATAGGGACATAAAAACCCAAACCCATTTAAACAATAATCAATATCTCATTTCGATATAAGAGCGACAGATACCAATTAGGTGATTAGGGATGAAATGGAATCGATCAGCACATATTTCATTGATGGTACATCATTGGATATTCTGGTTGATACTCATCACAGGTCTAGGGATACTGCTTCGAATGATACCTTCATTGTTCAATGCTGCATGGGGGGTTGATTTTGGTATCTATTATGGGCTTACAAACTCGTTTCTTGAGACAAAAGAACTGATAAACTTTTACGATGGTTGGGGTTCTTCCTATCAATATTTTCCTGTCCTTTATACTATCACTGGTATCCTTCACTGGATAACTGGTATAGAGGTCATTTCATTACTGCCTAAGATTGCACCGATCATCGGTGGTTTGACGATACCGGTCTTTTATTTTATTGTAAAAGAGCTCATCGGAGAACAGAAAATCGCTTTACTCGCTTCAGCATTACTTTCCGTTTCAACGTTTCATATCTATCAAACAAGTCATGCGGCACCCTTAACGGTCGGACATCTATTCATGATGCTCTCGCTGTATTTCTTCATTAAATACATCAAGGATCAGAAATATTTCATCCCCCTTCTTCTCTCTACGGTTCTTCTCATACTCTCCCATCATTTCACCACTTATTTCTATCTAATTAGTATCACGTTTATGTTATTCTATTATACGATGGAACGGTCAGTGACATCGAAACATCTGTATCATCTCCTCTTCTATATTGGTCTAGCTGCAACGATAGCATTTGGATATTGGGGGTTCATTGCTACCCCGGTCTTTGCCTTTTTTACAGAGAAGATGTTCATACCTCCCATCGGTGTCATCCTTTTGTTCTATACGTTCATCTTCAGTGGCGTCCTCTTCATCCGATTCTATAAAAAACAATATCCTAGTCTCCCACCGATATCAATAGGGAAAAACATTCCAAAGGAAAAGAAGATCGTCATTGTGTTTTCCCTTATCTTCCTTGCAACAATTATCATCTCGTTCACTGGTCTTCGTGGTGTCTATGCACCGTTGACCCATCTCTCCATCCTACTTTCAATTCCAATGATCGTACTTGTAAGCTTTGCCTTTGCTGGTTTCTCATTTCTACCAAAACAAAAAGGCAATATGTTCATCAAAGGATGGATCATGGGGATCATGTTTTCGTTTCTCTATGCCATCGTCTCAGGGGGATTGTTCCCCGATCGGCATTTAGAGTATCTCATTGTTCCACTCTGTATCCCTGCTGCCCTATTATTAAACGAATTCATTAAGGAATACAAAGAGAGTTCTGAGAGACATCTATTCAATCCCCAATCATCTACGTTTACTATGCATCATCATATGAAAAAGATAGGAGTGATTGGAAGTATCCTTATCCTCTTTGTCTCAAATATGATCGTAGCTTATCCAACCATTGATTCCTTAGATCATATCGATGAACGTGTCTCTGATCCCTGTATCAACTGTATTGAATGGATGCAAGGGAACCTAAGCAGTAGTAGTATCATCGCGTCAGATCATCGACTCTCTATGCTAGCATGGGCGTCAGGGTTCAAGATACCTCTAGGTATCGATAATATCACAAGCGCCATCTGGACCTCTAACGAGAGCACCGAATGCATACCTGAGATAACACGTTTGAATATCACCCATATCATCATAGATGATATCATGTTTGAGAAAGTCATCAATATTGATGTTGGACAGTATTATTATCTTACCAATAGATCCTATGAGAAATTCCAAACATCCCCCTTCGAGATGATCTATAGAAATGCAACATATAACGATCAACTAACTGAAGAGCATTGGATCGAGATCTATAAGGTCAATTATTCAAAGATCAACTTATGATGCGCCTACATAAGCGATATACTATAAAAGGGACGTTAGTATGAGAATTAATTTTATCGTTGAGGATTCTGGTCCATTGCAATACCTTGGTTGTGCTACTGCAGCAAAAAACCTCTACAATACATTATCTGAATCAATCGATATCTCATATAACGATACATCATTATCCTATGATCTCTGTCATCTTCATACCTTTGGACCTAGATCACTATTGTATCTAAAACGTTTCAAAGGAAAAAAGATCATCACTGCACATTCAACGCCACAGCTTAACGAAGGAAACCTTGCATTTCCGCGTCTTGTCAACTGGTTATATACACCAATTTATAATCAATTTGACCATATCATCGCTGTTTCAAATAAATGTGAACAGGAACTAAAAGAGATGGGGTGTATCAAACCAATCTCAACGATATATAACGGTATTGACCTAAAGAAATTCAGATCGACCAACGAAAAAAGAACACGATTTAGAGAACACTATCATATCAAAGATCATGAGCTTGTGGTGCTTACGGTTGCTCAGCGTACACCTCGAAAAGGCATCTATGATTTCTTAGATCTTGCAGAGAGATTTAAAGAGAAGAGGTTCATCTGGATCGGTGGATTCCCCTATGGTCTGTTCTCAAAGGATTTTCGTAACGTGACAACCGCATTAAAGCATGCAGCAAACAATACAATTTTTCCAGGGTTTGTTGAGGATATCTTTGAAGTATACTCTGGTGCAGACGTCTTTCTTATGCCATCCTATGCAGAAGGTCATTCCATCGTCATGCTTGAAGCTCTTGCAATGGGGCTACCGATGATTGCGCGACGTACAGAAGAATATATGGAAGCTTTTTCGGATATGATCTATTATTATGATGACATCTTAGATATTACTGAGGATGTCTTTAGTGAAAACAATCTTTTAAAATATAAACGGAAAACATATGATGTTCAGAGGTATAATATCAGGGACATAGCTAGACAACATGTAAACCTTTATCAGACTACCCTTGATTCCTAACCATTATTGAGTTTTATGTATGTAGAAGAGATAGATGAAGCGTTTTCGGTCGACGATGATATCTATATCATACTAGAAGAGAAACCAGTCTATCTTCTAAAAAAGATAAGAATAGAGAAACAAGGTCTTCGATATAGTTTTCTTGGAGGCATGTGGTATACACACGATGAATTCTCCTTCAAACAACAGATCTCATTACCGTTTCCCTTTTCCACATATTATACGTTTAAGATACTAGATAAAGAACAAGAGAACAAACTCTACCGCTCAGCACTATACATAAAGACCCCGTTGTTCATCCTCCAATCTGATACAACATGTACCGCTATCACCTTTGATCCGGTTTTAGACATAAACGACAACGAGATGTATCCATTCATCTGTTTGGAAGAAAACGATAAAGATTTTGTGATATCTTTTTATCTTTTCACTTCCTATCAGATAAAAACAAAAGAGAACGCATGGCTTGGGAAAGGAAGAAAAAAGAATATCACTGTTGCCCTCTCAAAAGAAGATACATTTCGATTTAAAATAGAGGTCGGAGAGTATCCTTCTTGGCAGGATGTAGTGAAATCGTTTTTTACATCTCATCTCCGTCAATCAAAACCATTACCGGATGTAGAGGAGATCTTTCATAAAGCAAAGAAAGCCTTGTGGAGATCATATGATGATCTCACAGGATCATTTATACAGCTGCCCTGGAGAGATAACCCCGGATTTACTTTTCAAAACTCAAGTTATTCCCTGCTCTCCTATGAAGCAGTTCGATTGGATTATTTCTCGAATTGGTCTCAATCACGAAAGGATACTGATCTTTTAAAGTGGCAACAAAAAATTAAAAATCATTTCACTAACCCCCGTCTCTCCACAAGACCTTTGAGAAAAGGAGAAGGATTGATCTGGTATAATATGACCAATCTTACTAAAAAAGGATTGACAGGGTATTTCTATATGGATTGTGGATATGCTGGGTATCCGGGAGGACAAGCGACAACAGTCTATCATCTCCTCCAGTATCTAAAACGGAATCCGGATGAATCCTTACAGGAAAGGGTCCATCAAACCGTCCGCTATATCATTTCGACACAACATGATGATGGTTCGTGGCCTATGGCCATCAGACAACAAGGTATCATTCGTTTCAGACCAGAGAAACTAGAACACTTTGTCACCTACGGAGGAACTGGAGAAGCGGTCCGTGCCTTATTACTTGCCTCTGAAGTCTATAAAGATAAGACATATAAGGAAGCAGCAAAAAAAGGTTTAGCGTTCCTCACGACCGTCTATCCGATCTGTTACCAGGGATTACGGGACATCGGCATCCATGAAGCTGAAGCGTTCTCTGCTGTATCAATCATCAATGCATTCCTTGATGGATATGATACTACAAAAAATAAGGAATACCTCTCCCAAGCATTCACCTATGCATTGTATCTTATCACATGGATCTATACGTATAACACGAAGCATTGGGATCTTTCCTACACCTTCCATCCAATATCATATTCCATCACTCCGCGGGTCTCCCCCTATGAAACAGCATGGGTTGTTTCCTTGTTCCTTCGACTTTCTACCTATGCGGATCAATCATTTTGGAAGAATCTTGCAACAATCTGTTACCATTCTGTTATCCCTTTCATCTCTAAAACAGGGGGATTATCAGAAGGAGTGTTTCCCCGCTATCAATCATCACTAAAACCTCTTCCAATGGAGCAAACCTTTGCAACTGTTGAACTCATGCAAGCCTCATTCCAATTCATGAAAAAGAAAGGTAAAGAACCAACGGCCAAAAAACAAAAAAGAAAAGATGATGACTTCAAGATAATTCAAGATAATGATATACTAACACTCTTTCATAAGAAACAACGACTCTGTTCGATAGATGCATCTCAATGCAAGATAACCTATCTAAAAGATGTTTCCTTAGGGCCAAAAGGCATTAGTCTCTCCTTCAACGGGCCATATGGGAAACGAAAAAAAATAAAACAGAAACTAATACTAGCTCTAAGAGGCAAAACTGGGAAATATCTCTTAGGTGCTAAGGATGCGCTCTATGCAATCACTGGAGTAAAAGCACCAAAGAAGCCTGCAAAAACATCATTTGATCCTTTCTCAAACCATATACAATCATCTTCAATTACCATCATCTCCCCCATCCAAGCAGCAATCAAGATACGATCACAATTTCACGAGATCAATCTCTCCATTCATCTTTATAGTTCAAAGGATGCGGCACATATCGATATCGATCCGCTAAACGTCTCTGTTCTCACTCATGATCTTTCTTGTGACGGTGTCTTTATCCCCGTAATAGATGCTCCTGCTCAAATCATAGATGATAAGAATATACAGATACAAGGATGCCGGCTCAAAGGATATTTTCCATCCATCACTAAAAAAGATGGATTGGTTGCAATCGATAGAACATATGAAACGAATTGGACACATGGTGGCATCTATTCAACCTCTTTACAGCTAATCTTAAAAAAATGATACTTCGCATATTGTGTAATCGATTGTGTAAACCATAAGAATCATAAAGCATTGGTAATTACCTGGGTTGTGACTAAAAAGCAAGAAAAAAGAAAGACGGTCAAATATTCCATCCTTTTTAGCATCCTCCTTAGTGTTGCAATCATCATAATCTTACTCTATTTCACGATCACTGCAGAAACAATCCAGTACCTCACCACAACACCTATTCGTTACGAGTTCTTTATCGCAGCAGCGTTAATGAACATCATTTTTTGGACACTCTGGGGAGCTCGCTTAAAGATCCTAAGTGATGCTGTGGATAAATCATTCCATATCAGCCTATGGGAATCAACAAAGATAGTGATAGCAAACCTTTTCCTTGCAAACATCACACCTTCAATGGCTGGGGGAGAACCAGTACGAATCTATCTTCTCAATAAAAATGGTTTGAACATTGGAGGAGCAACAGCAGCCGTCCTAGGAGAACGACTATTAGATGCATTGTTTCTTTTAGTATCAGTACCCTTTGCCATCTATATCTTCGGAAGTTACATCACAAACACCTATCTACAGATCGGATTTGGAATAGCCATCGGGCTTTTCCTCGTAGTCATTGGACTATTCGCCTATGCATTGAAATACCCTGAAAAAACAAAGGGATTTCTGATAAGAATAACAAGATCGTATAAGAAAATGAGAAAAAAAGAGACATCACCTCACATCATTGAAAGAATATCTGAAGAAGTGGATAACTTCCATAAAAGTATGACCTTCTTCTTGACAAAAGGAAAGAAAACTTTTTTTCTCGCAGGGTTTGTAACTGCTCTCTTTTGGATTTCAGGATGGATAATCCCAATCCTTCTCCTTTTAGGTCTTGGTATACAACCATTCATCCTTGAATCCTGCGCCGCACAAATACTGCTCATCATCATTGCAATGATGCCTACGACACCAGGAAGTAGCGGAGTTTCAGAAGGAGGGGTTGCAGCGCTGTACGGAGTATTCATGGCACCTTCGCTTCTTGGTGTCTTTGTCTTACTCTTCCGATTGATAACGTATCATATGGGGCTTATCGCAGGAGCTATCTTCCAATACCGAATCTTCAAATCCGTCGCCTCATTCTCAATGGAAATGATCTCAAGTAAAACATAGATAACAGTAGCCAGATTTAAAAGGTAGCGGCATCTTTTAATAATAGAATTGATATTCAGCACTTCCTATGAAGAAAGCACAACGATGCATTTCCTGTGGAAAAGGTCTCCAAGAGATGGGATCTGCCACATTCATCTGTCCAACATGCAGCATAGTTATTGGAAGATGCGGTAGTTGCAGAGAACAAAGCATTTCCTATACCTGCCCGCAATGTGGTTTCACAGGACCATAGAAATCAAAAAAAACATACTGAGGAACATACCATGGGTGAAGTAATAGCACTTATTAGAATCATGCCTGCAGGCGTCATCAGTGACGATGAGCTCAATTCCATCCAGACTTCAATTCAAGAAACGGTAAAAGAACCGATACGACTTGGCCGCATTGAAGTAAAAAATGTTGCCTTTGGCCTGAGAGGACTAGATGTGACCATCGCTGTTCCTGATTCCGAAGGTGGATTAGACCCTATCGTTGATGAGTTAGCGAAAATAGAACACGTTGAAAGTGTCGAAGTCGTCGATGTTGGAAGAATCTAAGAAGCTTTCTTCCCTTTTTTCATCTTTTTCATTACGATTTCTTGTGTAATTGACATACCTGCATCCGTTGGATGGTATACAGGATACGTTGAATTGCTTGTATCCCCTTCCACAAGTTCTGCTAGATACATCTTTTTGATATGCCATTTCACCGTATGATGATTTAAATGTAATGCATGAGCGATTTCCACGAGATGTTTCCCGGGATTCTTCACTAGATATTTCATGATACGAAGTGCATTATCATTTCGCAGGATCGATTCAGCCACCGCTTCCTTTCGTGCATCAATCCCACCTTCCACAAGATAAAAGACTTTTTTCCCTCCAATGGCTCTGCTTCGGACAAGATTCGTCTGTTCGAGTTTTCGAAGATGCCATGCAGCATTGCTTGGTTTCAGGTTCAACTCACGAGCTATCTCCCGCAGATGAGAACCTGGATACTCATCAATGTACTCATAAAGGTTTTTTCTAACCGACGTATCAAGAACATTGTCCGCAGTGACATATTTAATACCTCCAACAGTAAGGATACCAATGATCAACGCAACAGCACCAATAAGATACAATACCTCATTTAACGACAACCCAAAGATCATCGTTTCCTCTGAAGCAGCAACGCAAGGAATACAAACGATGCTACAAAGTAACATTCCAATTATTAGATATCGAACATCCATTTCATCCCATCCTACAAAACTCTTTAATGAAGAAAGGAATACAAGTGGAAATTTAAAAAGTTACCGATGAGAAAAATTAGCGATAGTACCTTTTGAAGTATGTTCAATACGGACAAATCCAAAGCGCTCGAATTGAACGATGTCACCTGTCCTTATCTCTTTTAGCGCCATCTCCGCATACCCTGAAACCTTTCGCAGACTATCCGCATTATAGACATCATCTTTTGTATACAACAGATCAGGAATATACACCGTGACATCGATATGGTCATTGGTCGTCCATTGTATCTTCAAGGATTCCTGCAATAGATCCGTACCAGCATAGGAACCCTGTAGACCATTGACGGTATCTTTGATCTCAACATTATACAGATCCTTCAGACGAAAGATATCACCCTTGTGTAGTTTTCGTGCATCATCACTCGGGATGAAAAACGTATCAGAGGTATGTACCAACCGAGATCCTAGCGAGCCATCTGTAGGGTGAAACGGAAGCGTTATCGATTTTTCCATCGCATTGTCAACAGTAAGTCGTATAGGCTCAGGGACAAAGAACAAGCGTTTAGACCTTATATCTATGATCTTTCTATTCTCAGATTCCACCAAACTAAACGTAACCGTTGATTCAACCTTTGAGATACCCTGAGAAAGGACGAACTGTTTTATCGCCTCAGGGACAATGCCTCGTCTCTGTAACCCGCGCAATGTTGGAAGGCGGATATCATCATATCCAGAGACAAGACCTTCATCGATCAACGGTTTTATCTTCCTCTTTGATACCGGCATCCCTTCAATAGATAACCGAGCGAATTCCATGAGATGAGGTTTTCGAAGTCCTAGTTTATCAAGTAAATAGAAATAACATTCATCTCTAAGTTCATATTCCTTTGTACGAAACGGATGGGTCACACCACTAAGACTATCTTCTACTGCACCAGCAAAATCATACGTAGGCCATACATGATATCTATCTTTCTGTATTGGATGCGGAGTAGTGATAATCCGAAAAAGAGTTGGATCACGCATCGCAGTGTTCACACTTCTCATATCACCTTTCAATCGGAGAACACACTGATCTAAGGAACCATTAAGCATGCGCTCCCACATCTCTATGTTACCTGCTGTATCATATCCTCTACAGGCACAATCCGTTTGATTGAATCTGCCTTTCTTTATCTCTTCAGCGGAACATCGACAGACATATGCATCACCTTGTTCTATCAATTGATGAGCAAGTCTGTAATGAAGTACTAGATGATCAGATGTATTATAGACCTCATCCCATTGTATCCCAAGCCATCTTAGATCTTCTTTCTGAGCATCATAAAACTCTTCTTCATCCTTCTCTGGATTCGTATCATCAAATCGAAGGATGAATCTTCCATCATATTTTTTCGCATATTGATAATCAACGATAGCTGCTTTTGCATGACCAATATGTAAATACCCATTTGGTTCTGGAGGAAATCTTGTAACAACCTCTCCATTGATCGCACCGGGGAGATCTGGAAGAGAGAAATCCCGTATCTTCTTTTTTTTCTCTAAAAGCTCTGGAGCCAATCGCTGAAGCATCTGTTTCTGTTCATCAAGAGAAAGAGTGTTAATCTCTTTGACAACCGATTGAACGACAGGGATAAGCTCATCAGGAGAATGCCCTTGTTTTTGAAATGTACCGATAACCTTTCCGATAACTGCTTTCAGTTGAGCAGATCCATTGAACTGAACAGCGTTTTGAAGAGCATATTTCCTTGCAGTCTGCGCTATTTCATCGTTTGTCATACTTTATTTCACTCGTGTAACAGCATATGATGCAACATCTGAGAGAAGATCCTTAGCAGATGAATCAGATAAAATCGATAATGAGTTCTTTGCAATAATGCTATACTCCTGGGCTTTTTTCTCAGCATATGCAATAGAACCAACGTCTTGAAAGACCTGCCGCACCGTTTTAATATCCTCATCAGTTGCATGAGGATTACCAAAAAGCTTTGCCAAGAGTTCTTTGTTCGTCCCTTGCGCATGTTCCAATGCATGGGCTGCAATCAATGTCTTCTTTCCATTCCGGATATCATTACCGATATCCTTACCAAGTGTCTCGGTATCACTGATCATATCCAATGCATCATCACGAATCTGAAATGCAAGGCCTAGGGATCTACCATAGGTATTCATCGCTTGTTGAACATGTGGAGATGAACCCGAAACGATACTACCTCCTTCCGCTGCAACAGAGAACAACGCCGCTGTTTTCTTCTCGATCATCTTCATATACTCATTCTTTGTCACATTGGATTGTTTCTCATACATCATATCAAGATACTGGCCTTCACAAACATCGGTGACCGCTTGGATAAAAATCCGATTCAACTGTGAATATAGCATAGGATCTGTCCTATATGACCCCAATACATCAAACGCTCGGATGAACAAAAGGTCACCAGCTAGAATAGCAATAGGCTCACTATATTTGACATGCACCGTAGGTATATTTCGTCGAAGGGTTGACTTATCCATGATATCATCATGGACGAGACTGAAACAATGGATGATCTCTAATGCAAGACCAAACGACATCACATCCTTAATGAACCCTCCAGTGCTCTCGCAGGAAAGCATGGCAAGAATGGGTCGGAGACGTTTACCGCCTGCAAATGGTATATAGCGGGCAGCCTCGTATAGATTCTCGGAGTCATCTTTAAAGAGAGTATCTTTCATCTCTTTTTCAAAGATCTCACGATATCCTTTAAGATAGTTTTCTAAATTCATATTTCACCTCTGGCATATGTTGAACCGAATCGATACCTAGGAGAAACAGCGCCGCTCGTAACTCCTTTATAATGACCTCACTTTCAAGCAGTGTCGCTTCTTTGCTCTCCGTTGAAGCTTTGAGCAATGCTTGTGCTACACCAGCGCATCGAGCACCTAGGATAATAGCTTTTGCCACATCAAGACCATTTCTTATGCCCCCTGTTGCAATAAGTGGTAGTTTCCAGTTTATAGCCTCTCCCACCTCTCTAATGGATTGTGGTGTGGAGATACCCCAGTTCCAAAAGGTCTGGCCACCTCTTGCATTAAGATAATCTGAACGAAGTTTTGCTCGATAATGTTCAATCGCTGCAAAGGACGTACCTCCTTTACCTCCAACATCTATACATGCAATATTTGTTTTCAAGAGACGTACTGCGACATCCTGAGAGATACCTGCACCTGATTCCTTGATGATAATAGGGATATCGATCTCTTCAGAAAGAAGTTTAATCTCATCGAAGCACCCTTTAGCGTGTGGTTCTCCTTCGAATTGAACCACCTCTTGGAGGAAATTTAGACAAATAGCAATAGCATGTGCATCGATCATTGAAACCATATCCTGGACATGCTGTACTGTTTTCTTATGTCCCCATAATACTAGTTGGGATGCACCGATATTAGCGATACGCAAAGGGACATCATAGTCTTTGATGATGCCATAGGTTTGTCGAAGGTTCGGGTTCTCAAGAGCAGCTCTTTGGGATCCTACACCCATTGGTATCTGAAGATGAGAGGCTGTATAAGCTAATCGCTCATTGATATCCTTAGCAAGAGTATATCCACCTGTCATAGCGGCGATGATGAGGGGAGCACCAAGGTCCTTACCAAATAACGTTGTCGATATATCGATCTCATCATAGTTTAGCTCGGGAAGTGCATTATGAGTAAGAATAATGTCATCCCATTGATTATGATCTGCGGATACATGTTTTTCAAGAGCGATACGAACATGTTCATCCTTTCTGTTTTCAATCACATTCATCTACGTTTCACCCATGGATAGTCGTACATATTGTTTGTTTACCTTGTAATACGTCATACAGTCGATCAGGTTTATTGCCATTGAGAAGAAAAACGTTACTTCCCTGTTGAACGATCTTGGTTATCATCTCTAGTTTTCCTTGCATCCCTTTCGTTACATCAGCATGATCATCGACCTTAGTTGTCAACGTATGAAGTTCATCTATGGTAATGTCTTTAATAAATGTTGCATTCTTGTCTTTCTTTGGATTAGCTGTATATAATCCATCCTCATCCATCAGAAAAATAACCGATTCTGGTTGAAAGGTCTCCGCAAGAACACGGATGAGTACATCTCCAGAACAGATAGAACAACCTAGCACAGTATCAAGAACGACATCACCAAAGGTCATAGGGATAAAACCATTAGTCCTGTATCTACTGAATATCTCTGTATCGAACCTTTCAATATCATGATTGTTCAATATCACCGTCGCATGTGGAGGAATAGATACCACTGGGAGCCCTTGATCCTGAAATGATGAGAGAACATAAGTATTCAACTGTTG
>JARVGL010000089.1 GCA_029762575.1 Thermoplasmatota archaeon | reverse complement strand
CAGTAAAGACCGACAGATGGTACAGCAATGGGCGTTACTTGGCGATCCTAGTCTTTTACCTGGTGGTTATTCCTAACCACTTTTCTCTATTTTTTTTAAAAATTTTATTTAAATTCTAATACAAAAATATTAATAGTGTATAGTACTATTATCATATGGGATTGTAGAGTATCAAGAAAGGTAATTTTTCATCTCATCCTCACCACCTTCGTCTTTCTCGGTCTTTACAATCCCTAATACTACGATGCTACGAGATTTTATGTGACTATAAAAGGTTTTGTATCATAGAAATCATCACTTTTAAAAACGATACAACCTTACTAATACGTAATAATTCATAAGAGTGAGGGTTATTTCCAATGGTGTATGAGGATATTGAGGAGTTAAAGAAATTTGGAAAAGGCATACAGCACTCTTCAAAATCATTCTCATCGAAACATCATTCTTCACAAAGACCTATTATTCGACTAAGATATCTAAAGAAGATTAGAGCGTCTCTCTCTAACACGCTTCTTCTATTGGCTAAACTCTTTCTTTTTGCTATGTCCCAGTGTAAGGATATCGTTCTTTTAAAAATCCATAGCTTTAACCAAGAAGGATGCCCTAAGGAAACGAGTCTAACAGAAAACAAGGTCACTAGAAAAATCAGTAGATTACATGAGCAGAGAAGGCAGATCGGTGATACGACCATCATCATAAGGAAAAGAATTTTTTATGATCTCCCCCCGATACATGATATTCCGAACGATTCCGTTTTAGATACTACCCTGATTTATTTTTTCAGAAAGCAAAATGATACACAAGGGTCAGTTGTCACTAGAGATAATAACTATCGTTCAATATTCGATATGCCTAAATATAATACTACGAAAGCCTGTTCGATAAAAGAGAGATTATTTTTGTTCTTCCTGAGATGGTGAATGTATATTTTTGATGTTTTTCCTTCGGCTAAGATCATAAAGATCCTGATAGATCTCTGATCGTATATCTCGAGTCACCGGACGATTCGTTCTAGCTAATTCTAACATGTTTCTATCTATTGAAAAAGTAATGATGGATTCTTTAAAATAAGGTGCTTTTATGATCTGTTTTCCAAATGGATCATATGCTTGGGAACCACCCCAAAAGACAAGATCCTCTTGAGTTCCTACGATGTTTGTATAGATAAGAAATGTTGTGTTCTCGATAGCTCTTGCAGGAAGTAAAGTCTCGAAAAATTGTCGAGTGGTTGAGGGAGAAGCTGATATACAGATGATGATATCGGCACCCTGAAGAGAATATGCTTTTGATATCTCTGGGAAATAGAGATCATAACAGATAAGGATCCCTATCTTTCCATATTTTGTTTCAAAGACGGGGAGGCGTTCTCCTTCGTCAAAGTATAATTTTTCTTCAAAAGGACCAAATGTTGGGAGGAACCATTTCTCATAGGTGTCCACTTTTCCATCTGGATGGATAAGTATTGCTGCATTATGTATGATACCTGTTATCTTAGGATCCTTCAGCGGCATACCAAATATGATATAACACTTCTTTTTTTGCGCGATTTTTCGTAAGGTGGTGATAGATGGTCCATCGATAGGTTCTGCTAGTTCTCGTAATTCGTCTTTACATCGATATCCAGTTAGTGTTATTTCTCCAAAGATAAACATATCCGCATTGTTTGTTTCAATGTAATCACTTAACTTTTTGATATTATTTTTTTTATCAGCTATCTTTGGTCTCATTGATATCAATGCTATGTTCATAAGGATACCTTGGTTTTGCAATACTGTTTTGATTATAAGAGTTTTCCTTATTCTTGTATAGGGTCAGATGATATCATCTACGATATGTTTAAAGATTATTTCGCTAACTCTAAGAAGATCAGAATCTAGATAGATTGCTCCAAGAAGTGCTTCAACAGCGTTGGCTAAGTTTGTAGGATTATCTCTGCCATTTTGTTGCTCTTCACCTTTACCAAGATAAAGATATTTACCGATACCTAGTTTAATCCCCTTTTCAGCAAGTCGTTTGTTGTTGACCAGTTGTGCTCTTCGTCGTGTCAGTTCACCTTCTGCATAATACGCATTTGTTTTGTAGAGTTTCTCAGCTATGATAAGATTAAGGATGCTATCTCCAAGAAACTCTAAGCGTTCATTGTATTCTATAGGTTCCATTGCTTCAAAAGCATATGTTTTATGGGTAAGAGCTGTTTTTAGAAGTGATGTGTTATTGAAATGGTATCCAATTTTTTTTTCAAGAGATTTCAATTCTGATATGCTCATATTCTCACCGATCTATCAATGATATCTTTCAAAGGAGATATAGGGTAGGATTTTTTCAGCGCTTGTTACATCATCAAAGGATGTAATGAATTCTTCTTTGGTATTGAACGGACGGTTTAAAAGAATATGTGATGCTCGTTTCTTTCCAATTCCTGGTAATGCTTCAAGAATATCTCGAGAAGCATAGTTGATATAGACAGGGTATCGATGGGCTGTTATCGATCTGAAACCATACTCAAAGACCTTAACCGTATATGGTTTTTCAAGTTCATGTTTTCCGATGATGCCTACTAGGAGCGGATAGCTTCCCATTTGTCTTCCAAACGTAAGATTTCCAACTTGTTTCTCTGCAATGACATCAGTAAGAAGTGTTCCTTGTGGGACGATCTGTTGTAACAATGGTCGTTGTATCTCTGTTTGTATACGACGTTTGAACCGTTGAAAATCAACATGATGTTTTTTTACAAGTTTAGTACTTATTGATTCCATAGGTGTTCCAGGTATTGGTATGACCTGTCTGATGTTAATCCTTCTAATGAGCAGTTGTTCGGTTTGAATCCTTTTAAGAAAATCATAATTATACTGAAATGTTTTCTTTGTTTCTCCTTTAAGACCAAAGAGAAGATTGATCCCGGGGAGTAGTTCAGGCATACCGTTGTTCCCTCTTTTTCTTCCCACTTCATTGAGTAATCGTATCGCATCTAGTGCGTGTTCAGAAGAAACTTTAAGATTGTTTTCTTCAATCACGTAAGGATCAGCACTCTCTATTCCTAACGCTGCAACATCCCCTGAGGTGTGATAGGTGATGATGATATCAATTATCTTTCTACATTCCTCCGGATATGTAGAGAGAACTCCAGGGTTTGCGTTATCGATATGTATCGTTTTTAGATCTGGGGCGACAGTGCGGATACCTTTGAATAATCTCAAAAGTTCTGTGGGGTTAGGTCGAGGGACTGGTTTTTTTGCTGCATCATGAGCTTTATAGGAGAAGATACATGGTTGATTTCCTAGTCGTATATGTTTAAGACCTGAACTGTATAACGTTTTGATCTCAAGATGTATATCTTTTTGCGATCTATAATCCGGAGCACCCTTCAACGGCTCACTACAGAAAGAACATCCTCCTATGATACTTCGAGGGCATCCTCGGTATGTTTCAATTTCTGCGATGAGATGATCCGGAAAAAAAGGATGCTGTTTGATGATTTGAGCACCATTTGCTGCAAAGGATGCTATATCTGACGCATTTTTTCTTTTTTTCGATACATCAATATCTTGCAGATGGTTCTCTTTGTTGAGTAGATTGGTGATTACTATCTCAGGATCCCCTGTTATGAAGACATCAAAGATCTTTGTATCAGGGTTGATATATTGTGTTTTTTTTCCACCACTCATACCAAAACCAAATCGTGCAGCAGGACCACAGAGGATCTTCAAAGGGTTTTTGATGGGTCCAAGGAATCTATATAATTCTCCGGGGCTAACAGGATATCCACAAAGATATCTGCCAGGAACAGCCATACCAGCGATGACAATAAGGACATCTACAGTGTTGAATGATTCTAACAGAGTATGATTGGTACGGACTTGATCGATTGTATAATACGTTATTAGTGCGTTTGGATCAAAAGTCCAAATAGCACCTGCGATATATCGGGGATAGGGGCTGATATAGGGAGGGACACCTAGGCATGTTGGTTCATCGATATATCCATCAAGAATGATTGCTGAAACCATAGAGTCTTCAATAATCCGATTTTCCTCTTAGGTAATTAACCTTTTGCTTTCAACACATTGTTTGAGTACGTTTCAAAGAACATATCTTTTGATATCTTGGTAACACCTGTACAATAAGACCTTAATAGGCAAAGTTGGAAACATAAAGAGAGAGGAATGAAGTGAATGGTGATACATACTACAATATATCGTTATACTATCGATTTTTTCAAAAAGAAAAGGAATTTACTTGTTCTTGGAATGATACTAGTTGTCCTCTTTTCTTCTTCGATGGTTTTTATTTTTGCTTCACAGCCAAAGGAAGTAATCATTACTGGAACCGTATTCATTGATTATTTCCCTGCACCTAGTGGTGTTAATGTCACACTTGTTTTTTCAAATAGTGAAATAAATGATACTCATGGAACTGATGAACTAGGTAGATATCGTATTGATGTATCTGATTTCATTGATGATACTGCTACCTTTTTAATAACATTTAATGAGGTAGTTTATCAAGCAAGAAATCAAACTGGTGATTTTTTTAACATCACGATCTCAGGATCAATACAGGAACTATCAGTCGACTTGTTTATAGACACGTTACATCATGATTTCTCAGAAAATGATACTGTACATGATGATGACACAATAGATGATCCAATCGATGAGACTGATGAGGAAGAGTCAGATGAGACACAGGATACTACCAATGATTCAGATGATGCGAACTCTGATGATTCTTCTGATGGATCAGATGGTTCAAATGAGGAGAATGATGATACGCATAATGATTCTGAAGGGGATAGTAATGATGAAGGAAATGAAGAGGAAACCGAGGATGAAGAGGAAACCGAGGATGAAGAGCAAGAATCAGTATTATTGATTGAGAAAAAGATATGGGATGAAACTACGAGTACATGGATAAAGGAAACAATCGTAGACCCTGCTAATACTATTAGTTTCAAGATTACTCTCCAATATAGCGGAGAACATATGATAGATACACTGATTATAATTGATCAACTCCCTCTAGGTTTGCAATACCGTGGAAATGCTACTATTGATGGACTTATTGTGGAACCCTTAAAGGATTCTATGAACCACACTATTCAATGGCATCTAGATAATATCAGTTTCAATGATACAATGGTCATACATTATACTTGTTCTATAGGTGAGAGAGGTAGTCTTGTAAATAGGGTTACAGTAAATGCTATTGAGAATACAACTAAGACATTTTCTTTAAATGACACAGCTACTGTAACGGTATCTGGTGATATTGTTATAAAACATAATATTTGGGATGCTAAGATAGTATCATGGGTTCAAGACTATACAACTGATGTTGGTGAACAGGTGCAGTTCAAAATATCAATACAATATAATGGGAGTTTTACGGTTCAGAACCTAACGGTTACCGAGTACATACCCTCGTTTATGGAGTATATGGGTGGAGCACTGGTCAATGGAATCATGACTGAACCAGTTATTGATAACGGTACGCTTGAATGGGATATTGGTAGTCTTTCCTCTCAACAAGTTTGTACTATACTTTTTAATATGAATATAACAGAAAATGGAACAGATACAGCACTACTTCGTGTTATTGGGAAAGAGACCACGGGGAAACAGTTCAACAAAACAAATTCAATACATATAATTGGAGAGCCCCCAAAGCATACTCTCTGTATGAAACAGGTGAGGATCGGTAATGGTTCCTGGGATAAAAGCATAGATGGATTTGTAGGGTCCATAGCGACATTTAATATCACCATTTTCAACAACGGTGATACAACACTATATAATATAAATAT
>JARVGL010000088.1 GCA_029762575.1 Thermoplasmatota archaeon | reverse complement strand
CATATGTAATCAAAGGACACTATACACCTACCATGCTCTATGATCCTTGCATATCAGAAGAACAATACTTCCGCATTAACGAGCCAACACAACTATCCATCATGGTAAACAATCAAAATATCACAAGAGGGAAAACACTCACTCTCAGGGGCGTTTTGCATAGTTCAGATACAAAGGAACCTCTTATTGACAAACCTATTACACTCAAGATAAATGGGCTCAACGTACAAACAAATACTACAAACGATGAGGGAGAATATATATTTACTTTGTCAACTAAGAATATCTCATCGCACTCGATATCTATACAAACAATCTATACTTCACCAGATATCAAATGGAGAAATGCAGCTTCTCCCTTGGTTAAGATATCTTTTTATGCAGATTACGTACAATACTTCAATTCATTAGCGTGGTTGCTTTTAATCTTTATTTTCGCTTCCGTCATCCTATCGGCGTTCTATCTCAATAAAAGAAGGAGAACCTTAGCAAACAAAACACGATCTACGTCTTTAAGCTCTCCCAAACAATCACCCGATACATCAATCTTGGAAACAATTCCATCGTTTTTACAGGAAAAAACCTTTTCAGATGAGAAAGGGCTCGCTCAAGGTAATCCTATTTCCTTGAAAGATAAAATTATTGCAACCTATCACACATTTTTAGGGTATCTAAGCCAACGAGGGATACCGATAAAAAAGACCGATAGTCATCGTGACATACAACAACGATTATATTCTACAAAACTTCCGAAGGATACCGTGGACATGGTAACGATAGGATTTGAAATTGCTCGTTACTCACCATATCCTGTTCTACAGGAGGATGCTGATGCCTTTGATCAGCAGGTTTTTTCCATGATTACAAGCTTTAAAGAGGATGTGAAGGAACAATGATGTCCCATACCATTAAACGATTGTATCAAAGCGTGGTAGTTTTTGGTCTGGCAGGATTCTTTATCGTCCTTGCATCAGTTAACATCTATGTGATCAATACAACCGATTTTAGCATGTATAATTCGGGATGGAATGGGTGCAGTTCATTTGCCCTTGAAACAAAAGAAAAGGGGGAATTCCAACTAACAATCACGTATGATTATGGTACTTCAACCATAGAACAGAAATCCTTTATATCGTATGAATTGGACCCTGCTACTTCGTGTCTTTTTATTATAGGACCAAAAACACCTTTTTCAAATGAGGAGATCAATTATGTGCATACTTTTGTTTCAAAAGGTGGACGTTTGTTTCTTGCAGATGATTTCGGCTCTGGTAACATGCTTCTTAAAGGTCTTAATACCACATCTCGTTTTTCTAGAAATCTTGTGTTAGATTTATCATTTGAAAAAAATGCAAGTTTTGTTGCTTTGTTTTCTTTCTCTAATGTATCTCATCCTTTAACAGAGAATATCTCAAGTATTCTTTTGAATTATCCCTCATCACTTCAACTCTCCAATAATGCTCTCCCTCTTGCTTTTTCTTCTGATATGAGTTGGCTTGATGCAAACTTGAATGGGAAAAAAGAAGAAAATGAACCACGTGGTCCTTTTCCCGTTCTTGCTGTTGAACCATATGGGAATGGTTCCATCATATGTTTATCAGATCCTTCTGTTCTCATCAATTCTATGGATCCTTATTTTTCAAATAAAGAGTTTCGATCTCAGTTAATCAATTTTCTTCTACAGGGAAAACAACATGTGATTATTGATGAAAGCCATCGGGATATGCCTGTTCCTTTTCAGATGGGGTATCAGATTATTTCGGATATATCCCCCTTGTTTAAAATTTCTATACTTTTATTAGCTGTTATTGTATTTCTTGTATTGTTTACTTCTATTCCAAAAGACCTTGTCACATATTTGTTCTATGTGATGGGATTGAAGGAAAAGGAAACAAAACGTGTTAGTATATCTAGCCTTGTACATGAGCTATCACAGAAACATCCGAATTGGGATAAAACAAAGATACAAGCTCTTATTGAGAGGATGAATCGCTATGAATAACGATAAAATACAAATAGATAGAAAAACAGTGAAAAAGACGTGTGATTTGATTAGAAAAGAAGTAGGAAGATTTGTTGTTGGTTATGAAGATGTTGTTGATGATCTCCTGGTGTGTCTTATCTGTAAAGGGCATTTGTTCATGATCGGGGTTCCTGGTATCGCTAAAACAACACTTGCCAAAACATTTGCAATGGCAACGGGTCTTTCTTGGAAACGTATCCAATTTACTCAAGATTTGCTTCCATCAGATATCATTGGTCATTATTATTATGATCAGAAACAGAATGCCTTTAAAGTGAGGGAAGGACCTATCTTTAGTGAATTGATCCTTGCTGATGAAATCAATAGATCAACTCCAAAGACCCAATCAGCTCTTATCGAGGCTATGCAAGAAAGACAAGTCACGATAGAGGGAAAGACAATGGGTCTACCTGAACCCTTTTTAGTGATAGCAACGAAAAACCCTATTGAAACAGAAGGAGTGTATCATCTACCGGAAGCTCAACTTGATAGGTTTCTTTTCAGTGTCGAAATGAGCTATCCTATGAAGGAACAGGAAATACGTATGTTAGAGCGGAAGAATTCAACTAAAGAGACCGATTATTTCGTAGAAGCAGTAAGTGATATATCTTCCTTGATTGATTTGCATCATCATGTATACGTTGATACTAGCATTCTCTCTTATATTGTTGATATCATCGAAGAAACCCGTAACCATGGAAAACTTGTGATGGGTGCCAGTCCTCGTGCAAGTGAACATCTTTTATATGCTTCTAAGGCTTATGCGCTCATACGAGGAAGAGATTACGTTATTCCTGATGATGTCCGTGCTGTTTGCCCAAAGGTGTTACCTCATCGTCTTATCCTTTCTACTGAGGCAGAATTGGAAGGGATGACATCAAAGAAGATTATCGATGATATTCTTTCTGAGGTGGCAATTCCTGATTTCGTTCAGCCATCAGAATTATGTGTCGTATGATGCTTTAGTAACTACCTATCATTTGATTAGCTTTTGAGTGTGTCATCGGTACTATTTTTCAGAATAAAGGGAACAAAGATAAGAATTGAGATACCGGCTATCAGAAGGATTTGTTCTTGAATGTTTGTTTTGGATATCAGTTGTTCAGCTCCTAGATAGATTGTTATGATATAGAGAACAACGATAAAACAGAGGGTTAGCATAATTGTTATGAAAAGTAGTTTTTTCTTTAGATATAATTGATGTATATAGTGTTTATGATCAGGCTCTAGTAGCACCTGGCCCAATAAGAGAGTGCAGGGCAATAATATAAGGAGAGATAAAATGATGATATTTAAGACCTGTTCGATAGATTCTATCATGATCTGTGATACTGAGAACAGATAGAGAAACATGATCCCAAATATTCCAATAACTCTCTTTCTAAGGTGAATCCCTAAAGAAATAAGGAACAATGGAAAAAGAGCTTGTGTGTACGCCAATGGTATAGAGGGAACTAGGATCATAAGGACGATCGCAAGATATATTGTTACCACGTGTTCTTTTATATCAAAGTGTTTCATATCATCTCCTCTTCATTATTGATTGTACAACCTGTAAACCCTGCATCGTTGGTGTCAGGTCAACAACTTCGATGTGCTGTTTTTTTAGTTCATAGAGGATCTTTTCCCTAGCAAACTGAAGCTTGTATAAACGTTCTATATCGTCTACTGTCAGATTCTTTTTCAATTCATCATCATATAATGGGGATAATACTGTAAGCAACCAAACTGTATGATGACGTGCTCGGATAAGACGTAAAGTCGATAGTAATACATCACTCTCAGTCTCTAAATCTGTGATAAAGACAAGGCGAGTTGGTGATGCTGATGAGAGAAATGGTACTGCTGCTTGATATATACCGGTGGTCTGCAAACGGTTCTTTACTATAGTATTCCTACCTGATAGAAAAGGAGAGACGGTTGATAAGAACTGTTGATGATCGCTAGGTTCTTGTTGGATACGATTGTTGAAATCTTTGGGGATATGCGGTTGATAGGATGATGTAGCAATGGATACCGGTAGATGTGAGCAGGCAGTGTATATCTGTTGATAATCAAATGTTGGGGTAACAGTAGCAATGGTCCTATGCTCATCATAGGCGATGAAACCAACAGGTTGATGAAGACGTTGTATCATAGAGGTTAGTTGTAATGTGATACCAATGGCGTGATCCAGTTTTGCTTGTTTCCCTGTTCTCCTTCGCATGCTCCTTGAGACATCAAGAACGATGAGTGTCTTCTGTGTTTCTTTTTTTTCAAATATTCTTGATACAAGGTTTTGAAGGCGGGAGGATGCTTTCCAATCGATACTGCGGAGGAGATCTCCAGGGAGAAATTCTCGTATACCTTCATATTCTATTGAAGTCTCTAATCCAATAAAAGAGGGGAGAACAAAGGATTCCTCATTAAAATTAGCGGCGTGTTTTTTGGCTTTTCGAATATCCTCCGGGTCACTATGAACCAATACAGGGGTCTCTAGGTAAATCTTCTGTTCTATAGTAAAAAGATTCATCAGATCGTTCATCTGCACCATGAGCGGTTGGAATTTTTGTAGACCTCTTGCGTGAAAGGTAAGTTGGTAGGAAAGTATTAGAGATTCCTCTGGTTTTGTGATCATTTGTTTATGTTGCTCACCCATGGTAAGCAGTGCAGCAGAAGGAATTCCTTCAGTAACAGAAAGTAGTACTGAACCTCCAAGATGCTGTATCTCTGTTTTTATATGGCAGGGATGATTCACATACAGATTTGTCTCAAGGATCTTTCGTTTGACCTTAATAGTGCCACAATCCTGTTGAAAACTATACTTTGCGAATAAGAGAAAAACAAGTAGTGATGTGCCTGCAAATACAGAAAACACATTGAAAAACAGAAACCCATTTGCAAATAGGAGAAGAGAAAGGAAAAATACTGTTTTTGCCCATATCGTCCATTCCACGGTCTGCATAACTAACTGTATAACAGATACAAGGATAGTTATTCAATATTTCTATTTTAATTGGTTAAAAGATTCTTTCTCAATGTATCATACATTTATCAATATATCTTTCTCTAAATTGAAATAATGAGATATAACATATCTGAAAATATTTATGCTTATATACACTAGTTTGGTTTGAGTTGCGTAAATCAAAGAAAGTTTTTCGAGTAGATGTTCTTATCAATAAAGTCTCTGATGTTTAAAAAGAGATTAATTTGTCTTTCAGGGTAAAGTGATACGTAGTGAAGTAATCTTTTTTTGTAAAAGACATCATTTTGCAAGTGATGTGAAACTTCAATGTTTTGTTGCCATTAGTAATGTATTTAATTTGATTTTTTGGGTTGAATTAATTAAATATTAAAATATTTATAGTAATATTATATAAATCTTTTCATTAATATATATAATGGATTATATATTCTTACATCTATATGTTAAAAGGAATTTTTGATTGGGATAATAATAAACAATCCATACTTACATTGTGCATTATCCTTCCCATCCTACTCATCATAGGTACAACACCAATTCACGAAATGGGTCATTGGTTGATGTCAGATATGGATCCATATATTGAACCAGTAGAGATGCATCTTTTTAATACTTTTGAGTATGCGCCGTTATACCATATACTTGTTTCTTCTTTTGGATCAGTGATCATAAGGGAAAAATATCCTGGTGCGTTCCAAGATAGGCCGCATCTATGGACTATGTTCCAAGAGATACTCTGTATTATCATACAATTAATAATCACTCTAGGTGTTTCTTTGAAAGTAATTACCTTTATGACTTCTAAAAAACATACCACAAATATACTAGAATAAA
>JARVGL010000087.1 GCA_029762575.1 Thermoplasmatota archaeon | reverse complement strand
TATCGTTTAATGCAAGATTAGTGTATGATGGACCATTATACACAGGATCAGAACGATCACAAGGCCATATTGAACTAGAACTTTCAAAGCGAAATGATATTATTCACACACCTGAGTGGACACGGCTTTTTTTCCCGTATCCTGAACTCCGAGTTATCTCTGTGCTTGGGTTAAGAAAAGAAGAGGTGCTCGCTGAAAAATTACGAGCGTTATCAATGAGGAAAAAACCTCGAGATCTCTATGATGTCTGGTTTTTACTTAATCAACAGGTGCCTATTGATCCTGTGCTTTTCCAAAAGAAAATGGAAATCGTTCATGAACCTTCAGTGGTTTCAATCACCGTAGGTGAGAAAGAATGGCATCGGGACCTTGCAACGCTTCTTGAACATCCGCCTTATTTTGAACAGGTAAAAACAGATGTTATTACCCTGCTTAAATCCTCAGATATCTCCCTTGATAAATAGAATTGTATCCAGACAATTCGCTATGGATTACCAATTTACTGAAAGTAAGTACAAATAAAAAACAATATTTTTTGTAAACCTATAAACATTATAAAGGGTGAGTTTGATATGTGGAAAGGTGGTTCCCCCTGATATGAGATCTAGGATATTCTTACGATGTTTTTCATTTGCACATCATCTGTTCTTTGAGGAGATATCACCAAAATTTGATGAGAAAGCACTGAAGCATATAATGGATAGATTTTACATCTTTTTTGAAAAATCATTCTATCATTTTGAGTTTGTTTCAACGTACTATTTACGATTATATAATGAAATAACTGACAACGAGATAAAACTTGCAAAGATAACATCATCGGACAAGGTGTTGGTGATTGGATCTGGATCAATTCCTGCGACAGCGGAACATATCGTCCGAAAAACAGGTGCAGAGGTCTATGGTATAGATAGGGACAAAGAAGCAGTATCAAAGGGAAAAAAATATGCTGCGATACATGGCCTTACTTCAACATTACACATCATTCATTCAGAAGGATCCATATTCGATGTCTCAACCTATGATGTAATCTTTGTATTATACGGAATTAAAGGTGAACAAGACCTTTTCAAAGTTATTGCTGATTCGATGAATCCTTCAGCTCGTATAATCTTCCGTCAGCCATATGATAAATCATTCAATACAAAAAACCTGCCAGAGTATATTCAGACTAACTATTCTGTAACAGATCAAATCATAACTCCATCACTTGGCTCAATTATTTCTCTTATACTCCGCCATAAAAAATAATTCTTTGGTGTATTACCTGTTATCAGATCGAAATTCTACTGGTTTTATCTTACTGACAACCACTCGAACATAATCAGAACGTTCATCTTTTTGGATCTCTTCTACGTCCCTTACGGAAACAGAAATATCAGTACCGAGCCGTTCAGAGAACTGTTTTTGTAATTCCTGTAACAGTTCATCTACGGGGATACCGATGGGACGCATCGCCTCATCGATGATGATCAATACCTCTAGATTTGTTGTATCATGCTGGATGATCTGGAATTGTTTTATCTTGTATGAGTTGAACTTTTCCATCACCTTTGCAGGGATGCCTGTGATAGTGAGCGCTGAGAGAAGTGAACCATTTGGAAGAACGATAAGATCCGTATAACGACCTTGGATGGATTGGATGAGTTGGGTATGTAATCCACAGCTTGTATCGATCTTAGTGACCGGTGTCACCATATCCTCGATACCTAGATATCTGATGACTGGGGTAGCTGTTCCATAGAGTTTTGATACGACCACTCGGCCCGAAGTCCCATAGGCGACATCAGTATCCTGGGCATCTAACACTTCAATATGGACGAAATCAGAATGAACATGATAATATCCACCCTTCACACATTCAAAGGCAAGTGGCCCTGCCTCTGTTGTCCCATACATATCAATGGTCCTTGATGAGAATGCATGTTCAATGTATCGTTTCGTATAGGGATCTAACATAGAGCCGGATGAAAACAAGAACGAAGGAGCAATGTCTTTTCCATATCCATTATTCTTTAACACCGCAAATTTTCGAAGCATATTAGGATCAGACCCGAGAAACTCCGGGTTGAAATCATTGATGGATTTCATAAGGTCTTTTGGATCATCACCAATATGAAGATATTTGATATTATCCATTGGTATGAATTTCTTCAAGAACGATGAAACGCTCTCGCTAAACAACGTATGTTCTATACTCCCTGGTTCCATATCGATGACTAGGATGATCCTTGTTTTCCTCCAGTGTCCCCCATATGCTTTTAGTACTCTGAGGAATGCTTCAAGGCTTTTAATGGCAGATAACCTATCATGATACACAAAAACAGGTTTTCCTGTTGACCCTGACGTTGATACAAGGATATTGTTTTGTTCTTTGAATCCTTTAGGCACGATTTGGGTAGGATACCCGTTTCTCAGATCATCTTTAGTGATAAAAGGAAGTTTTCTTAGGTCTGTGATGCCTTTGAGGTCCTGTGGTTTAACACCTTGTTCTCTATATTTCTGATGATATAAAGGGACGTTCTCATAGGCAAAACGAACCGTCCTACGAAACGCTTTATCCTTATAGTGCTGTAGCTCTCTATCATCAAAGCTCCAAATACGGTTTACTTCAGAAAGATAACTTTTTGCGATTCGAAGGAGAAACAAGGGATTATAGAATTGATTCATTGTATCCTATCACTCTAAAAATGAAAATCCTTTTTATAATATCTTCTAAAATTGTAATTGGTCGCAGCGGGTAGTAATGATCCGATAGTATGATTTGTCGCTAGGATCCGTGCGTTACGTCTTATAATATTATAATACGAATAATATTCTTTTGCTATCTTTCGCGTTCCATCCTCCAATTCCTTAACTGTCATATTCATCGGTTGATAGACGACTTCTACCTGATTATATTTTGACCAATCTCTTGTAAGGAGCCTTCCTGCTTTATCCAAACGATTAAACAACGGGGTCCCCGGATACGGAGTGAGGATATTGAGTTCCAACACATCCATATCAATCTCATTTATCTTTTCAAGTGTTGTATCAAAGATATCTAAGGTATCCTCATCAAACCCAAAGATGATCCCACCTTGCACGGTCATACCATGATCATGTAATCGTTTGATGAGTTTTTTGAAATCCTCAACCTTATTATGGGTCTTTTTAATCCCATTCAATGCTGCTTGACTAACGGATTCGAATCCAATGAACCATTCAACACAACCAGATCTTCTAGCCAGATCAAGGAATTCTTCGTCAACGGAATTAAGCACATTTGTCGTTCCATTGGCCACCCAGTATTTTCGTATCTTTTTACGGATGAGTTCCTTAAAAAGATCTTTTGCATATCGACGATTCACCGTCATATGAGGATCATGAAAGATGAACATACGATTAGGCATCTGTTCTATATCCATAATAACATCTTTGATGGGTCTTTGTCGAATCCCATGATGACTAAAGCTACCAATAGCACAGAACTCACAGCTATTAGAACATCCTCGTGTCGTCTGCACTGCACCTAGCAATGGATTATGTTTGATGAGATCACGGCGGAGAGGAGGTATATTCTCAACACTATACTCATCATTTGGTCCATAGAATTGTTTTAATTGTCCTTTCTCTGCATCTGATAGTAACTGAGGCCATGTCCCCTCAGCCCAGCTTAACACGACACTATCAGCATGCTGTATCGCTTCATCAGGAAGAGCGGTGACATGGTATCCACCTAGAACTACTTTTTTTCCCCGTCGTCTGAACTCATCAGCAATCTCATAGACACGTGGTGCGGTCATCGTATACGTGGTGATACCAATTAGATCCGCATCGACATCAAAGGAGATATCTTCATAGTTCTCATTGACCAGTTCAACCTCATACTTTGAAGGCGTGATAGCTGCGATATGGGGAAGTGTGATAATAGGATACCCAAACACAATCGATGTCCATGATCCTTTATCTTTAGAAGTAGTTGCACCATGTTCGATTTTTGGAAATACAAGCAGGATCTTCATATCAAACCCAATATATCATTTTTTATTCTTATTTATTTGTTGAACTTCTCACGTTTATAAAACGATCGGATACTTAGATTAGTAAGGGTTGCTGAGAATATCATTGAAGGGGTTCTTGGCCGTACATTGAAACTTCGTTTAACGGAGTTTCTCACTGAATAGAAATCCATAGCGATCCGCCGTATCCCATCTAAAAGTTCATCAGGGGTCATATTCTTTGGTTTGAAATTCACTTTCCCTTCTTCATACTGTGACCAATCATAATTCGTGATCAAACCATCCTTTTCAAACCTATCAAATAATCTTGTACCTGGATAAGGAGTAAGGATGCTAAATGATGCTTCATCGAGTTCCCATTCATAGATAGCTTTCAGTGTTGCATCAAACGTCTCAACAGTATCAAAATCAAGTCCAAAGATAAAGAACCCAGTCACGATCATATCATGATCCCGGATCTTTTTTATCGCTTGAGCATAGTTTTCAACTTTGTTTGTACCTTTTCCCGCTTGGTCGATGTTTTGTTGAGAGATCGATTCGATACCTAGATACCATTTCTCCACACCTGCATCATGGGATAATCGAAGGAATTCATCATCTCGAGCAAGGACATTGATGTTCCCAAAGCAATGATACTTCTTGTCTACCTCTATCATCGCTTTGAACAGTTCTTTTGAATATTTTGGATTGATAGTTAATGATGCATCAGCAAAGAATATCTTTTTTGCAGAGATCTGTTTCATCTCTTCTATGATGCTATCGATAGGTCTACCTCGAAACACTTTTCCCTCGACAACATTCATTGCACAGAATTCACACCTTGTGGGGCAACCTCGTGATGCTTGGACGGCCTCCCAAAAAGTATAATTACCAATATCATGACGAGCAGCAGGTATCTCCTCAGCTTTCACGACACGACTGTTACTATAAAACGGTTTTAGTTGTCCTTGTTTCAGGTCTAAGAGTAGTTGAGGCCAGGTTAGCTCTGCTTCACCGATGACGACGCTATCTGCATGTTGTTTCACCTCTTCAGGCATAAGTGATGCATGATAGCCTCCAAAAACAACAGGGATTCCTTTCTGTCGGTATATATCGGCTATCTCATAGCCTCGATATGCATTATAGGTTAGAATCGAAATACCAACAAGATCATACGGTTCAGAGAATCGTAGATCCTCATATCGCTCATCAACAATCTCTATCTGATGTTCATCAGGCGTGATTGCCGCTATTTGCTGAAGGGTTGAGGATGGATATTGGAAACGAGAAAAGATGCTTCTCTTTGGGCTAGGATGGGGCATGACTAGTAAGATTCTCATTTTTCGATGGCTCCTCTTTTATAATTCTTGATCCGCGTCTGAATAATAGTTTATGGGATGAATAACCCATAAGCTTATGCAAATCATTTATTTATAAATTTACCCTATAGAAGTATGTTGCTAAATGAGTTGGAAAGGATAAGACGGATATCTTTGGAAGAACGCCCTAAAAAATATGATGGGTTAGTATCTATATGGGTTTATGTTGTCCAATTCGATTAAGATACCGCCGAATTAGGCGAGACCTTTTAGAAAGTAAATAATTCAAATGCAAAGATCCAATAAAGTCATCCTAGAAGATCCAGTCTATTGTTTTGAACAAATCATCAATTGTTATAGGTTTTTCTAAGAATACGGTACCTTTCTTCGTTGCGTTTCGTTTATTCTCTTCATCCCCTAAAGCAGTTGTGAACAGGATCGGTATATGGGCCCATTGCTCGTTTTGTTTTAAGACTTCATAGAATTCGAATCCGTTCATCTCGGGAAACGCAATATCAAGGATTATCAGATCCGGTGGTTCGTTCTGTCTTAAGTAGTCTAATGCTTT
>JARVGL010000086.1 GCA_029762575.1 Thermoplasmatota archaeon | reverse complement strand
CAGCAAGCCAATCACGAATGTTCAGTGGGAGAAGTAATGATTGTTTTTGATCATAGAACCGGTATGTTTTTCCCATCTATATTTCACCGAGAAAACATATGCGTTTTCTCCTGTTAAACCTACCGGTTTTCTCCGAGTAATTAACCTAATTTTTCGTTACATTAATTCTCGGACAGGCTCAATAACTACATTTTTAAATATATTCTATTCAAAAGGAGGAAAAAAATAACAAACGCTTTTTAAACCCTTGGTATATTGCAGCATTTGCAATGAAGCAACAAAAGACCTCTGATGAACAGCATTTCGGAAAATTAACGATGAAGGATTCCTATACACATAAACGTTTCTTTGCTGGTCATATCCGAGGATATATCGATCTATTACGCCCTTTCACGTTAATGGCTCCGTTTATCGTCAGTATGAGTATAATGGTGGCTAGCCTTGTCTACAATAATGCAGAGGTAGCTTCTAACTGGTGGGTCACTGTTGGAAATGCAAGTCTTACGGTAGCAATGGTTAATGGTGCATCAAATGTATTAAATCAAGCTTCGGATGTTGAAGGAGATAAAATATCAAAACCATATCGACCTATCCCAAAAGGAATCATTGGTGCTGATGAGGCTCAAAGCCTTGCATATATCCTTTATCTTTTTGCGTTACTACGAGCGGTCACTGTCAATCAATGGTTTGGTCTCTTCATCTTTCTTATAATGGTTTTCACAGTCCTCTATTCTTTGCCACCTCGGATGAAACGATATCTCTTTATAAATCAGATCTGGATAGCTATACCTAGGGGTTTTCTTGGGATACTTGCAGGTTGGAGCGTGTTTAGTGATCCATTCCAACCCTTACCACTCATCATGGGAGGATTAGCAACGATTTACTTGATCGGAGGTATGACATCAAAAGATATTGTGGATGCAGAGGCAGATAGGATAGTTGGTGTTAAAACATTGGTGAATACCTTAGGGTTACGACGTGCAGCTATCGTCTCCTTTCCCTTCATGTTTTTTCCTTTCATTTGTATTCCACTACTCATCAACATTGGATGGTTAGAAGGTTTCCTTTGGCCTTTATCATTTCTAATGATCGGTGCACTCGTGGTCTTCTATTTAATATTCATTGGTGATTCGGAGAGTGCAACACTTGAAAACATACATGCATGGTCAGTGATGTATGTTGTTTATATGTTCTATGCATTAGGATTTGCAGTCCTAACCATATTTAATGAACCATTACAACAAATATTATCTCTCTAGACCAAGGTATAGATATCCTACTATTCTTTTCTATTCATTTAATCAATGGTTGGTCGAGGATAACAACCAGATTCCTTAACAAGCAGGGGAATGATATCCTCCCAGAAAAGAGCGGTGATATGAACTCCAGATATTCCCTTCATTTTTTTGATCTGTTCCATTAAATCCAAAGTGAGAGTGATTGATTCATGAACAAAATCCAGTGCACTGGCCAATCGAGTATATATCTCATCAGGGATATCAACACCAGGGACATGATATTTCATTCGATCTAGCATCTTCTTTGATTTTATAGGTGTGATACCAGCAAGGATAAATAGTCTTTTATGTAAACCCTGTTCAATAACCATATCCATAAAGGACGCGAACCGTTGGATATCAAACACGCTCTGTGTCTGAATGAACTCAGCACCAGCATCGGCTTTCTTCTCCAATCTCTGGATACGATACCAATACGGTGTTGCAAAAGGATTACAGACACCTCCTATGAATATCTCAGGTCGACCTTGTTTTATCTCCTCACCATTTTGAAACAACCCTTTATCACGCAACTGTTTAGCAAGTTGTATAAGTTGAATAGAATCTATATCAAAGACCCCTTTTGCATTCGGATGATTGCCCATTGTTTGATGATCACCTGTAACAAAGAGGATATTTGTTATATCCAATGCTGATGCTCCTAGGATATCACTTTGCAGGGCGATCCGATTACGATCACGGCAGGACATTTGAAGGATAGGTTGTAAACCATTCCTCTGTAAAAGTATGGAACCAGCAAAACTAGATAATCTTACAACAGCGGTCTGATTATCAGTAACATTGAATGCATCTGCATATCCTTTAAGATGGGATGCTTTTTCAAGGAATTTTATAGGGTCTGATCCTTTTGGTGGTCCAACCTCAGCAGTGATAACAAAATCATTCTGTTTTAAGAGTTCTTGAAACATATTACTTTGCATTGCATTACTCCTCCAAAGAACAAACAAATGACTCCTTCCAGTTATGCGGCTTGATGAATTGTTTTAAGTTTTTTTGTTGACCTCTATTAGCCATACTCTCAAGTATGAACTCCCAGATGCAGGGATAATCGGTAGATACCTCACAGTATCCGTTCATTGAGCCTCCACAAGGGCCATTCAGCATGTGCTTAGGACATTGACCTATAGGGCATAATCCATTGAATTCTTCAGCAATGCATGTGCCACAAAGATGGCAGCGTTTGGTAAACACCCCACGTTTTTCCTCAGCACCTAAGAATAATGTATCTGTTCCACTTATAGCATGTTTTTTTGGAAAAAGAGAAGAAACAACCTGGAGACCATCACCACACGCAAGAACTAACAGATGGTCCGATTGTTCGATGTTTTGTAACTCATTTCTTAAAAGATGCTTGCTATTCTTCTTATGACATGCAGGGTCAAGGATAAAGAAACCGGTGACAGAGATCTTTTGCTGTTCCAAGAGATCCTTCATCTCTAAGACCTCTTTTTCCCCCCCAGTCCTACAGAGCGTGGCACATTGGCTACATCCAAGTATATACACTGAGCCTGCTCCAAGAGCATTGATGATATCTTCAAATGATTTCTTCCGTGTGACAATCATGCTGAACAACAGCAACTGATAATATCTTTTAAGGATTATGTCAACATGTTGAAAAAAATATGGGAAGGTTAAAAAAAAGAGAGTTGATATGGATACGTATGATTCTAGAAGAACCTACCCATATTGATGAAATCGATAAAGACCATATGATAGATCTTTTACACTGTTTCCCAGAACATATAGAAGAATCTAGAGACATCATCCAACAATCAAATATTCCAAAAATCTACAATATCCAACAGATCATCTTCACTGGCATGGGTGGATCAGCTATCTCTGGGGATATCATCCAATCATATCTTCGTGAGAAACTCAACATCCCTATCATTGTGAATAGAACGTATGATCTACCAAAATGGGCAAACAAACATACACTTGTCATTGCTCAAAGTTATTCAGGTAACACGGAAGAGACATTAAGTTCCTTTAAATTAGCACATCAGAGAAGTTGTCCTCTTATTTCTATCTCATCAGGTGGAAAACTAAAAGAGTATTGTCAACGAAGAGAGACACCATTTATCCAGATACCTTCAGGATATCCACCAAGATCTGCCACAGGATATCTTCTCTTCTGTGGTCTTTTTAGTCTTAAAGCCTCAGGGATCCTTCAAACCCAGATAGATGTTGATATCAATGAGACAATCCAGGACCTTAAAGAGATGAGGAAAAAGATCCATAAGGATGTCCCTTTAACGGAAAACTGTGCAAAACAACTTGCGATACAAATAGGTGAAACCATACCTCAGATATATGGCTGGGGTCCATACGGCCCCATTGCAAAACGATGGGCAACCCAATTCAACGAGAATAGTAAATTGATCGCTCGCTATGACACCGTACCAGAATGCAACCATAATGATATCGTAGGATGGGCTGGACATCCCTCTGCTTCCCAATATTTTACATGTATCCTTCTTAGGGATCCAAAACTTGAGACAATACAGATGAAGGCCCGACTTGAGTTCATGAAACGTCTTTTACAAGAGATTAGCTTAGGAGTCATCGAGGTTGAAGCACAAGGAAAAAGCATACTAGCGAAAATGATGCATCTTATGTATCTGGGAGATTACATTAGCTGTTATACCGCAGTTCAAAGACAGATCGATCCATCACCAGTAGCCATCATTACACAGTTAAAAGAAGCGTTGGATAAGATCTAAAAAAATACTAATTTTTCTTTTTTTTATATATCTTTAAATAACAAATAGAACATTATTGAATTATTAGGATATGGAAGGATTCATTCTAGGAATAATGGGATGAAAGGAGGGTTTCAAGATGGATAGTGCGATAGCATTCCCTGATGAAGCAGGGATCAACCAAAAACCTGAACGTATCGATAGAGATAGACAATACAAGACATTATTTGAACAGGTCAATGCAGCTGTATTACTCTCTACGCTCTCAGGCACAATATTAGAAGCAAATGTTCGATCCCATGATCTCTTTAAATACACCTTTGATGAGATCAAGAACGTCCCCTTAAACGATCTATTCGCCCTCACCACAGATTGGACCCAATTCATTGAAGAGATCACTGCCAAGGGAGGGATACGACTCGAATCAGAGATAATTCGTAAAGATCAGGTCATTCTCCCTGTCGAACTTAGTGTTTCTCTGTTCATGGTTAACAATTCTCCTCAGATGTTAATCCTTATCAATGATATCTCTGAGAGGCGGAGAAATGAACAAAGAATTCGTGAAAGTGAACAAACATATCATAGTATTTTTGAATCAACAACAGATGGTATGATAATCCTAGATTCTCGAGGAGAGATCTGTGATGTGAACAGTCAAGCGCTCAGACTTTTAGGTTTTGATAGAGAAAACGTCATCAATCAAAATCTGTTGAGTCTAGGAGTTTTTCCACAGAGTGCAGTTCAGGTCATCCTGCATCAATTTGAACTGCTTCTTAATGATAAGAAACCTAGTTCACATACAATAAAACTGCAAAAAGCTAGTGGTGAATCGTTTAATGCTGAGGTGTCCTCTTTCTTCCTCTGTAAAAAAGAAAACGAGATTGATAGTTTCGTCATTGTCATCCATGATATTAAAGAAGATAATGGTATCCAGCAGGAATTAAATCAAACAAAAAAACAGTTGCGATCAATTCTAGATCACTGTCCCTTATTGATATACTTTAAGGATAGGGATAATAGATATACTCTCGTAAACAACGCGCAATCAAAACTATTCAATGTTTCCTGTGAAGAAATGATAGGTAAGACCGAATATGATTTCCTTCCAAACGATACCGCAAAACAGATAGCAGATGAGGACCTTCGAGTCATCAACAATGGTCTCTCAATCCTAGACCAACAACGTTTATTACAGACACCCTATGGGGAGAGATATACGATTGTGATGACAAAAATCCCCCAGTATGATGAAGGAGGAGAACCATGTGGTCTTATGTGTATCTCTCAGATCCTTGATGATCATCCTGATTACATTTGAAACAAATGGTGATATCATAAAAAGTTGAAATAGAAAAAAGTCCATGGTTTTCTCTTTTTAACGAAATTGAAAACTACTATTATAAAACTTTATATATGTGCTTGCTATTTTTAGTATGCGGGGGTATCATATGAAAAAGATATTATTAGTAGCAGGGGCTTTGTTGTCAGCCTTTTTGATGGTGTCTGTTGTGACCGCTGTCCCACAGTCCCATAGTACAACGGCCATGAACGTAATAGAGGATATTGAACAAGAAAGAATTATCCTTCAAGACAGACTATCCAATATAGGCGTTCTTGACCCACAATTTGGTGGGATCATCGATCTTTTGAAACAATTGATATGGTTGATCATCCAAGCAATCTTAGATCTTATCGAAATCGTGAGGAATCTTATTGGACTTGTTGCACTCATCGATTACCTTATCCAGTTGGTCATGATCTTGGTCGAAGCGATTATGGCACTAATTGAAATAATCATGAACATTTTCAATCCATCACATACACTAGGATAAATAGGTCCCTTTCAAGAACAGATGAGACTATATTCTTTCCCTGAGAGTTTAAGATAGTGTTACGG
>JARVGL010000085.1 GCA_029762575.1 Thermoplasmatota archaeon | reverse complement strand
ATCCTGATACTGCACAATGTACGGATCACTCTCGATTGGCTCATTGCAATATACACAGTTCAACAGAACCACCTCCCAGAATAAGGATATTGAAAGTGGAACAAGTTCAAAAAAAGAGAAAAAAAAGGTTTTAGTGAGATAGAATTGATTTTTACACCACTCAAAAAATCAAAAGGGCTTTTTTTGGCTTTTTCTTGGTCAAATTCCCTTCGAGAAACCTGTTCAAGTTCCCACAAGCCCGTATCATTCAAATGAATAATTGTGTTTGATTTCTCAGAGTCAGATTTACTCGTCTTTTTTCACAAAGACAGTTTTTAATAAAACAAATGGTGTTTTCATCAAATTGCTAAACACCAATGGTCCTCTGTTATATGATTTTTATGTTCGATTACATCATATAATTGTGTTTGGATGACTATTTTTTTTGCGCTATACATAATTAATAATACTCTTTGTTGTTACTCTTAAGTTTATTAATTAAATATGAATATCAATATTATTATTTTTTTAGATAATCTTATATTACCCTTTTACATAACGTTGGATGAACACTGGAGGATGCTTGTGAGGAGTGTAATGTCACAATATGGAGAGAAGGCTGGAAGAGTATGGCACATTGTGAACGAAAGATCTGAGGTCGATGAGCAAACTCTTAAACAGACAGCGATGCTAAGTAAAGAAGATTTCCATGCTGCAATCGGCTGGCTTGCCCGAGAGGGCAAAATTAGAAAAACAGGTACATGCTACAGCCTTGATGATACGAATCTCTCTGATGATATTGGAACCGTTGCTGGAAGAATCTGGAAGATACTTGATATCTGGGAAGATGCCGATTTACAAACATTAAAGAAACTTTCGGATGTTACCGATGAAGAGATCTATGCAGGTCTTGGCTGGCTTGCAAGAGAAGGAAAAGTCGATAAGACTGAACAAAATAGATACTATATTAAATAAGGTCACAATCACAAAATTGCAGGGTTAAAAATGAGAATTGCTATGGTAGGCTGGGAATATCCCCCATTTAAAGCGGGAGGTCTTGGGACCCACTGTTATGGGCTTACAAGGGGACTAGCCGATAAGAACATCCATGTTGATTTCTACATGCCTAAGACTAATAAAAAGGTTACAAGTGATAACCCTAATTTGAGAATTATTGAGGTTGGAGAAACAACAGTTTTTCCTTATGATCGGCCAGATGATAAAGAACTTGAGGGCAACTTCTTTGAAAGTGTTTATCGATATAACGATTTGGTTGTAGAGAAGGTCAAAGGGAAGTATGATGCAATTCATGTTCATGATTGGCTCACGATGAAAGCAGGGGTTCAGCTGAAAGAGAAACTTGGCATACCTTTGATACTGAGCGTTCATTCAACAGAGTACGATAGATCGGGGTGGCTTTCTCCAAATCAGTGGTTTATCGATATTGAACGGGAAGGGATGCAAAAAGCTGATACCATCATTGCGGTCAGTCATTTCACCAAACGGATCTGTGTTGAGAAATATGGTATCGACCCGGATAAGATCCATGTGATACATAATGCAGTATATCCTATAGATGAAGGTGAAAAGCAGGACCTTGTTCTTTTCTTGGGGCGACTTACGATACAGAAAGGCCCAGAGTTCTTTTTGCATGCTGCAAAAAAGATAATTGATTATGGTGTGAAACCAAAGTTCGTTGTTGCAGGGAGTGGTGATATGCTTCCCAAACTTATTCGAACTGCTGTTAACCTAGGGATATCGCCTTATGTCATATTCACTGGACTTCTCACAGAAGAGGAGGTCCGCCATATCTACCAGATCGCTAGTGTCTATGTGATGCCTTCGGTCAGTGAACCATTTGGTATAACAGCGTTAGAAGCAATCTCAGCTGGTACTCCAACAATTGTTTCTAAAACTGCTGGTGTTGCTGAAGCTTTGAGCAATTGTCTCAGGGTCGATTTCTGGGATGTTGATGAAATGGCCAATAAGATAATCTCACTGCTTACCTACGATGAACTTCATAGAACCATGGCAAAAGAAGGAAGAAGAGAGATCGATCTTTTTACATGGGATCGGGTTGCGAATAAGACCCTTGAGGTCTATAAAGGAGTAATGATGTAACGTGACATCTGTATGTTTCTATTTTGAAGTACATCAGCCTGTCAGAGTGAATCGTTTTTCGGTTTTTCAGATAGGTAAAGAATCTTCACCGTATGAGTATTTTAATAGTCAACTGAATCAAAAGATCTTTGAAAAGGTCGCTAATAAATGTTATTTACCAACAAACAACTTATTGCTAGAGTTAATTGAACAATATAATAAGAAATTCCGGATCTCATTTAGTTTGACCGGTACCTTTGTTGACTATTGCCGGCAACATATGCCCGAGATCATTGATAGTTTTCGATCATTGGTTGATACAGGTGCTGTTGATCTTATAGAGGAGACCTATTTCCATTCTCTTTCAGGTCTCTATGATGAACTTGACGAATTTGAAGAACAGGTCCTCATGCATAAATATATGTTAAAGGACCTGTTTAACTATCGATCAACTGTTTTTAGGAATACTGAGGCCATCTATGATAATCGTATCGCAAAAAAAGTCTCAGATATGGGATATAAAGGTATCATCACTGAAGGTACAGAGAAGATCCTAGGGTGGAGGTCACCAAACTATTTGTATAAACCTGTTAATACGGATATAAAGGTCCTTTTACGTAATTATACGTTGAGTGATGATGTTGGGTTCCGTTTCTCTGCAAAAGGTTGGGTTGGATTTCCTTTGACGGCTGATAAATATGTTGGTTGGATGTCTCAGAATCAAGGAGATCTTATCAATCTCTTTATGGATTATGAGACATTTGGTGAACATCAATGGGAAGATACGGGCATCTTTGATTTCCTAAGGCATCTTCCCGGTCAGGTCCTTGATAAGGATCATATGGATTTTGTCACTGTCGGTGAAGCGATATCTCGTTTTCAACCAATGGGCGAGATCGATGTTCCTTGGGCTATATCCTGGGCTGATGAGGATCGTGATGTGAGCACATGGCTTGGTAATGATATGCAACGAGCATGTTTTCGAGAGTTACAGGATATTGGCCGTCAGGTTAAGGATCAGAATGACCCCCATTTGCTTGATGCATGGCGCAAACTTCAGACCTCTGATCATCTATATTATATTTCAACAAAAGGGTTTGAAGATGGAGCGGTCCATAGTTACTTCAGTCACTACGATAATCCCTATGATGGTTTCATCAATTATATGAACATCCTTCAGGATTTCAAACAAAAATTCATATGAATGTATTCTCCCTCTTCTTTCTAGAAGATACTGTGGGTTCATTGATCTTTGGGTGAGGAAGCTTTATGAGAGAATGGATTGTAACAAATGGGCTAGGTGGTTATAGTTTTTTTACCACAAGGCAATCTACGACAAGAAAGTTTCACGGTCTTCTTATTGCAAGTTTACAGCCACCTGTTGAACGATGGATGTTTGTTCAAAACATCCTAGATAGTGTTCTCGTTAAAGGAAAAAGATATCATTTGTATGAGATGAAACCAGTTTTCTCATTTGGTATGATGCCAACGCTCACCTATGATTGCGATGGTTGTATCATTCAAAAGAAATTCTTTATGCATCATGGATATAACACTGCACTTATACAATATTTTGTTCAAACCGATACACCTGTGACCATTGTTCATGAACCTATTGTTACCTCTCGTCATTTTTATGATGTCTATCAGACAAAACCGTCTATAGATCTCCCCATCCAAGAAGATGATGGAACACTTGTGATTAGTCCTTCTAATATCCAGCATCAACTAAAGATACACTTCCCTGGTTGCTCGTATAAGAAGAATCCGTACTGGCTCTCCATCTATTATCCTACAGATGCACAAAGAAAGGACTCATGTCATGACCATCTTTTCCATATCGGTCAATGTGAGAGATATTTAGAAACACCTACCACCTACTTTGTTTCATGTACCATTGAGAAATCATCTCTCTTATCAGCGGATTCTATTTATCAAGGGGAACTTGAACGGAAAAAGAGGATATGTGACCTAGCAAGTCTCCCGCCACAATATGAGAAACTTGTTCTCTCCTCTGACTCTTTTCTCGTTCGAAAAGGTGATCATACCACGATTATCGCGGGATATCCTTGGTTTAGCGACTGGGGTCGGGATACGCTTATTGCTCTGCCTGGTCTCTGCCTTGTAACAAAGAGGCATAGGTTGGCAAAGGATATATTATTAGAATTACATCGAACTTGTAAACATGGTATCATTCCTAATACCTTTAATGATAGAAACGGTGAGCCATCATACAACACTGTTGATGCTTCTCTCTGGTTCATCGACAGGATCTATCAGTATCTGAGATATACCGATGACCTTGACCTGTTAAGAACGATCTATCCTACCATGGAGTCCATCATCGATAACTATCATCATGGTACCTTACATAACATCCATATGGATGAAGATTATCTTATCGCACATGATCCCGGTTTAACATGGATGGATGTGAAACTAGGTGATTTCTATCCAACACCGCGGGGGGATAAGGCTGTTGAGATCCAAGCATTATGGTATAATGCACTTTGTTGTATGAGCATGTTTGCTATTAGGCTTGGTCGAACAGATAAGTATTGCGATCTTGCAGAAAAAGTACAAACCTCTTTTAGGCAAGCATATCATAGGCAATATGATACTCTTGGTACCAAGGATACATCGAATCGACCCAATAAGTTATTTCTTGTCTCACTATCTTTCACCATGATTGATACAAACGTTCAATCTGAGATCGTTGAGAACGTAAAAGAGGAATTGCTCACGATTTTTGGCCCTAGGACGTTATCTCAAAAAGATAACAACTATAAAGGAATGTATATGGGCAACTATCATAGGGATCTAGCGTATCATAATGGTATCGTGTGGCCATGGCTCATGGGCCCATTCATAACTGCTTTTTTGAAAACGCATAGGTATGAGAAGAAGTGGAGAACATATGCATCACAGGAATATATTGAGCCTTTGTTGCATATCTATGGGGAACGTTGGGATGGTTCGATCCATGAGATCTTTGATGCAGAACCTCCCTATATGCCCCAAGGATGTGTGTCACAGGCTTGGAGTGTTGCAGAGATCTTACGGGCTATTGTTGAAGACATCTTATATGAACGTCCACCATATGAAGAAGATTATTTACTAAATGAAGTACGCATTTAATACGTATTGTTGTATCATACGATGGGTGTTAAAGAAAGAGGCGTTGATAGCGATACAACTTCTCATTGTTCGGATCCAATTGTCTCGATCGGTATAGAATTTTGGCATGATATATCGTTCAAGTTTATCATAGAGGTCAGAGCGGTCGATATCATCATCTGATTGTTCTGCCTCTGTTTTGACCGGTCCGATAGACCATCCTGTGATATTTTCAATGCATCCTTCAAGCCACCAACCATCAAGTGTTCCGAACTGTGGTACCCCGTTATGGGCTGCTTTCATCCCTGATGTCCCTGATGCCTCCATAGGGCGACGTGGTGTGTTCAACCAAAGGTCAACGCCAGAGATGAGTAATTTTGCAAGAGTCATATCATAATTAGGAATAAAGACGATTTTTATTGTATCGTTAACGGTTTTCATGGCGTTGAATATGGTCTTGATATATTCCTTTCCTAGAGTATCATCTGGGTGTGCTTTTCCCCCATATATGATCTGTATCGGTCCACAGAGTTCACTGATATGGTTCAACCGTTTTATATCAGATATAAGGAGATCAGGTCTTTTATAGGCAGTTGCCCTTCGAGCAAACCCAATGGTGAAATCATCATAATTCATTCCGATGTTACAGCGAAGATTTACAAAATCTATGAGGTTCTTCTTTGCATTGACGTGAGCAGACCATATCTCATCTTTTTGTATACTAAATGCTGATCTTAGTAAACAGG
>JARVGL010000084.1 GCA_029762575.1 Thermoplasmatota archaeon | reverse complement strand
AATCCATCTTTAACGTTATCAGTTCCAGAAGGGTCTGTAACTGGAAGTTTTAAAAATAAAATTTCAACAGATACAGATGGTTATAGTTATAGAAACGAAACATATGATATGGGAATATGGGTGGATCCAATCAGCATGAGTAATTTTCCATTAACAATCCAGTTAACATATAGTTATAAACGTTATTATGATCAATGTGTTTGGTTCTTCGGATGGTGGTGTGACCGAGAAAGTGATAGCGGTACTCAGACAACTGATATTACCACTCTCTATTTTGATGTTCTTCCAGGAAACCTAACCTCATTTCTTCGATGGACAGAGCTAACGTCTTTGGATTCCGATGGTGACGGGCTTAGTGATACAGAAGAACTAACTTATCTTTCAAACCCTTGGCGGATGGATACGGATGGTGATGGCCTCTGGGATAAATATGAGATAGATAATGGTTTACTTCCTTACAAATTCGATTCTGATAACGATGGATTACATGATAGGCTCGAGATGATCCTTGGTACAGATGGTAATAATCCAGATACCGATTCGGATGGATTGACCGACAATGAGGAATACATTGGATGGGATATAGATTTTCACTTTCATGGCGTTCCCTTTTCGATGCATGTTTCATCAGATCCATTGAAACAAGATACAGACAATGATGGGTTAAGTGATCTAGAGGAATACATGAAAGGACTAAACCCCCGGTCCAAAGACACCGATGCGGATGGAACACTAGACCCTGATGAGATGATTGTTCCGTTTCAAGGATTCATCCGAGAGATCGATTTCAATGGTAGGGGAAGTAGTATCCGGGTCACACCGAATGCCACAATAAATGTTACTGCTGATTTCCGTGTTTTAGGGGCATTATGCCTAGACCCAGTTAACCTAGAACCTTCGAACTGTTCTCTTGTCTTGACTTTTGAGAATAGTACTGGAATAATACTATTTAATCAGACGATTTATCAGGGAAAACCAGAGTTACAGAATATTACAGAGAATGTGACTAATTTCTCTTTTAATGCTTCTGAACAGGAAGGAATATATCTTGTGAGATACTTTGTTAACTGGAGTTGCTTTGGAATCATCCCATCGATTAACGATAGAGAACTTATTGGTATCATCGATGTCAACGTGTCAGAGAACGGTAGTAATAGATGGGAATGCTATGATCTTACCGGAGGAGATACAGATGGAGACGGTATCAGTAATATTAATGAGAACATAGGCTGGATAGTGAATTATACTGATTCAACAGGTACATACGAGATCCATGTGACAAGTGATCCTCGATTGATCGATACCGATGGAGATGGTATATGGGACATATGGGAACATAATTGTTTTGAGAATTCAACGAACCCAAGAGACCCAGATACTGATAATGATGGACTCACCGATTGGGAAGAAATAAATGTCTATTTTACGAATCCTCTCCATTATGATACGGATGGTGATGGCCTAGATGATGGCACAGAGATAGCGTTTGGTAGCGATCCTTTGGTTATGGATACTGATGGTGATGGATTAAATGATTATGAAGAATTTATCTATGGTACAAATCCAAGAGATGTAGATACAGATAAGGATGGTCTTACGGATTATGAAGAAGTGTACATCACCAACTCAAGTCCATTGCTACCCGATACGGATCATGATATGGTTTTTGATAAACAGGAATATGAGATAGGTACTGATCCAAGGAATCCAGATACCGATGGTGATGGATTGATCGATGGTTATGAGTTGATCATTAACACGGACCCTAAAAATCCAGATACCGATGGTGACGGCTTGAATGATTATGATGAACTGTTTTGGGGGACAGATCCGCTACAACCAGATACCGATGGTGACGGCCTCCTTGATGGGGAGGAAATAGCCTATGGCACTCATCCTTTTATAAAAGATACGGATCGAGATGGGATATCTGATGTTGAAGATTTTGATACCTATGCACCACATGTTGACAATATCATTCTTGCTTATGACTTTAATGAGAATATTTTAGAATTTGAACAACATTTAAAGTTATACACCAATGTGACAACGATTACTCTTGACGCGCTTTTAACAAATGTACAGTATAAAGAATCACCCTATATCGTTCTTGTTGGACAACTCGATGCTGGAGACAAAACAGTTGGAAATCTTTCTAGGACTATTTTGGAGGATGCTGGGGAGAATACAACTGCCATCATAGAATCAGGATCCCAATTCTTCGCATCAAAAAATGGTATATGGAATAAAACACAAACAATCGTCATGCTCTCGCACCCCCATCGTTTAGATCATTTGATTGTTCTCAATGCTTTAAAAACGCTCTGGAAAACAATAGATGGCTGGTCCGTTGAAGTAACATGGCCGACAAAACGAGATTCCTTTGATATTGAGGCAATTAAAGAGATAGATACGATGCTTTGGGTATATTTAGAAGAACCAGTCATACCCCACATCAAATTAACCCGATATAATGCAAGTGCAACTCCACAAACCCTTACAAAAGAAAAAGGGTTAGATTCAAGGATGAGCCCAACAGGTATTTATCTTGAGATAAACGTAAGCGAAAACGTGCAAAACAGTTCGCATGATATTATTAAAGATGCGTGGATCATAATATATTATACTGCATCGGATTTGGATAGGAATGGTGATGGGGATTGTACTGATACCGGAGACATCCGTGAAGACACACTCTCCTTATATGTTTTTGATGAAACAAAAAGGAGATGGAATAAACTCTCTGAAACCATGGATTCGGTCATTGAATTAGGGCAAAATACAACAAACATCGAACTCTACGGCAAGATGTATGAAGGGTATATCTTTGCTCATGTCACTCATTTCTCATTATATGCTCTCTCCGGAGTGATACGAACGCGGGGTAGAGAGATCTTTCCACCAACTGCAACTATCAATGTTTCTGATACTTCTGGATTTGTGAACACTGATTTTATATTCGATGGGTCAAAGAGTGCTGATGATGGCATCATTGAATCATATCATTGGGATTTTGGAGATGGTACCAATACAACAGGAATGATAGTAACACATAGGTTTTCCAGTCCTGGTACATATACTGTAACATTAACCGTTACTGATAATTTCGGTTTAACTGATGCAGATATAGTAAATGTATCAGTATACCAACTAAATAATCCTCCATCTGCGCCGATAATCACCGGCTCACATGAAGGTGAGATCAATACCACTATAACGTTTAGTGTCGTGTCATTTGATGTAGATGATGATTTGATCCGCTATCATATCGATTGGGGTGATGGAACAGACTATATCTCGCCGTTAGTTACAAATAATTCCTCTCTTGATCTATCACATAGCTGGGATACCACAGGAAATTACACAATAAAGGTGTTTGCAGAGGATGAGAACAATGCCTCTTCACAAACAACATCGTTTATCGTTTTTATTGGGTATGCCATCCGATGGGTCGATGATATACTTAAGGGTTATTTCATCGATAAAGATGGTGACGGCATCTATGACAGCTTCTATGATACTATCAAATCGCTAGAAATATCTGTGACCTTACTTTCTAGTGGCATCTACGGTTTAGATGTTGATGGTGATGATATCTATGACTACCAGTATAGTACCCTATCAGGAAAAATGGAAACGTATCGTCTCACAGAACAAGGTTCTTTTCCCATTATTTATCTAGTACTTCTCTTTATCGTTTTACTCATAGCGGGAGTTGTCTTTTGGTTCTTGATCATGAAAAAAAACCATAAGGAAAAAGAAAGCAAAAGAAAGGAGGAATCAACGAAAACAATAGAAAAGAAACCAACGTTGAAAAAACAGACAAAGAAAAAGAAGAATTAGTTGAACTATTATCAGTTCATACTAGATGTTACCCCATTCCAATGCCCGCTATCGGGTTGTTACAAACAGGGCACATCATTTTCTTTATTGAATTGTTCGTAACATGGTAACTCGTTCGGGAAATCAATGTTTTTTTACAATTTGGGCATATGGTATCTTCTCCAGGTCCCCTGTTTCCAATATAGACATAGTGTAACCCGCATTCTTTTCCGATCTTCGCTGCGTTTTCAAGGGCGGAAATTGTGGTAGGTGGCGCATCAGTTAGTTTATATGTTGGATGAAACCCTGTGATGTGCCAGGGGATAGATATATCAATGTCTGCAATGAATCGTGCGATACTCTTGACCTCATCAGGGCTATCGTTGTATCCAGGGATAAGAAGGGTGGTTATCTCTATCCATATACCAAGTGAATGGTATCGTTTGATACTATCAAGAACTGGTTGAAGATGGGCATTACAGATTTTTTTATAGAATGATTCGCTCATACTTTTTAGATCGATGTTTGCAGCGTCTAAATGCGGTGCTATGTTCTCTAATGGTTCCTTTTCAATATATCCATTGGTGACAAATACGTTTTTTAAACCACTTTTATGGGCGATTTTTGCCGTATCTAATGCGAATTCATAGAATATCGTTGGCTCAGTATAGGTATATGCAAGGGATTTGCATCCAGATTGTATTGCATTTTGCACAACAACATCAGGTGAGGTGTTTTCTGAAAAAACATCTAAAGGCGATGCTTGAGAGATATCTGCATTCTGACAATGTTTACAGCGTAGATTACAACCGGCAGTGGCAATAGAATACGTCTGACTTCCGGGATGAAAATGAAACAATGGTTTTTTTTCTATTGGATCTGGATGTTTTGCCACAAGATGTCCATATACGAGTGAATACAATACACCATTCTCATTCTTCCTTGCTTTACAGAGTCCTACCTGATCTTTTTTTATTAGGCAATGATGGGGGCAGAGATTGCATTGTATCGTTTCATCATGTTTTTTTTCATAATATGCTGCTTTTATCATGATATCTTCATCATTGCATCAAGAGCTTTTTTTGCTTTAAGGCAAATATCTTCTGGAATTGTGATTTTATATTGTTGATGCTTTAAAGCATTATAGAGACATTTTAGCGTTATTTTTCTCATATCTGTACATGTTGTTCCAACTGGATAGAATAGTTTAGAGGGATTGTTCTTTTGGACATGGTAGACAAAATTATCATCAGTTGCAACGATGAATTCCTTTGATTTCGATACAGATACATAGGTCGCCATCTTAGAGGTGCTTCCGATCATATCAGAGAGGGCTCGTATCTCTGGGTTACATTCAGGGTGAGCTATCACTTCAGCGGCAGGATGTTTGACTTTTAGGTCCTTTACTGTTTCGGGTTTGATGTTTTCATGGACGTAGCAATATCCATTCCAGAGTATGATTTTTTTATCTGTTTGTTCCGCAACATAACTTCCAAGGTTCTTATCGGGGAGAAATAATATTTCCTCTTCTTCAAGTGAATTAACTATCTTGACCGCGTTTGCAGAAGTACAACAGATATCTGATTCCGCTTTGATCTCAGCAGTACTGTTTACGTAACTGACCACGGCAGCATTAGGATGTTCTCTCTTTTTTTCCCGGACTTGTTTGACAGTGGCCATGTCTGCAAGTGAGCAACCTGCTATTCTATCTGGTATAAGGACTGTTTTTTCAGGGTTTAGGATATATGCGGTTTCCGCCATGAATAAGACTCCACAGAATACAATGGTATCTGCGTTTGTATCAACTGCCTTTTTTGATAAGCCTAAAGAGTCACCTATGAAATCTGTGATATCTTGAATATCTGGTTCTTGGTAAACATGTGCAAGAATAATCGCATTATGTTCTTCTTTGAGTTTCTCTATTTCTCTGATCAATGTCTTTTTCTCTTTCATAGACTCATTCCATGTGCAGTATGTATTAGGTCGTCGTAATTTAATTCTCTCATTTAAAGTGATTGCATATCTTTCCAGGGCGATTATAGTGATGATGCTCTTCTCTCTTTTTTTTCATTATACTCCTTGATTTGTTTGCATCTATAGATTTCGCTCTATTAAAACAAACGATGCAATGGAAGTATCAAAGGTCT
>JARVGL010000083.1 GCA_029762575.1 Thermoplasmatota archaeon | reverse complement strand
ATTGATCGATGACCTGGATAAGATACAGATCCTTTCCGATCAACAAAATTTCCTTGAATTTCTATTTCAGCTGTTGAACCGTATTCAACCCGGCGTCTTCCTCCTTATCACTATGAATGCCCTATATGCTTCATGGCTGTTGCAAAAGTATCCCAATGCGAAGAAATTATTCGCTATTCAGTATCTTACAATGTTAAAGAAAGAGGAGGCGACCGCAGTTGTCTCAAAATGGTTAGGATCAGATCGCCTCGTTGATAATATCAATCCCTTGTTCCCTTTTAGCACGAATGCAGTGCATCTGTTGAACACACAAGGACATGGGAATATCAGTGCGTTACTAGATCTATCGGATATGGCGTTGACCGCTGCAAGTTATCAGAAAGCAGTCGTCATCACAGACCAGTTCGTCAAGGAAACGTTGATCACTGTTCAGCAGCAGAGACCTCAGATCTTATTTGAAAAAAGAAAACAAGCACTACCATCTGTAGAGATACAACAATTGATACAACAACCATATCCAATTGGAGAACAAAGGCTTAAACCTATGGTTTCATCGATTGTTCCAATACCCGCTCTATCTGCTGATATACTCGATGAAGAAATAGAAGAAGAGGATGAGGTTCTTTCTCAGATGGACGTACAAGAAAAACGTTATGACAAGGGATCATCACAACAAGATGAGAGTATACCCGACTTGGATTCGTTGGGCAAAGAGCAGGAAGAAGGATCTCAGATTGATTTATTTAAAGGTGAACAGCAGGATACATTGACATCAAAATCGTATTTGGAATCCTCACCAGACGGTGTCACTAGTATCCCTGCTGATTCACTAGCTCAATCTACACATTCTGTAGGTATATCATTAATTGATGAATCAAGTGATCATATCGTTAAAGATGAATGTACAAAGATGAAGAAACAGAATCGTGTAGAAACAACAGATAATGATAATGGTTCTCGGACGAAATCAACAGATCCTGCTAGTATCATGCATCAAGTAAAACAACAAAAGAAACAAAAAATAGAAGTTATCGAAGATGAACCAGATGAAAGCGGTCATCTCTCTGATGAGAATGAGGATCTAGATATCTGGGAACCAATCATAGAAACAGATGATGCAAAGAGTAGTGATGTAGAATCACAGAAACAAAAAGGTCAGAACGTAGAAAAAAAGAAAGGTAAACAACAGAAGGGACCTCAGAAGAAAGATAAGAAACAGACAGCGTCACAGAAAAAAGATGTCTTAATATCTAAGGATACTGTTAAAGATACAGTGCCTAATAAAGATACAGATCTTACCGCTGAGATAGCCGAAGAAAACACTGCTAGAGATAGTAAGCCTGTTGAACCAGACTGGATCGACCCTAGATCAGATCAAGAAGAAGTAGAAACGGATCTATCCGAAAGAAAGGTATCTCAGAGAAAGATGGTCCCGGATACGATAAAGACACATCAGAAGAAACCTGAGATATCATCTCGAAAACGGATTGTTCGCATCCGTTGTCCTGACTGTATGAAGGATTTCACCATTGAGATAGATGAACATACCCATACGTTGACCTGTCCATTTTGTGATTTCACTGGGGAACTTTGAAGTTTTGATCTTTTTAAGGAGTCTAAGTTTTTTTAGGAATATTTCTTATTGTATCCTAGAGTATCATCACTACAAAGAATACGACAGATGTTGCGACAAGTATCAATGAATGAGTGAGTCCGAATTTGATGTTCCCATCGATGAATGATCCAATAATGGTCCCGGTTCCTATGGAGTTGATGAGGAGAAGATCAAAGAATCGTTGTTTGATGGTGGTAAAGCTCATCCGTTCGATAGCTGCTGATTTTCCTGCACCTTCAAGACCTCCTCCACCAAGAAGCCCGATATCGATACTTCCTATGGTTGGGAACATGGTGATAAGCTGATAGAGGACGATGAGCATGACGCCAAAGGCGATGTAGATGGTCATTGATTGGCTGAGGAGTTGTCGTCTCCGCTCTTTTCCTACCTTGATGAAATCATCCATGTCTTTTGCAGCGCGATGGACAACAAGTGATGGTTCTCCTCCTATCTTAGAAGTGTCACCAATAAGGAGAGAGTATCGTTTAACAAGATCGCTTTTAATTGGTTGAGCCATGGTTTTCATCACATGGTCAAAAGGTCGGCCGAGTTTGATGTTATCAGCTGCTGCTCGTAGATGGTCCTTTAAGATGCTTGTATCTGTTGTGGATAGTTCGATGATTGCTTTTGTTGGATCAAGTCCTCCTCGCATGGCATCAGCTATCTCAAAGAGGAGTTGAGCATATGCTTGTTCGTATTTGATCATTTTCTTTCGTTCTATCTGTACATCAACCGCATAAGGTGCAACAGCTATGAAGAACCCTATGACTAGTACATATTCTGATGCAAAGATGCTCATCCCTGGTGTACTGAACACAAAGGCTAAAGATAGAATAGTGAACAGAAAAGCAATAATGATAGGGATATAGAGGACAAAGACCTCTTTTTGGATGGGATGTTGTGCAAAGAATTTCTCAAAGGTGAACTTCTTTGTTTTCTTGAGATACAGGATATATATACCGATGGCTAGAAACGCGATGATCGTTCCAATGATAATGATTTGTATGATGAAGAAAACATTGATACCAAATCCTCCTGCTTCCTGTTTCAATGTGGTGTCTACGATGAAGGTGAAGGTCTCAGTAGCTGTATTCCCATGGATATCGGATACCGTGATCGCAAGCGTATGGTTGCCTTCCTTCCATTTGAATATTTCAGAAGGCTGGTAATATATGATAGTGCCCTCGACCCATGCTTCTTCCAAGTCAATAGCATCAAAAAAACCATCTACTATGATGGTAAGTGATCGTGTATCGATCCCACTTTCATCCTCAAGCTTAATGGTGATGTTCGGCTGACTCATCGAAACTGTAGTTGATGTGGGTTGGAGGAGGATGATACGAGGTGGTTGCTGGTCATCTTGGGCAGAGGTAACTGGTAGTAGAGTGGTTGATAGGATGAAGAAGATACTTAGGATCAAGAGTAGTTTTTTCATGTTGTTCAACCTTGTTTCGAGTATGCCATGGAGACGATGATATTGATAGCGATGACCGCGACAGGGATAAGCCCATAGGTCATAAGCAGGATTATTGATTCTGAGTTGAGCCCAGCCATACTTGATCCCATTGCATCAAGGAGAAACGCAGCAATCCCTAGAAAGAGGATGCCGACGAGAACAAGGCTAATGTACATCTCTGAATAGGTCCCTAGTTTTTCGATGAATTCTTTTTGAATATCTCGTTTCAGTTGCATCGATGTATCTGCCTTATCTCTTAGATAGATGTCAAGGTCGCCTCCTTGATGGATCATGTTTGCGATATCCCAAAGGGTCTCTCGGTATTCATCTGAAGGTGATTCTTTTGCGGATTCACTGAGTGCCGTGATAAGGTCTTTTCCTTCGATATCGGTCTTATAAACTATCTTTTTGAATTCATTGGTTAACACGCTTTGTTCATCTTTCTGAGCTATCTGTCTGAATATCTTAATAGGGGTCAGACCAGTGCTTGCAAGAATGGAGAGTTCACTAAGTGAGAACGGAAGTTCCCTGTTTATCTGTTGTTTCCTGTTGCTTATCTTTGATTGGACGACAAAGGGAAAATAGGTTCCTGCTACAATTGCTGTGATACCCGTTAACCCAAGTGTATAGAGTATCCATTGGGAGGATCCAATGAGCATATTGAAAAGAACATAATACAGGATGAGTGATGCTGGGATGACAAGAAGAAGAGTGAAAAATATGACAGCATGATAGATCTCTGGGGTGAACGAAAGATCTGCTTTTTTAAGACGGATGAGGAGTTCATCATTTGGTTTCTGTTTACGGGTCTTCCACCCTATCGCATGAAACGCTATGGTCTTATAAGTGTCGATAAAGGGTTTCTTTGGTTTTTTTTTCCTTCACCGTTTTCTTTTTTTTTGTATGTTGCTTCATGTGACGACCGGCCTCCTGTGTAGTTCATCAAACGCGTTATCAGCATCAACATAATACATAGCGATAGCTCGTTCGACTTCTTTATAGTAGGTGACGTTCTTTTCATCCATGAGGCTAAGAAATTGTCTTCGTTGTTCCAGCTCATCAGTCATGTCTTTGATCGAACTACCGATCTCTTCAGCGATGGTTTCAAGAACAAAGCTTCGTCCACTATAACTAAACGTGTCATCTTTAGGGTTCCAGCGGAATGGGTTATTAGTTAGGACATTATTGGTATCGCTCTCTAGGTCGAGGACCTCTACGATACTTTTGGTCCTTCTCGCTCGTTTCCCTTTATAGTTGACCTGTCCCATAAGGCCTACGGCATCGATACTTGTGAAAAGCACTCGGGGGATGTTCATTGGTTCGTTCTCTACACGGTGGAGGAGTTCCTCGATGGTTCCTGCATGTACCGTGCTCATGGATGCATGACCTACTGCGATTGCTTGGAATAAAGTAAAGGCTTCTCTACCTCGTATCTCACCGACGATGATATATTCCGGTCGTTGTCTGAGAGCTGCGACAAGCAGATCAAACATATCCACTGATCCGGCTCCACCAACCCCACTGATACCAGACATCCCTGAGATACCAGAGATACCAGAGATCCCTGATGCTTTGCCATATCCTTTGCGGGATACGGATTGGATCCAGTTCTCATGATCGATATGGATCTCAGGGGTATCCTCAATGCTAACTATCTTATCCTCAGGTCTTATAAACATACAGATAGCATTGAGCATCGTTGTCTTCCCTGATGCAGTGCCTCCGGACATCAGCAATGATTTCTTATGTTGGATGAGAAGCCAGTAATACGAGAGCATTAAAGGATCGATAGAGGAGAACCTCAGAAGATCAATAGGCGATATAGGGTCATAGCTAAATTTACGGATGGTAAACGTTGACCCTTTTCGTGTCACTTCTGATCCTAGTGTGAGATTGATACGGCTCCCATCAGAGAGCACAGCATCAAGGATCGGTTGATAAATACTGATGTGTTTCCCTGATGTTTGCGCAAGTTTCAGGATGAACCGATTCAACTCAAGCTCCGTAGGATATTTGATGTTTGTCTTCATCGACCCAAAAACCCGATGGAAGAGATACAACGGTATCTTAGGACCATTACAACCGATATCCTCAACATAGGGGTCGCGGATGACGCTATCACTTCGCCCTAGACCAATAAGCTCCCGCTCCATATAATAAAAGAGAATAGGTCTTCTTTCCTCAGATATTGGGAGGTCGAAGAGTTCAATAACCTTATCGAATCGTTTTCGAAGATAGGCACTGAGCTTTGAGGAACTCGCAAAAGTGAATCCTTCTTCAATTGGAAGCTCTTCCCGATCCATCGTTGACTCTACTTTTTCCTTGATGAATTGTAGTTGCTCCTCTTCTTTACCAGTGAGATCTGGTTCGCTGATAAGATAATGATATTCACCTTTTTCTTGATCAAAAAGGATCTTCACAAATGCGAACGGTGGATTCACCGGATACGTGATGTTTAAATGAAGTCGATCCAGTTCAAGCTCACTACGCATATAGCTAAGTTGATTTTGTTGAGAGAGCTTCTCAGGTATCGGTGGTTGACCGGAGAAAATACTATCATAGAGAGATTCATCTCTCTTTGTCACTAGTATATGATTCTGTTGCATATTATTCTGTTTCTCTTTTGAAAAGAGATGTATAGCTTTTTGCGTTGAACGAACCATTATTTCTATAGTTCACCATAGATATAATCTATTAAAAAACATCGTATATAGAACATATAGATTTTATTTTCTCAATATCACACTATACCTGTCTAGAGACCCCAATTCATCTATACAGACTATGGGATTTATTTGAACAAGCTTAATAAAAAAGGTCTACAATGGCATCGCTTGGACGTGTTACGTCCCATCGAATCCACTCGACTCAAACAGTGAAGGTTGGTGAAGGATTCGAAACAAAAAAAATAT
>JARVGL010000082.1 GCA_029762575.1 Thermoplasmatota archaeon | reverse complement strand
GGCATGACCGAATTTATGAGGGCGTGCCGAGGAAGCGAAGCGGAAGGGGTCATAGGGGCTTTTGCCCCTATTTCACATATAATTTCTTGTTTCTACAGTGCATAGTCCTTATTATCCTTACTGTCGATAGTTCATTAGACAAGGCTTAACGAGTAATGATAGTCTTACCCTTTTTTTCTAGTGAATAATAAAAAAATGATAGCAATGAACTGGATGATATTCTTTTGATGAGACCCGTAGTTCTGAGAGGTAAGGAATTGTAGGTTCTGTATCTATTTTCCTTCTCCGATGAGATGATTGATAACGCTTTCTGCGATATCTTTAGAATAATCGCCGATACGGCCCATACTTTCCACGAGTGTTCCTAGGGACATAGCAAGAGATGCATCTTGATTTAATGCAAGTGAATCCAGTTCTTTACATTTTTTGATAAGTAGTTCTGCATCGGTGAATATCTCGTTAGCTTCTTTGATCTCTTTTTTGGTGAATGCGCCGATGCTTTTACTGAATAATGAGAGGCTTAAGTGGCTTGTCTCTTCTACTTTTTCTATGATGTTTGAGTTGATGGTTTCGTCTAAGAGATGTGAGATATTTGTTGCGATTCGGCAGACGTGATCTGCGATCCTTTCAATGATCCTACTGATCAGATAAGCGGTTGTTGCGATGGTTAGTGTGGTACCCATCTTCTCTGCAAAGCTAACGTTTTCTTGGATGATGCGGTGTTGTCTTGCAATGAGCCAGTGGAGTCTATCAACTTCATTGTCCCTTGTGATCACATCTTGGGTGAGTTGGGAATCCTTTTCTTTTAATGCTCGTATACTATCTTCATACATGGATTTCGTGATGATGTGCATTCGTTTGATCGTACGGGTAAATGGCATTTCTGAAGGATTGAGAAGATCTTTTAGGGTGATTGTTGTATCGGTTTCTTCCACGACCTCTTGACCGATGGTGTTCTGTATGAATCGACGGATGGTTGTTCTTGTTGCAGGTTGCATTCGCTGTTTGGATGTGATTTTTATTGAGTTGAACCCTGCTATGTAGGCTCCGATGAGCTCTCGGAAAAGAAAGTGTTGGTTGATATCTTGCTCAATATTGAATTCCTTTTGGGTCTTGATCTGTTCTCGATCCATTGTATGTGTAATAAGAAGCGTTCCATCTGGTTGTTGTATGAGGCCGAGGGGATCGTTTTTTTCTATGCGTACTGCTTTTACCCATTCTTTTGGAAGGGTTATTATGAAGGAGGATCCCCCAGTCATTTGTACTCGTCGTATTTCCATAAAAATCTGAACTATAGAATAATACAACCTATTTATTAACTTTACTATAGGTCTCTATTGAAGTATATAAAATATATAGTTATATATAGTATATGGAGACAAAGTATATATTTTTTTTCAAACGTTGCGGGTTTGATAACCATGAACAGGGAAAAAAAGAAAATACTTAACAAAACGCTGGTAGTTTTCACGCTTATCGCCCTTGCAGCAACGGTTCTAAGCGGGTGTACTGAAACAAACGATGATGATGATGCAGGTCTCTCCATTGTTGTCGTCGGCCGAGATAGTGCTTCTGGTACAAGAGAGTTCTTCTATGAGCATGTGATGGATAAAGAAGATTTTACTGATAACATGCTTGAGAAGAATAGTAATGGTGCAGTTCATCAGACAATCTCACAGACCAAAGGAGCAATAGGTTATGTGGGTCTTGGCTATATCGATAATAATATCAAAGCACTCAAGGTCAATGGCATAGAACCAACTGTTGCCAATGTGATGAGCCAAACATATCCAATAGCACGTAATCTAAACATGATGACCGATGGAGAACCAACGGGTATAGCTCTTGAATTCTTGAACTTTATCGATAGTGATGATGGACAAGCAATTGTCGAGGAAGAAGGATTCGTGCCAAAACAAAGCAGTGGACCATATACAACCGTTGAAGGTCTTAGTGGATCGATCACTATCATTGGAAGCACCACAGTTCTTCCCATAACATCATTAGCCGGAGAGGCCTTTGAAGCATTATATCCTGAAGTCACCATTGCGGTAAGCGGTGGTGGTAGTAGCGTAGGAGTAACATCTGCAGGAGAAGGAACCGCAGACATTGGAATGGCAAGTAGAGAAATCAAATCATCAGAAATCGACAAATACCCAACCCTAGTTATCCATGTTGTTTGCAGCGACGGAATAGCAATGATTGTACATCCAGATAATGACTATGTTGATGATCTCACCATACAACAGGTAAAAGATATTTATCTAGGCACATACACAAACTGGAACGAACTGTAAAACGACGATCTAAACAAACATTATATGGGAGTCAATATTCTTTAAAATCCCATATATCTCTCTTATATTTTCATCGATAAAGATTTTAGACTGCTGGAACGTTTGGGGATTCGTATACGATGATTGGAAGAAGAATTCGATTACCTCACTATACCTTTTCAAGGAAATATATAAAAGAGGACATCATCAAAGGATTATTGCTCCTCTCAGCGATAATAGGAATTATTGTCATATTCTCTATCCTTTTTTTCCTCGTAAAAGAAGCATATCCCCTTCCAACAGATATCTGGACGTTTCTTTCAGGGGAATTCTGGAGACCAACGAGTGCAAACCCACTCTTTGGGGCACTTCCACTGATAGTTGGGACACTGCTTGTCACTTTAGGCGCAATGGTTTTTGCCGTTCCCCTTAGCATCGGAAGCGCAGTCTTTATCTCAGAGATAGCCTCTCCTCGTATCAGGGGGATTATCAAACCAGTTATCGAGCTTTTAGCCGGTATTCCCTCGGTGGTCTATGGTTTCTTTGGTCTTATCATCCTTGTTGACTGGATATACAAAGGATATGGAGTACCAACGGGTGAGACCTGGCTAGCTGGGTCCATTATTCTAGGAATCATGGCTATTCCCACCATCACAAGTGTTGCTGAGGATGCGATAAACGCAGTACCTCGCCATTATAAAGAAGGATCCCTTGCAATGGGGGCAACTAGATGGCAGACCATACGAAACGTGGTGTTACCATCTGCTCTGTCAGGTATAACTGCAGCAATCATCCTAGGTATTGGACGGGCTGTTGGTGAAACAATGGCGGTTATGATGATCTGTGGTAACTCTCCAGTGATACCCTCGCCGTTATGGAATGTTTTTTCACCGATACGAACCCTTACATCAAACCTTGGTATAGAAATTGGAGAGGTTCCTTTTGGTAGCGGACATTATCATGCTCTTTTTGGTGTCGCAGTTCTCCTTCTAATAATCACACTTATCATAAACATTAGCGCGGTATACATCCTTGGTAAAATAAAGGAAAAACAAATGGGCCTAGGTAAAAAGAAAAAGAACCTTTTGATTTCTATTGAGATTATCAATAAAATAAAAAGGTATATCATCCATGTTATTATAGGAGCCTTGTTGATCTTTATTTATTTCGCAGGAGGTCTCTTTGTTACATTAGGTCTAGTTGTATCAGCGATAATAGTATACTTTATCTTTAAAAGACTATCTCAAAAAAACATACAACGGTTCTCATTTTCCATTATAACGATTTCAATTCTCATCGTGCTATCCATCCTTATCATTCTTCTTAGCTACATTATTTTAAATGGTATGGATTCAATGAGCTGGGAGTTCTTAACTACACCTCATCGAAGCCTTGGGCGCCAAGGTGGTGTGTTTACTGCATTGCTTGGCACGCTTTATCTAGCAGTTGGTGCTATTGCTATTGCTCTTCCAATTGGAGTTGGGGCTGCTATCTATCTAGTTGAGTATACGAAAGAAAATAGGTTTACTCGTATTGTTCGTAGTGCTGCTGATCTGTTAAATGGTACACCAAGCATTGTCTTTGGTCTTTTTGGTTTTGCATTCTTGGTTTTATTCCTTGGATGGGGCAGAGTGCTTCTTGCAGGTCAGATCACCTTAGCATTCATGATAATCCCAACCATCCTACGAACCTCTGAGGAGGCATTGAAAAGTGTTCCACAATCGATTCGTGAAGGAAGTCTAGCAGTAGGTGCGACACGATGGCAGACGATCAAAAGAGTTGTTCTTCCTCCTGCATCACCAGGGATGATAACTGGTGCGATCCTAGGAATCGGTAGAGCCGCAGGTGAAACAGCTCCTATCATGTTCATAGCCGTCACGTTCTCAGCTATCGAGCCCTCATCGTTTTGGGAACCCGTCAATGCCTTATCATATCATATCCTTGTTCTAGCAACAGAGATTCCCGGTCAAGAGGCAAAGACTGCTGCAGGCGGCGCTGCTCTCGTGTTACTGATGCTTGTTGTTGGATTATATACCGTAGCTATTTTTATTAGGAATTATTATAGTAAGAAAATGAAATGGTGAAAATATCATGAGCAAGCGAGAATCAATAATTCAGACGAAGGACCTTAATCTTTGGTATGGTACGACACAAGCATTAATCGATGTGAATCTGAAGATGAAACCAAACAAGGTCACTGCACTTATAGGACCATCAGGTTGTGGGAAATCAACTCTCATTCGATGTTTCAATCGTATGAATGATGTCATCCCTGAATGTAAAGTAAAAGGCCAGGTCTATTATCATGATAAGGATATCTATGGGCCAGGTGTTGATGCAGTTGAAATACGAAAAAAGATAGGGATGGTGTTTCAGAAACCTAATCCGTTCCCAAAATCGATTTTTGAAAATATTGCGTACGGGCCACGTGTTCAGGGAGTAAATAATAGAAAAAAACTTGAAAGTATCGTGGAAAAAAGCTTAAAAAATGCAGGACTCTGGGAAGAAGCAAAAGACAGGCTTGAAGATAGCGCGATGGGGTTATCCGGAGGACAACAACAAAGGCTTTGTATCGCTCGATCTCTAGCGGTAGAACCAGAGATCATCCTCATGGATGAACCATGTAGTGCACTTGACCCTATTGCAACAGCAAAAATTGAAGAATTGATACGGGATCTAGTTAAACGATATACTGTTGTCATCGTTACCCATAACATGCAACAAGCAGCAAGGGTAAGTGATTATACCGCATATATGTATCTAGGTAAGATGATCGAATTTGGTGAGACCACACAGATATTTGAGAATCCACAAGAGGAACTCACAGAGAATTATATCACAGGAAGATTTGGATAAAGGAGAATGAATAATATGGTAAAAGAATTTCATGATGCGTTGGATGCCCTCTCCCAAAAAGTGCTAGAGATGGGTCGTCTCTCGGAGGAAATGTTGAATAATGCAGTTCTCTCATTACGTGATATGGATGTTGAACTTGCACAAAACGTTCTAGCAAAAAAAGCCTGTATCTCTGAGATGGATGCAGAGATAGAAGAGGAAGCATTACGGATTCTTACTCTCTTTAATCCCATGGCCTCAGATATGCGAAGGATCGCTGCAGTACTAAAAATGATAACATATCTTGCACGTATCGGGAGATATGGGAAGGATATTGCAAAGATTACTGTGGAACTAGCTGGTCAACCCCATGTCAAGAAATTGGTAAGCATACCTTATATGGCTAGTGAGGTTGGATTTCTTATCCGGGATTCTTTGAAGGCATTTGAGGAGGAGACCATTGAACCCTTGAAGGATTTCACAGAACGGGAGAAAAACATTGATGAACTCCGTTATTCGATTTTTAGGGAATGTTTAACCTATATGATGGAGGATTCAAAGACCATTACCCGTTGCACTCGATATATTATGGTCGCTAGGTATCTTGAACGCTGTGGTGATCATGCGGTGAAGATGGGTGAGAAGATCCATTATATGATCACTGGTGAACATATCGATCTTGATCCAACAGGTCCTGAGACCTGTCCAGGTACTTGATTGCTATGAAAGAAACGGTCTTGTTCCTCTGTACACATAACTCGTGTCGATCCCAGATGGCTGAAGGTATCCTTCGTCATCTCTATGGTGATAGATATGATGCGTTGAGTGCAGGTATTTTGAAAACAGAGGTCCATCCTTTTGCTATAGAGGTTCTCAAAGAGATTGGTATTGATATCTCTCATCAAAGATCTAAGATTATTGATGAGTTTAAGGATGCAACCTTTG
>JARVGL010000081.1 GCA_029762575.1 Thermoplasmatota archaeon | reverse complement strand
TTCTTTCCCTTTATTTCCTCAATCATCTCCTTAGCATCATATTCATCGATAGGGACGACCCGAAATGATACATCCTTATACAGCTCAGTATAGATGCCACCAACTCCACACATGATTGAAAGACCAAACGCTGGGTCCTGAACTAGTCCAATGATCATCTCAACTCCTTTTTCTGCCATCTCATCAACAAGAAATGTCTCGTTAGGAAATCTCTTCTCAAACCCTTCAAACTCTTTCAATAATTCCTGTTTATCAGATATATTGAGTTTTACTCCACCTACATCGGTCTTATGAAGGATATTTCGAGAACAGACCTTTAAAGCGACCGGGAAGTTCACCTGTAACCGGTCTATATCATCTCTTGTCCGTACCACAGCAAAATTCGTCGTAGGGATATTGTAACTCTTCAATAATTCCTTGACCTCATTCTCCGCAAGAGCACCCTTGACCTCAAGTAACTGTTTTATCGTTTCCTTCATAGCTTAATCCCGTTCCCTCTTATCAATAACCCTTTGAGCCTTTAAACCTGTTTCTGGTATAGTGTTAGGTGGAAGCACTTCGATACGTGGTGTGAACACAAGCACTGATTGTATCTCGCTTTTCAACCTTTCCTCCAGATCCATAGTCTCTATCTGACTTAACTGTCTTTTGCTCTCCAGTTCCACGGTAAGCATATCGAGGCTATTCACTGTAGATAGTATCATCCGCCAGTTCCCGCCAACACTTTCATGTTTCATCAACACCGATTCGATCTGACCCGGGTAGATATTCGTACCTCTTAATATGATCATATCATCACTTCGACCTTTTATCATCGAATGTCGTACATGGGTCCGGCCACAGTTACAGACCTCTTGGTCATACAAACGAGCAAGGTCCCGCGTCCTATAACGCAAGAGGGGCATCCCTGTTTTTGATAAGGTGGATATCACTAGTTCCCCTTCCTCCTCGACATCAACTGGCTCTAATGTCTTAGGATCGATACATTCTACGAGGAAATGATCCTCCCAGAGATGAAGGCCATCATGCTCATCACAATCCGTCGAAACCCCCGGCCCACACATCTCAGTGAGACCATAGATGTCATGGACGTCCATATCCCATGTATCCATGATACGTTTCTTAAGACCCGGGGTGAACATCTCTGCACCAAACAAACCATTTCTCACCTTCAACTTCTTCGGATCGATCCCTTGTTCCATTGCTACTTGTCCAAGACGAATCGCATAGGATGCAACACCTGACATAAAGGTTGTCCCGTAATATTCCATCAGTTTTATCTGTCTCTCAGATTGTCCTTTACCAGAAGGTATCACCAAAGCACCGACCTTTTGTGCCCCATAATGGAAACCAAAAGCCCCAGTAAACGTACCATAGGGGATAGGATTCTGAAAAATATCCTCCTTTGTTAAACCTGACATCGACAGGCAACGCGCCATCACTTCAGACCATACATCTAGATCATTCTGAGTATAACACGCAGTGATCGGAATACCCGTTGTCCCAGAGGATGCATGCAGCTCTACGCATTTTTCCAAAGGAGCGGCAAGCATACCAAATGGCATATTCTCTCGTAGATCATTCTTAGTGGTAAATGGTAATTTTCTAACATCCTCCCAGGTTTTAATATCATCAGGAGTGACACCAAGTTCTTTGCACTTCATTTTATAGAATGGTACTTGCTTATAAACTGTCTTCACAGTTTTCTTAAGGAGCTTTCCTTGCATCTCTCGAATCGATCTACGCGGCAATGTTTCGCTTTTCTTGTTGAACATATGATCCATATGGGCTTGTTCCCCCTGCACAAGAAATACGCTTCTCATTTTTAAGTGTGGCGACTCTCCTTAGACTTATACGACAACAAAACATTCAAATAAGGGTGGGATCTCTAGGTCTCGTATACAAAACGTTTAAATAAAGAACCTTCCTTCCTATCCCTCCACTTATCACGATAAAACTGGTGTTAAAGCTATGTCAAAAGGAGTTTACCAACACATAAGAGATCAATGGAAACAGCCAGATACAACTTATCTGAGCCCACAACAGATGCGTATGATCGAATGGAGAAAAGAAAAAAACTTCCTCCGAGTTGATAAACCATTACGCCTCGATCGGGCCCGCTCGCTAGGATATAAAGCCAAACAAGGATATATCGTGGTCAGAGCCCGTGTACGTCACGGTGGACTTCGAAAACATCGACTTAAAGGTGGACGTAAACCATCAAAAATGGGTATCTCCAAGATAACCATGGCAAAAAGCACCCAACGCATAGCTGAAGAACGAACTGCGAAACATTTTCCAAACATGGAAGTCCTCAACTCATACTGGGTTGGAAAAGATGGAAAGAATCACTTCTATGAGATCATCCTTGTTGACCCTGTTCATCCTGCGATCATGAAAGATCCAAAGATCAATTGGGTAGGATATCCACCTCACAAGAGACGAGTCCTTCGAGGAAGAACAAGTGCAGGTCAGAAAGGACGAGGTCTACGCTACAAAGGAAAAGGTGCTGAAAAAGTCCGTCCAAGCATACGAGCCCACAATGGACAAGGGAAATAATCACTCTCTTTTCCTACTATTCTATCTCTTTTACAAATTCACCATCATTTTTCATTTGAATAGTATAGAGAATAAGAAAACAGTCTTATTTTTAACGTACAACCATAACAGGTTTATGAGCGAATTGAACGACCTTGTTTGCAACGCTACCAAAATCATGCCAACCTGGAGAACCCGTTCCTCGTGAACCTAAAACGATGAGATCTACATCCATCTCGTTAGCAACATCGATGATGACCTCAGCAGCACTCCCGGTTAGAATAAGCGGTTTCAAAAGGAAATCCTGCTCCCCGATATCCGTCATTATCTCATCTAAAAGATGTTTCGCCTTTTCTTCCAATGACCGATGGGTTTGGTCATCTAAGAAGATATGAACATCCTTTGAAGGAATAACTGCCAAAAGAATAAGTTCACCATATTCATCGATAAGCATCAATGCTTTGTTCAATGCATATTCTGAACCTTCCGACCCATCGATACCAACAAGAATCCGTCTCATAACTCCTCACACAATCTTACGCCATCTAGCTCCTTGCGCCGAATCTTCTATTTCAAAGCCAAGACAACATATCCTGTCACGAATAGAATCAGCGATATCCCATTGTTTGTTTTTTCGTGCATCATCACGGATCGAAAGTAAAATATCAAGAAGGACATCTGCGTCATCACAGACCACCGTATCTGGTTTATATTCCTTGACCAGATCCTTAAGAGATGATATTATCGTGGCATCTATCTCTTTTTGTTCATCATCCTTAAGGATAGTTAAGACTTGGCCGAGTCTTTTGACCGTATCGATAGCATTTCGAATAACAACAGGGTTAGGCTGAGGATGCTGTTCCATATGTTTATTCATCTGGGATACAAACTCGAACAAAGCAGCAATAGCGACAGGGGAATTGAAATCATCATCCATCGCTGATTCAAACGAACGTTTAAAAGAATCCACAAGAACAAGAAGACTCCTATCATCTGAAGATAACGAACCATCCTCTAGTATACAAGCATCTTCGTTGGTATATAGGACCAATCGATCAACGAACCGATGGATACGATCCAAACCTTTTTTCGCATTCTCAAGACCCAGCTCTGTAAAATCAGGAGGTCTTCTATAATGGGTTTGAGCAAAGAAGAACCGGATGGTCTCAGCATCCCATTTCTGCAACAGGTCCTTGATATTTATCATGTTACCAAGTGATTTAGACATCTTTTCTCCATTGACCGTTAAAAGCCCCACATGCATCCAGAACCGCGCAAATGGTTTACCTGTTGCAGCCTCCGCCTGAGCTATCTCATTCTCATGATGAGGAAACCGTAGATCCATCCCACCACCATGGATATCAAAGGGCAACCCAAGGAATTTACTGCTCATCGCAGAACATTCGATATGCCAACCAGGTCTGCCTCTACCCCATGGACTCTCCCATGACGGCTCATCAGGTTTCGCCTGTTTCCAAAGTGCAAAATCAAGGGGACTTCGTTTTTTCTCCCCTGGATCAATACGTGCACCACTCATTAGTTCTTCTATGTTCTGACCAGACAAACGACCATAGGAAGGAAATCTCTCAACAGAGAAATACACGTCTCCCTCTGCCTCATACCCATAACCTTTGTCGATGATGCTTTGTATCATCTCTATCATATCCGTAATGGTCTCAGATGCCTTAGGATACATATCGGCTCTTCCAATCCCTAATCGATCAAGATCCGTAAGACATCTGTCGGTGAAACCACAAGAGTATTCCAACGCATCCATCCGTTGCTTCTGAGCTGCAGCAATTATCTTATCATCAACATCCGTCACATTCTGGACATAGGTTACGTTGTATCCCTTATATTGGAGATATCGACGTATCATATCAAAGGCAAAATAGGTCCTTGCATGTCCAATATGTGCATCACTATAGACGGTCATGCCACACACATACATCTTCACCTTTCCATCTTCAACAGATGTAAACGGTTCTTTTTTCCGAGTTAAGGAATTATAGATCTCTACGGTCATGGTCTCACACAGGATTACAAACATATACAGAACCTATGTTTAAAATTTTACCGGAAAATATGCTACATCATGTCCCGCCAAATCTTTTATAAATATCTGTTCGATACCCTTCTATGGAGAGGCTTAAAGATGAAAACCACCTTTAGTGTCATTAAAGCTGATGTCGGCGGATGGCCTGGCCATGCAACAGTTCACCCAGATTTAGAAAAGATAGCGTATAAAAGCCTTTTAGAAGCCCAACGAGAAAAGATCATCACTGATTTCCATGTGACCCATTGCGGAGATGACCTTGAGCTCATCATGACACATACCAATGGTGCTGATTGTAAAGAGGTCCATGAACTAGCTTGGAATACGTTTCTAGCAGCTACTGAAAAGGCAAGGGACCTAGGTCTCTATGGCGCAGGTCAGGATATGCTTAGCGATGCGTTCTCAGGAAATGTTAGAGGAATGGGGCCGGGTGTTGCGGAGATAGAATTCACTGAACGAAAAGCAGAACCCGTCATCACGTTTCTCATGGATAAAACCGAGCCAGGAGCATTCAATTACCCAATTTTTAAGATATTTGCTGACCCCTTCAATACTGCAGGGCTCGTCATCGATCCATCCATTCATAGTGGGTTCATCTTTGAAGTATGGGATATCCAAGAACATAAACATGTCTTTTTAAGAACACCTGAGGAGATGTATGATCTTCTTGCATTGATCGGTGCGAAATCACGGTTTGTCGTGAAACGCGTATTTCCTAAGGAGGATTCAAAACTCCCTGCAAAAGAACCTGTTTCAGCGATATCAACTGAGAAACTGTACCAGATAGCAGGAGAATATGTTGGAAAAGATGATCCTGTCGGCATTGTACGAGCGCAATCGGGACTCCCTGCGGTAGGTGAGGTCCTTGAAGGATTCACTAATGCCCATCTTGTATCTGGATGGATGAGAGGATCACATAATGGGCCACTGATGCCTGTCTCAGTTAAAGATGCAAAATGTACTCGATTCGACGGACCACCACGAGTTGTCGCGTTAGGCTTTCAATTAAAGAATGCAAAAATAACACAACCTGTTGACCTTTTCGATGACCCTGCGTTCAATCGAGTAAGAGAAGAAGCGCTACATATCACGGATTATATGAGAAGGATGGGGCCATTTGAACCACATCGCCTTCCAATGGAAGATATGGAATATACAACGCTACCAAAGGTCATGAAGAAGTTAGGAACGCGATTTAAGAAATTCAAATAACCTTCTTCATCAATCTCTCTTTTTATTTTATTCTACATCATCTATAGAATTGCTTTTTATGAAAAATATATTTAAATCAAAATGTTATCTCTTCTACATATTTTTATAGAATTGGGGGTAGTGGACGATTCGTAGAAACATAACAGTGAAACATCACATATTTCGATTCATTATTATATTGTTCATCTCTCTATCCTTACTCTCGATTTTTATTTTTTCTAATCATTATCCTGTAGAGGCGAAAACAAGCGTTCTATCACCTCTATTCTCCTTCCAATCATATATTG
>JARVGL010000080.1 GCA_029762575.1 Thermoplasmatota archaeon | reverse complement strand
TTTTTCCTTATGATAATCGATGAGATATAAGGTATCAAGACTACGTATTATAGCTATCATATACCTAAGATTTTTTTAGAGGATGTATTAAGGTTCATAGTAAAATATGTATACCCTTGTCTGATACGCCATGTGAGAATATCTTTCTTATAGGGTGAACATACTATGGCAAAGAGACAAATGAAACATATCTTAGTAATTGGTGCCGCTGGGCAGATAGGATCAGAATTAACCATGGCTTTACGTCAAAGATTTGGAAACGACAACGTAGTTGCTACAGGCAGAAAAACTAAACCAAGTGATATTGTTTTTGAATCAGGGCCATTTGAATACATGGATGTGACAAATAAAGAATCATTGAAAAAGGTCATCGAAACATATGAGATCGATACAATGTATAATATGGCCGCTATCCTTTCTGCAGTTGGTGAGAAAAACCCTCAACTCTGCTGGAATGTCAATATTAATGGATTGATTCATCTTCTAGATTGTGCGAAAGAATATGATATGACCCGGGTCTTTATTCCTAGCTCTATTGCTGTCTTTGGTCCTCAAACCCCAAAAGAGAACACTCCGCAAGAGACCATATTGAAGCCAACGACGATGTATGGTGTCTCTAAGGTAGCTGGAGAGTTATTGGGTGATTACTATGTTAAAAAATTTGGTTTAGATGTTAGAGGAATGCGGTATCCAGGTATCATCAGTAGTGAAACATTACCTGGCGGGGGAACGACCGATTACGCTGTTGAGATCTTTTACGAAGCGATACAGAACAAGAAATATACATGTTTTGTGAAAGAGACAACAAGACTTCCTATGATGTATATGCCTGATTGTATCAAGGCGACACTTGATCTTATGGATGCAGATTTCAATAAACTCAAACATCATTGTGATTATAATGTAACTGCTATGAGTTTTTCAGCTGGAGAACTAGCAAAAGAGATAACCAAACATATTCCTGAATTTACTTGTACGTATAAACCTGATTTCCGGCAGGACATCGCTGATTCATGGCCTCAGAGCATCGATGACAGCTGTGCTCGAGAGGAATGGAATTGGAAGCATTCCTTTGACCTTTCAAAGATGACAAAAGATATGATACAAGCACTTGGAAAACGTCATGAACAAGGAAAACTCTATGGATAAGACCGTAGGATGAGTTGTCGAAACCTTTTTTTAACCGTCCGCTATTCCATAGCTATCATAGAGGAGAGATCAGAGAGTTATGCAAGAATATGCTGAGATAAAGAATAAACAGATAGCTGATATCAACACGATCCGTGAATATTTAGCTGAAGACGCTGAGTATCTTCTTCATCACAACTGTGAAAAGATTCCAAAAGAACATTTATATCTTCCAGGTCCTGACTATATCGATCAAGTATACAAAGATTCAGATAGAAATGAACAGGTCCTCCGAAGCCTTGCATCCTTATTTAACCATGGACGGTTAGCAGGTACGGGATATCTTTCTATTCTCCCTGTCGATCAGGGGATTGAACATTCTGCGATGGCTTCATTTACACCAAATCCACAGTATTTCGATCCAGAGAACATTGTGAAACTAGCGATCAAAGGTGGTTGTAACGCTGTTGCATCAACTCTTGGAGTATTAGGATCTGTTTCTCGAAGATATTCATATAAGATCCCTTTTATAGTGAAATTGAATCATAATGAGCTTCTTAGCTATCCAAATCATTATGATCAGATCATGTATAGTTCAGTGGAACAAGCATGGGGCCTTGGGGCAACTGCGGTTGGTGCAACGATCTATTTTGGATCCGAACAATCGAATAGGCAGATCCAAGAGGTTAGTGATGCATTTCATTATGCCCACGAACTAGGAATGGCAACGATCCTCTGGTGTTATCTAAGAAATAATGTGTATAACGTTGAAGGACGGGATTACCATGCATCTGCTGATCTTACCGGTCAAGCCAACCACTTAGGTGTGACCATTGAAGCAGATATCATAAAACAGAAACAACCAACGATCAATGGTGGATATGCTGTCCTTAATAAGGATGGTAAGAAATACGGGAAATACGATCAGAAAGCCTATACAGAACTAGCTAGTGATCATCCAATTGATCTTACACGATATCAGATAGCGAATTGTTATATGGGGCGAGCAGGGCTTATCAACTCAGGTGGGTCATCTGGAAGTAACGATCTTCAACAAGCAGTTCGAACAGCGGTCATCAATAAAAGAGCAGGTGGTATGGGTCTTATCTCTGGGAGAAAGGCTTTTCAGAAACCAATGAACGAAGGTATCGCGCTTCTTCATGCCATTCAAGATGTCTATTTATGTGATGATGTGACAATAGCTTAATTGTCTTTCATATCACTCTCTCTTTTCATTTTTTGTTATGAATACTTTTATAATTGTCTCTTCTATTACATTAGAGGATGTGATGGAACAACCAGAACAATAGTGGGGAATACTCTATGGCCAAGATAACCGCGGTTGATCTAGCAAAAAAACAAAAGGAGATCTCTGTAGCTGAGTTCTTTGAGAGAAATAAACATATCTTAGGCTTTGGGAACCCAACACGGGCATTGGTGACCACGATAAAAGAAGCAGTTGATAATGGACTTGATGCTTGTGAAGAGGTAAGCCTACTGCCTGAGATCATTGTACAGATCTCAAAAGGTGAAGATGAAAATGAATGTATCATAGCTATTGAGGATAATGGCCCTGGTATTGTAAAGGAACAGATCAAACATATCTTTGGTCGATTGCTTTATGGTTCTCGTTTTCATGCCATACGTCAAAGCCGAGGACAACAAGGTATCGGTATCTCAGCTGTCGTCTTATATAGTCAACTTACAACTGGCAAACATGCAACGGTGACATCGAAAAGTCAAGAGGATTTCCCCGCCGTTATCATGGAACTTGCAATTGATACTAACAAGAATAGAGCTGAGGTGCTCAGTAAGACTCTTGATCATTGGGATAAACCAACTGGTACTCGTATCGAGGTTCCAATTCAAGCGGATTATACACGGGGTCGTCGATATATCTATGATTATCTTCGAAACACATCTATCGTGAACCCTCATGCAAAGATAACATTCATTGAACCTGATGGTAGTATTCATGTTTTCGATCGTACTTCAGATGTTATTCCTGCTAAAAGTGAGGAGATAAAACCACATCCTCAAGGTATTGAACTAGGGACTTTGATAAAAATCGCTAAGAACTCAAAAGCTAGGAAACTATCAAGTTTTTTAAAGACCGAGTTTGTAAGCATGGGGTCTCGGACGACGAATCTTGTCTGTGAGACCGCGGGTCTGGATCAGAATATGAATCCTGTGAAAATGAGTAGAGATCAAATTTTAGCGTTACATAAAGCGTTTCAACAGGTAAAGATAATGGCGCCACCTATGAATTGTCTCTCACCTATAGGTGAAACTCTGATCAGACGGAGTCTGAAACAAGAGACACAAGAGATCTCTCCTGAATTCATCATCACATCATCTCGACCACCTACGGCCTATGCGGGAAATCCTTTCCAAGTAGAGGTAGGACTAGTCTATGGTGGTAATCTCTCTAAGGATGACCAAATAAAGATCATGCGTTTTGCTAATAGAGTTCCTTTATTGTATCAACAAGGTGGATGCGTTATCACGCAAGCAATCTCAAATATCGATTGGCGTCGTTATGGTCTGGAACAACGATCCGGGAAAGGTATTCCCAATGGTCCTGCTATCATCCTTGTCCATGTAGCTAGTACTCAGATACCATTTACCTCTGAAAGTAAAGAGGCGATCGCTGATATCTCTGAGATCGAAAATGAGATTAAACTAGCTCTTCGTGCCTGTGCACGTAATGTTGAACGACACATCCGAAAAAAAGACCGTCGTAAGAAAACCCGTGATAAATTCGTTCTTATCACAAGGATACTTCCAGAGATCGCTAAGAAATCAGCATCAATGCTTGAAAAACCATTGCCACCGCTTGATCCGGTCATCACAAAGATCATGGATGTGATATGGATAGAGGATCTCATTGAATATGAAACAGTGAAAGGAATCCCTGTGCAAACAACATTACTTGAATCCGATCCATTGAAAAACCCACAAGGATTGATTACAAAGAGTACTATCGTTGTCGCAAATTATAAGGACAAACCCCAACATTTCTTTCTCTATGCACTCATCCCTCAGGATGCTATCGTTGGTGTAGCATCACCTGAGCCTGTTAAAAAGACCGATACGTATCTTAAATGGAAACTGGAGGATATCCCTCCTGCTCAAAAAATCGATATCACCTTTGAACTAGCGGGTCTTCAAAAAGGTGATTTCGATGAGAACGATCTCTATGTCTCTCAGATCAATCCAGCCTATGTGATCGGTGCAGATAAATGGGAAGGTGAATAAGATGAATGCAAAATACCATGATGTTCTTGAAAAAATCGATGATATCGCAGAAAAGATCTATGATGATCTCACAAAGAGAAATATTCCGTACTTATCACTTCCCACTCGAACAAAATCAAATATCTACTTTAACGAGAAATTAAACGTATGGAAATATGGTAAGAATAATGTGCAACGTTCCGCGAAATCTCTTGATGGAGCATATATGCTTCTTCGAACGATGTATATGGCGGATTTCATCAAAGAGATGATAAAGGTGAACAAATCCTCGACCTTAAGGGAGATGTATTATATCTCTGAAGGCTGGGATCTAGCTAAGTTTTCGTCTCAGAATGAGTCAAATCTTCTTGCTGAAGACCTAGAGGTCATCACTAGTTTAATGAGGGAGGATTTCAAGCTTCGTCCTGAGGAAGATGGTGCTCGGGTCATTGGGGATATTACCATCGAAGAGATTACAAGGAATAATACGAAGCGGATGATCCATTGTCAGGATGATGTTGGTGATTCAGGGTATTCCATCCCGTATAATGTGGAACCTGAGAAGGTCGCGTTTAAAAAAAGTGATGTTGACCTCATCGTAGCTATTGAGACCGGTGGTATGTTCGATAGATTGGTAGAGAACCATTTTGATGAGGACTATCGGGCGCTGCTAGTTCATTTGAAAGGTCAACCTGCTCGATCCACACGACGTTTCATAAAAAGATTATCTGAAGAGAAAAACCTTCCGGTTGTCGTGTTCACTGATTGTGATCCTTGGAGCTTTAGGATCTTTGCTAGTGTTGCATATGGTGCGATAAAAACTGCTCATATCTCTGAATATCTTGCATCACCATCTGCTTCCTATCTAGGGGTGACCCCATCGGATATTGAGAACTATGATCTTCCAACAGACAAACTTACTGATGAGGATATTAAATCATTGAAAAGTGAGCTTACCGATCCTCGTTTCCAGGATTCATTTTGGAAACATGAGATCAAACTACAATTGAAACTAGGTAAGAAATCTGAGCAGCAGGCGTTAGCAAAATATGGTCTGGATTATGTTACTGATACTTATCTACCGGAGAAACTCTCTGAGATGGGTATGATAAAAAAATAACGTAGTTTATTCTGTTTTGTCCTGTTCTTCATTTTTCTTTTTATTCCAGAGTTTCGTATCTGCTATGATCTGATGACGTATCCGGATAACGGTGGTCTCATCGATAGGGATATAGGTCTTGCTGAACAAACCACCTTTCACATCCTTTGGCAACGTATAGTCATAGACGTGTTTACCATGTTTCAGTTCAAAAGGTGTAGTGATCGCGGTTTGTTCCATTGGGGTATGCGCTGTGAAGAAATATGTTGGTTTGGCATAGATGAGTATATCAATGATGATGAATGCGCCAAAGAGAACAGATATAAGAATAAGCCAGAAGGAAAGTGTTACACCGGTCCAGGCATCATCATATTCTAAGAGCATCTGACCACTGAGAACTAGGATGATCCACATACTGAAAATTACAGCTAGGATGAGAAAGAGCTTAGGGAGAAGAATACCATAGGAACGGTCCTTATCCATTTGGATACTATTCTGCATGTTTTTTTATCTCCTATCCTCTCTTGTATCAGATTTACATGCTTTTAATCTTTCGATACCTTTCTTTTACAGAGGAAAGATGATCTGTTATTATTGTGTTAGCTCTGAAAGAACGTGAAATCCAATCGATTCCAATCATCAAAATCGTTTTGCCCTCGAGAACCATCTGAATAATCAAGCATCCAATACATATACCCATAGTTCATCACGCTTT
>JARVGL010000007.1 GCA_029762575.1 Thermoplasmatota archaeon | reverse complement strand
CAAGCGTCTGCCTAAGAAACCGTGTCTTCGTTACCATATCAATCTTTGTGATGCACCTTGTATCAATGCAATAAGCATCCAGGATTATGAAAGGAACATCGATCATGCAAAACTCATCCTATCTGGAAACATTAGCACCGTTGTCAAAAAGCTTACCCATGAGATGAATCAATATGCACAAAACCAAGGATTCGAACAAGCACTTCTTTTACGTAACCAGATACAAGCATTACAGCATCTTGAAGAGCATCAGAACATGCAACGGCAAAAACAATTTGATGAGGATATCATCAATTATCAGATCCATGATGACACTGTTTATCTGCTTGTGTTCAATGTGTATAAGGGAACACTGACAAATAAACATGATTTTACATTTGATGCTCATGAAGATGTCTTTGAAGAGTTCGTTGTCCAATATTATGCAGAAAACCCAATCCCTAAAGAGCTTATCATACCCCATACATTGTCAGATCCGGTTCATGAATATCTTGAACAAATAAAAGGGTCAAAAGTGGTTGTGACCGTTCCTCAAAAAGGGGAGAAAAAACAACTTCTTGCTCTTGCAAGTAAAAACGTGGAGCTCACCTTTTTCGCTTCAAAAGAAAAGATTACTAGTCTACAACAAAGACTTCGTCTTCATGAACCACCGATAGTCATTGAATGTTTCGATATCAGTCACCTCTCAGGAACAAGTATGGTAGGTTCCATGGTCCAATATAGAAATGGACGACCTGATAAGAGCAACTACCGACGATTCCGTATCAGAACCGTTATAGGAATCGATGATGTAAGCGCTATCGAAGAGGTTGTCCGTAGACGATATACTCGACTAAAACAAGAAAGACAAGATCTGCCAAACCTTATCATCATCGATGGAGGTAAAGGACAACTTAATCGAGCTCTTGACGTTCTCTATGAGTTGTATCTTTCGATCCCCATCATTTCTATCGCAAAGCGATTCGAAGAGATATATATACCTGGCGATATGCAACCATTGCATCTTTCAAAAAAAGATCCCGCACTACATTATGTTCAAGAAATAAGGGATGAAGCACATCGTTTCGCAATCTCTTATAATCGACTTCTTCGAACTAAGGAGCTAACCACATGACCAGTTTCCAGTTAACAACTCAGTTGAAACCAAAAGGATCCCAACCAGAGGCAATAGAAAAACTTGTCAATGGACTCTCAAAAGGCTACACACATCAAACCCTTCTAGGTACAACAGGGAGTGGAAAAACATTCACAATGGCTCAAGTCATTGATAAAACCCAAAGACCAACGATCGTGATAGCCCATAATAAGACCCTTGCCGCTCAGCTCTACAGTGAGTTCAAAGACTTCTTCCCAAATAACCGTGTTGAATATTTTGTCTCCTATTATGATTATTATCAACCTGAATCCTATATTCCATCCAAGGATTTGTATATTGAAAAAGATGCGGATATCAATCCTAAGATAGAACAGATGAGACTATCAGCTACCGCTTCCCTTCTTTCAAGAAGGGATGTTATTGTGGTCGCATCGGTCTCAGCCATTTATAGCGTTGGCGACCCAGGTGATTATCAAAGTCTTGGTTTTGAGTTCCAAGAAGGTATGCAGATTACTCGTCGTGAGATACTTAACAAGCTTATATCAATGCTATATGAACGAAATGATATGGATCTGCAACAGGGTCGTTATAGGGTGAAAGGAGATGTTATTGATATTATCCCAAGTTATTATGATAATATCATCCGTTTGGAGCTTTTCGGTAACACTCTTGATCGTATAAGAGAACTTGATAAGATAACGTTAGAACCAAATGAAACCTATCAGTATTATTATCTGTATCCTGCAAAACATTTCGTGATACCTATAGAGAAACAAAAACGGGCCGTTGAATCGATTAAACAAGAACTAGAGGAACAATTGAAAGGCCTAGGTATGATCGAAGCTCATCGGTTGAAACAACGAACGCTCTATGACCTCGAAATGATCGAAGAAACAGGGTTCTGTAAGGGTATTGAGAATTACTCTCGACATTTCGATGGGAGAAAACCTGGAGAAAAACCATTCTGTCTGCTAGATTATTTTCCTGATGATTTCTTGATGTTCATCGATGAAAGTCATCGGACGATCCCTCAGACCCATGGGATGCATCATGGTGATTACTCTCGTAAAAAAGCACTTATTGACTATGGGTTCCGGTTGAAAAGCGCCTTTGACAATAGACCATTGACCTTTGAAGAGTTCGAAGCTTACATGCATCACGTCATCTTTGTCTCTGCAACCCCTGGTGATTATGAACTTCGGATCTCTCAACAGGTCGCTGAACAGATCATCCGGCCAACTGGACTTGTTGACCCAACCGTAGATGTGTTACCAACAAAGGGTCAGATACCCCACCTCATCAAAGAGATCAATAAAACCATTAAGAGAGGACAGAGGACACTAGTGACCACGTTAACTAAGAAATTAGCTGAGGAATTATCCAATTATCTGTCGGCGCAGGGCATCAAGACCAGGTATCTTCATGCAGAGATCGATACGTTAGAGCGAACAGAGATCATCCGGCAACTTCGTCTTGGTGTCTTTGACGTATTGGTTGGCATCAATCTTCTTAGAGAGGGTATTGATATTCCTGAAATAGGATTTATTGGTATCCTTGATGCGGATAAAGAAGGATTCCTTAGAGATCATCGTTCGCTTATCCAGATCATTGGTCGAGCAGCCCGGAATGCTGATGCACACGTCATCCTCTATGCAGATACCATTACGGATTCAATGCAGAAAGCTCTCGATGAGACCCTGCGTAGAAGACATCTTCAGATAGCGTTTAACAAGAAACATGGAATCATTCCTCAGACAATCATTAAACCTATTGCTGAAAAAACCGTGGATATCAAAGATACAAAATATATCCCTCGTTCAGAGATACCTGACCTTATTATACAGCTAGAGAAAGAGATGAAGGAAGCATCTGACAGACTTGATTTTGAACGAGCGATCCATCTACGTGACACCATTAAACAATTTAGAAATCAACTTGAAAAAGAACCGTAGAACCATTAAAAAGAATGTGTACCTAGATGGTCCAAGGGGTCTGTGAAGGGTTCTTATCAAATGTATACCAGGGTATTGAATAGACTGCATCAAAATAAGCTAGAATCTGTAATACTGAAGGGATTTGTTCCCATTTGTTCCCAGATGATGGTTGCCAATAATTGTTCTCCCATGTGTTTTGTTTGAACATTTCTGAGAGATGAGTGTAAAAGAACGCGTTGGGTTTTTGTTCTTGATCATAGTTCCAACCATTATCGATGATGTTGTTCTCACTTATCTGATTATCATAGCTCCGATAGATATAGATGGAAGGGCCTGCATTATGATAAAAATTGTTGTTTTGAATGATCATGTCTTTCCCCCGATATAGCATAAGTCCAGGGCTAGCACCTGTACCGTCATATTGACCGTTTTCTGATATCTCGTTATTTATAATGATATGTTGTAATCCGTTGAAAATGAGTATCCCGTTTGCCTTGTTGAACATAATAGTGTTATTTGAAATCAAAATGTTTGATCCATAGAGTTCCAATCCCATAATATTCTCTAAAAGATCATTATTTGTAATGATTGTTTGTGTGTTCTCGTATGAATCAGAAAAGCAAACATCATATCCATTGATCTTGTTGTGTTCTATTGTTGTCCTTTCGCATCGTCCCGTAAGATGGATAGCGTGATTTCTTGAGATGTTATCGATGCCGATGAATTCATTGGATATGATTCTAGTATCCTTTGCATCTTGAACATGAACTGAGGCTATAGAATAGAATCCGGCCGTCCCATCCATTGAAAAAAGGTTGTTTTGGATTGTGTTGTTATCTGATTGTATCAGCATCAAACTATGGTCAAATTCAAGAATCGCTGGTGAGCAATTAATGATAGTGCATCCTTGTATGATGCAATTGTCTGCTCGAATGGTGATCGTGGTATTTTTTCCCATACCATCAATGATCGTTGAATCTGAGCCCTGTATTGTTATCGATGTTTCGATAATAAGGTTCTCCTGATAGAGGCCGTCAAATACAATTATTACATCAGAACTTGAAGATATATCTATAGCATCTTGAATGAACAAAAAAGGATGTTCAATTGATCCATCCCATGGTCCATCTGTGTTGTCATCATCAACATAGATAACATTTATTTCTACTTTGGCAGATGAATAGAATTGCATTAGTATGATTAGGAGAAAAAAGGTTAATTGAATGGTATGTTTTTTCATTTTGCACATCCATTATCAAATGGGTGATTAGATGGATTCCAATCTATCTCGAACCAGGGAAAAAAATAACCAATCGGGTCCTCATTGATTGGAATGTATATAAGTACAGGTATGACTTTTACGCCAAACCCAATCCAATCATCCCAGTAATTATTGTTCCATGTATTTGGTTTTAAAAAGCCTGGGGAAAGATACTTAGTGGCCTTCGCTGATTCCTCATTACTTAAAAAAGTATTCTCTTTTATCGAATTTTCAGTTGCATATGAAGAAAAAACTCCTCTGGAATTCTCTTGAATATTGTTATATATTACAATATTTTTTGAACTTTCTTCAATATAGATACCTGTAGCACTATCCGAAATAGTGTTGTTTTTGATCATGTTGCTATGTGATGCGAAAAGATATATTCCAATGAGACATGAGGTGATTGTATTATTCTTTAGATCACAATAAAAGGAATTATTTAGATAGATACCTTTAGTACAGGTATCAATGATATTTCTAGAGATATAACAATTATCAGAATTGATTTTTATCCCAGCATTTTGATTTGAATCATCCTGTGTTATACAAAAACCTTGAATTTGAACATTTGAGGACGTGACAAGGATCACATCTCTATTTATTTTTCCATCAATAATCGGTCGATCATTTTCTTCACCGATCAAACTGATTGCTCTATCTATTATAATATTCTCAGCGTAGGTTCCAGAATTTACAAAAACCATATCGCCTGCATCACTTGCCTGAATACCCTCAGCTATATTTTGAAAAGGATGCTCGATTGATCCATCCCATGGACCATTGGTATTATCGTCATCGACATAGATAGTCTTCCCAGACGGTGTATAATTACCCGATAGAACTGGAAGTGCAATAATAAGAATGAAGATGAATAGTAGTATCTTTCTCATAATTCTCCTCTATTATATATTTTATGTACAATTTATTTTTTTCCCTTAATCGTAATGGAAATTAGCTAATATTTTGAATTATTATTTTTAGGACTGAAAGATTTCAACCGTATAATTATAAAAACATGTGAATCTATGGAAGATAATATTTTTGGTTGTTTATTACAATACTTCCCTCACCCTTCATTTTTTCTAGTATTTTCTGTAAACGCTCTTTTTCAACCTTGAGATCAGTTTGTAAGTATTCGAAGGATCCTGGTTCGTTCAATAATCTTCTTAATATCTTTGCTCGTATCTGACGATCAGAGCCAGGGAATTTTGATTGCTGGGTCTTTGGTTTTATACCTGTTTCTAAAGCAGTTACTTTGAGAGATCCATAATCCATTAAAGCGTTATGCCAGTTTCTACTTTGACCTTTGGGAAGGCATTGCTCTGCAATTTTGAACAGTTCAGCATCTGATATTGTTTCAGCGAGGTTGAATTCATGGATAAATATCCGTCGGATATTTGTGTCAACAGTTGCAATATCAGCATTTGTTGAAAATATCTGGACAGCTTTTGAGGTATACAATCCTATACCTGGTAGTTTCTTGTATTGTTTTATCGCTTTGAGAACGTCTCCATCAAAATCTATGGAGATGATCTGAGCTGTTTGATGAATATAATATGATCTTCGATTATATCCTAAACCCATCCAGTGTTGGAGTATATCTCTATATTCTGCTTTGGCTAGATGATGTACCGAAGGCCATTTTTTGATCCATTGATCATAATACGTGATGACCCGGGACACTTGGGTTTTTTGTAGCATTATCTCTGAAAGAAGTATGTGATAGGGATCGGTCGTTTGTCTCCATGGTAGATTTCGACCATGTTCCCTGTAAAAGAGTAATATTTTTTTTTGAAACTCTTTTATAGTCTTTTCAGCAATATCCATGATACGTAGCCGCCTTTCATGAGAAGACCATTTATCAAAAGGTATGTTTCTTCGTTATTGAATATTGAATAAAACAAAGAAAAGTACTTATTGAACTTTTTGCACATAAATGGATTTATCCTTGAACGCTATCCATCGGAGTTTATCTCCATCTTTTAGCTCTAATTGTTCAACGATTTCTGCAGGAACGGTAATTCTTCTTCGAGACCCTCGTATGGTTAGCGCGGTTTCGGTTATCGAATGAACGGTATCTAGATCAACTTGCATAGTATAACCCAAGGCCTCAATAAACATTCTAGATAAAAACATTGTTATATTTACAATACCTATTGTTCAACTCTTCATCTTGATAATCATCGCTCTCTTATCAACCCCTCTAAAAAAATGAAAATTACTTTATTTTTGAGGGATAGAGTCTATTTTCTCTAAATAAAAAGATATAAATCACAGTTTCCAATGAAGGGAAACGATATGAACCTATTAACGTATCATTCGGATTATAATAAATATGATCTTGGTGTTGATCATCCATTGGTTGGTGACAAACCACATAACATAATGGATCGGTTAAGAGAAAAAGGTCTATTGGAGTTCTTTGACGTTCTTTCTCCCTCACCTGCAACTGATGAAGATATTTTAAGGATACATGGCGCTTCGTATCTCAACAAGATCAAGGAACTGAGCAAGACTGGTGGTATGCTCTCATATGATACACCCGCTCCAAAGGGCATCTATGAGATAGCGGCATTATCCGCAGGAGGTACCATTGCATGTGGTTCAAAATTATTTGAAAAATATTCAATTTCAATTAATCCTCTGGGTGGATTCCATCATGCTAGTCAAAACCAATCATCTGGCTTCTGTTTCTTTAATGATATCGCTATAGTCATCGAGTATCTACGTATCAAAAGAAACCTTAAGAAATTCCTCATTATCGACCTTGATGTCCATCATGGAAATGGCACTGAGGACATCTATCTAAGAGACCCTAGCGTTGTAAACATATCTATACATCAAGATGGAAGAACCCTGTACCCTGGTACCGGTGAACTGGAAAACATCGGAGAAGATATGGGTAGTGGTCACACAGTAAACATACCCCTGCCCCCGGGGACCGGTAGCAATGCTTATCTTCATGCATTCAATGAAATAGTCCCCTACATCGCAGTAGAATACGACCCAGACATCATCATCTATCAATCAGGTGTCGACACCCATCATAGCGACCCACTTGCCGATCTCAACATAGCCTATCAAACATATTATCATCTTGCTAGATCCATTGTACAAATTTCAGAGCAAACATGTAACAAGCTTCTTATTTTATTAGGAGGTGGCTACAATAGCACCACCTGTATTAACGCATATGAAAACATTTTTAATGGTGTGCTCAATAAAGATAAGTACCTTACAGAACCAGACACCTTTGCCTTTGGGAATATGACTAAAGTCCAAGCAACAATAAAGGAATTGAAAAAAATTCTAAGAAATTATTGGAATTTTGAATAGAAAACTAATAATGTCGATAGTTTTATTAATACGACCCATATATGGGGAAACAGCCAGTTCAAAAAAAATTGGGGTATACGAATGGGCGTCGAAAATCTTGATAAAATATTCAAACCAAAGATTATTACGGTGATTGGAGCAAGTAACAAGATAGGATCAGCAGGTTACCGAATTTTCAGAAACCTGATCGGATCAGGATACAACGGTATCGTTTATCCCGTGAATCCAAACCATGAAAGTATCCAAGGAGTTGAAGCATATCCGTCAGTAGAAAAACTTCCAAAGACACCGGATCTTGCCGTTATCGTCACACCATCTAAGATCGTTCTTGACATCGCTGAACAATGTGGAAAAAAAGGCATAAAAGGATTGCTTATCATCTCAGCTGGTTTCAAAGAGATAGGCGACGAGGGAAAAGCATTAGAAGCAAAACTATCAGCGATACGAGAAAAATATGGTATGCGTATCATTGGTCCTAATTGCGTCGGTTTCATCTTACCCTATCTAGAGATGAATGCAACATTTGCAGGGGCAATGCCTGAGAAGGGTAACATCGCTTTATTCTCACAGAGCGGTGCTGTCTGCGGAGCAATCCTAGATTGGGCTGCATCAGCAAAGGTAGGCTTCAGCTCATTTATTTCAGTAGGATCGATGCTTGATGTGGATTTTGGCGACCTCATCGATTATTTCGGTATGGATACTCATACAAGAAGTATCGTTATCTACGCTGAGAATATTACAAACGCTCGTAAATTCATGAGCGCGGCACGAAGTTTCTCTCGTGTCAAACCCATCATCGTCATAAAATCTGGGCGATATAAAGAAGGGGCAAAAGCAGCTTCATCTCATACTGGTGCAATGGCTGGAGAGGATTACATCTATGATGCCGCATTCAAACGTGCAGGTATCGTACGAGTTAAAAAAATTGGCGACCTCTTCAATTGTGCATCAATCTTAGCAAAACAACCCAGACCTACTGGACCGAATCTTGCTATCATCACAAATGCTGGTGGGCCTGGAGTACTTGCAACCGATTCTATCATTGAGACCGGAGGAAAACTTGCAAAACTTTCACAGGAGACCATCGATGAACTCAATACGTTTCTCCCTAAACATTGGAGCAAGGGAAACCCTATTGATATCATCGGGGATAGTGACGAGGATGTCTATCGAAAAACTATAGAGGTTTGTTTAAAGGATAGAAACATCGATGGATTATTGGTCATCACTGTACCCCAGGTCATGGCTAGCCCAAAGAGACTTGCGGAACACATCATCGATCTATCAAAACGTATCACAAAACCTTTATTGACCGCTTTTGTCGGTGAAGAAAGCGTGCAATATGCCCGTCAGATACTAAATAGGAATAATATTCCAACCTATGCAACTCCAGAAGAAGCGGTGGAGACCTACATGCATCTGTATCATTATGCCCGTAATCTAGAACTTCTCTTTCAGACCCCTGAGGAACGAAACATCGAACCTACAAAAAAAGGAAAACAGACCATCACTAAGATAATCAATGCTGCTTTAAAGGAGAATCGAACGCTTTTGAACGAAGCTGAGGCAAAAGAGGTCATTGAGCTCTATGGGATCAAGACAAGTAGACCTCAGGTGGCTACTTCTGAAGAGGAATGCATTGAAATTGCAAAAAAGATGGGATTCCCTGTTGTGATGAAGATCCATTCTCCCCAGATCACCCATAAAAGTGATGTAGGTGGTGTCGCACTTAATCTTGACTGTGAAAAGACTTTAAGAGACGCATATAAGAAAATGATGAAGACGGTTAAAAAGAATGTTCCAGATGCAACAATTGAAGGCGTAACGATACAGAAGATGATCGAACATAAAGGTGGAGAGTTCATTCTTGGATCAAAAAAGGATCCGGTCTTTGGATCTGTTATCCTCTTTGGTCTTGGCGGCATCTTCACAGAACTGTTTAAGGATCGAGCTATTGGGTTCCCACCCTTAAATCAGGTGCTTGCCCATAGGATCATTGAAAAGACAAAAGCGTACCAACTCCTCAAAGGATTTCGGAACATCCCACCAGCAAATATACATAAGATCGAAGAGACGATGATCAACTTCTCACAATTACTTGAAGATCATCCTGAGATCAGTGAACTTGATATCAACCCGCTTATACCAGTGGATGATGACATCATTGCAGTCGATGCTCGTATCGTTATTGACCCACATCCGGAAAATAAGCCGCATATGATCATCAGTAAGTATCCAAGCCAATATATCAAGACGGTGAAGCTTTCTGATGGAACAAAGGTAATACTTCGACCCATTAAACCTGAAGATGAACCACTCTGGCTGGATATGTTCAAGAGTTTCTCAGAAGAAACTGTTCGGTTCCGCTTTTTCAGGATCATCAAAGAGACACCTCATGAGGTACGGACAAGATATTGTAATATCGATTACGATCGAGAAATAGGGATCGTCGGTGAGATAGATGATAATGGAAATCGTCGTTTCATCGGAGTTGGGAGAATCATTTTAGAACCAGGGCAGACGGAGAAAGCGGAATTTGCTATCGTGGTCAGTGATAAATGGCAACGACTCGGTCTTGGAGCAGCCTTTATCGATCAACTGATACATATTGCGGGGGATAGGGATTACAAAAAGGTCTATGGTCCCGTTCTTAAGGATAATGTCCCGATGATAACATTATGTCAAGAGAAAGGCTTCACCATTTCAGAAGGCAATCCTGGGGAGTATCTTGTTGAATACACGTTTAAATAATTCCTCCCCTGCCTCCTTTTTTTATCTCTTCCCATTATTTTATGGAAATATATAAATATTATTCAAATTAACATTCATTACATAAAACCTTATTCAGAGGCTTTAGTAATGACTGATAATAGGGATATAACGATACGTCAGGCAACCGAAGAACTTCTCTGCACTCAGATCTTTCAAAATATTGCTCGGAGAAATAATAAACAGTTCGCTCAAAGACTTGCCATGTGGCTTGTCAGATATATCCTGATCATTTCCTCGATGAACGAATCATTACAGATAAATCTAGAACAGATCTTATTGAACCTTCATGGTGATCGATTCAAGAAAATCGTCACAATAACAGATAAAAGCTTTGGGTCCATCAAAAATGAAGATGATGAATGTGGAAAATATATTTGGTAAAAAAAAAATATTAGAGGGTAAGACCCTCTTTAAATCTTCTTTATTTTATTTTCAGAAGACTTATTTGTGAAAGTTGAAATTATAGTTCTTCGCCCAGTATTCACGAAGCTCTTCAAGTGTTCTGTCGAGCGTGATGGTGTCTTTTACATCAAAGATGTAGTTTGTTGGCATTGGCATTAGTGTGTTTTGTGGCATATTCCAAGTATCGCAGAGATACGGGTCAACAAAACATCCATAGTTCTTATAGGTTCCATCACTTTCTACCCATGCATAGAATGTTCCAACACGGGAGTGGTTCTTATCATAGACCGGTTTGTCAACAAGCTCATCAGTTGGGCAGGTTGTGTTTCCACAGGGAACTGCACGGTTCCAGAATCTGCTCAAGTAATCGGTGGTCTTGTTTAACGTGATATGCTCAGTGACCTCTTTGATATAATCACTGTAGATTGGAACAAGTTTGTTGGTTCCTCTAAAATAGGTGTCCCTTGTGTTCTCATTTGGTCGGATACCAAAGAACCATCCAGGGTATTCCTCATTCCAGCTTTTCCAGGTCTTGTCGATTCGACCCACGGTGTTACCATTACAGTCGAACACTTCTTTTCCTACTATATCGTGTGGATTGTGTACTTTCATACTCCATCTCTCCTAGTTTTTGAGCATGCATATGATTTGAGATATTTAAATCATTCTATTTTTTTAAGCGAATGATTGTTAAAATATCTAATATAAAAATACTTGACAAATAGAAAATAAGGTTAAATAAACCATTCATCTTAAATATTTCAACTTTAATGAAAAAATCCTGATAACATGTAAAAACAGTAATGACAAGAACTGGTAGGGCTATGATGTATTGGTTCTTGTATGCATATCTTGTATCATTTATCATCTGTAGAAATAGATCGTTATCTATTCATCAGTTAGAAGTTGTAACGTCTCTTTGACCGATTGATACCAGGAATCCAGACAGTCAAATGCTTTTTTTTGGATATTAGAGATATCATTACATTGATAGGTATAATAATAACCACCTTGTTCAATACTCCTTCTCATCTTCCTACATATACCTGCATCGGTGAGTTTCTGTAGAGACCGATAAACAGTACTACGTTCTTTATCTAACACTAATGCAAGCGCATCTGCCCGTTCTTCCCCGATCCGTTTCAATTCCTTGTATACTCTTATATCAAGTTTGTTGAGGTCAAAGACACATTTGATGGCCTCTTCACATTGCATGTTCTTTGGAAGGGGTGTTATCTTCATACACAGGTATATAGTATACATGGGTTTATAATGGTTGTGTTAAAATTATGCACAAACGTTAAATACTACCTCCACCATAATAGTAACCAATGGATGATGAACTCAACGCCATCAAAAAGAAAAAGCTCGAAGAATTAAAAAACCGTTATTTAAGTGGTGAAAAGAAAATGGAACAAATGCCAAATACGCCGATAGAAATGACCGATGCCGATATTAACAATAAAATCAAACAATACGACACCGTCGTAGTCGACTGCTGGGCACCATGGTGTGGACCATGTCGCGCAATTGCACCAATCGTCGAAGATCTCGCTAAAGAACTCCAAGGAAAAGTCGTCTTTGGAAAACTAAATGTCGACAACAACCAGTCAACAGCAATGGACTACGGGATCATGAGCATACCCTCCCTGCTAATATTCAAAAACGGAAAGCTTGTAGATAAGATAGTAGGCGCCATGCCAAAACAGATGTTAATGGCAAAATTAGCTTTACATATCTAATAAAAGAATAAAAGGATTGATTTGTTCAGATGAAAAAAAATCTTCTTGCCGTCCTTTCTGCATCCCTCTTCCTCTCCCTTATTCTCCTTTCAGGCTGCACTGGGACATCAGATGGAAACGATGCGGATCAGACGGATACAGGTCATAATTTCTCCTTTACGCTTTTAGATGGAACGGTCAAACAATTAAAGGATTATCGAGGAAAGGTCGTCATCATGGACCTGTGGGCAACCTGGTGCAGCCCCTGCCAATATCAAATGCTTGAGCTACGGAAAGCCTATCAATTCTATCCTAATGACCAATTCGAGATCCTTTCCATTAATACAGACCCTAGAGAAAGTGTTAGCCTTATTCAAGAATTCCTCGACGAATTTGCATTGTATGGATACGATCTTGACTGGGTATTTGCAAAACAACTCGATAGCTTGAAGGATTACAATCCTTCAGAGACCATACCTAAACTCGTTATCTTTGATCAAAAAGGAAACATCTACTGGGAACATAATGGTCTTAGCTTCTTCTCAGAATTCCCTGACGGATGGACCGGGGAACTAATAACCCTCAAAGAGAAGATCGATGGAATCATATGAACAAATAACAACACATAAAAACAAAAGGAAAATTACAGGATAAAATACGAGGTGTATGCCCTATGAAGAATAAATATGAAAAAAAGAAAACGATCATCTTTGCAGTTCTCTTACTTATGCTTCTCTCTACTGCTAGTAGTATCGTTTTCGCATCAGCCCAACCAACCGTTACATTGAACCCTGAAAAACCCGCTCCTAAATCTACGGTAACATTTACTGCAGATATCGCTGATATCGATGTGACGAACGTCTATATCCATGTTCAGGAATGTAATGGTAATCTTGGTCTTTGTTACCCTGATGATTCCAATGTCTCAATGACCCAAAAATCTGCCTATACCTATGAAGCCTCCCTCACCCTTAAACACAGTGAAGCAACATATATTGAATTCACTCTTATCGTTGAGAACAATGGAGAGTGGATAAAATATCTTGAATTAACAAAGGTAACATTATCTGAAAAACCATCAAATAACGGTGGATCTGCCAACGGAACCCCTGGTTTTGATCTCGTCGTATTTGCCTTTGCAACAATCTTTATATCGTTTATTTTGTTTAGGCGAAGACGATAAGAGATGAATTTCCAACGAAAACGATTCCTCACTCAAATTCTTATTTTTTTAGCAGCAAACCTTAGACCATTTGGTGTCAAAACAGGGTTTTGCTTTCCTTTTTTTTATTGTAATGCCTGCCCTGCAGCTACATCAGCTTGTCCATTACGAGCACTTGAACTAAGTGTCTTTGAGAATAATTTCAAATGGAAACTGTTCACCTATCCGCTTCTTATCCTCGGGTTTGTCGGGGTTCTCACTGGTCGTGGCATCTGTGCATGGGCATGCCCCATAGGTCTTCTCCAGAGACTAACAGCAAAGGTTGCACGAAAGATCAAGAAGATGCCGCTAGCGAAACGACTTGGACATCACCCTCTTGAACACTACCTGCGATATGCAAAATATTTTGTCCTTATTGGATTCGTATTTCTCACAAGCGCACTCATCGGTTTCATGTTCACTGATATCTGCCCCATCGGTTTTTTAACTGGGACTCTCCCCACATTGAGTATCTTCTGGGGTAAATTTGTCCCAAGTTCCTATTTCCTGATAGCATCTATCATTTTCATCTTATTTACTATCCTAATTTTTACCATTGAACGAGGATGGTGTCGATATTTCTGTCCCCTCGGAGCACTTCTTGCTCCATTCAATAAGATAAGTCTTCTTCATGTTGCACGCGTTGAAGAAAAAACATTTCAAAAGGAATGTCTCCGTTGCAATGCATGTTCAAACATCTGCCCTATGGGTATCGATGTGATACATCTCAACCGTGATCCGGAATGTATCCTCTGTGGAAAATGTATCGAGGTGTGTCCAAAAGACCTTATCCATTATGAAAAGTGATCAAATGAAAAAAAACCAATTGATACAAATAGCAGTTGCAGGTCTTATTGTTCTATCAGGATGTACGATGATAGCGACAACAACTATCTACGATGATGTCTATACAAGCATCGTTCAGGTGCTCTGCCTCAGTTGCATTAAATTAGAACCATTAACTTCATCGGAGTATACCTTTGAAACAGCCCATAATCAACCTCATACGGATTATGTGTTGGAAAACCTTAAAACGGGTGTTGTCTTCCTTCATTTCAGCGAGGATGCCTGTTATGGCTGCGATGTCATGTACCCGGTCATTAAGGATCTTTTCTCTATTGATTTTGGAAAAGAGGAGATGATCTATTATCAACTCAGCTATAACAATCAAACCGTCCACTACTATTATACGAACATCGATCATGCTATAAAAGAGAGGATCGATGCTTTTTTCGTCTATGACAAAGACCATATCGGAGGGTTACCGATGTTTACCATAGCCACCGTTGGCTATGACAGCGGCATCATCAAACCATATTATACAAGTCTCTATGGAACACTCAATATCAATACAGATGAAAAACGTCTTGAGTTCCTCCAGGGCATCATGCAGGAAAGCCTCCAACTATGGGATGAGAACCATGTTGCGTATCATCCCGAGCAACAACCATAACAATTGAGTATTAGAGAACCGTTTCAATCATCCAACCTAGCTTTTCCTCTACACTTTTCTTTAGAACAGGTAACTTGTTTTGTAGTGTATCAGATAACCCTTGACCTACTGAGACATCTTCAGGTTCCACTCCAAATATATAGAGATGCTGAGGTATCTGACCTATCTTTTGAGCAATTCTAATTACTTGAAATACATCAGAGATATGGGTTGAAACATGTTCTTGTGTAGATTTGCTTATGGCCTCATTATGTGAAAAGAATCGCCACTGACCAGGAATCCCTCCGAACCGGACTGCATCAATGAGAAGAATCATACGATATATAGAGAAATAATGTAAGAGGTTCATACCCGCTGTCCCACCATCGATATAGGTAACTAATGATGCAAATCCTTTTTCACGTGATCGTAGATGATCTAGCAGGACAAGACCTATCCCATCATCACGTCTAAGGGGATTGCCAATACCAATTACACCACATACCTCTTGCATGGGAACAACGTAGGAAACAGGATTGGTTTATTCAAATGTTACCGTCAGATAATGAGTACTGCAGGAGATACAAGGATCATAGGCACGAACAAGCATTTCAAGAGTTAGTTCGATTTCTTTTTCCGACTTATCAAGTATCTGGGGCACCAATTCCTCCATATCATGCTGAATGTTTGCATGGTTCTGATTCGTTGGTATGATACAATTGGCTTTCGTACATAGTTCATTTTTAATGACATATTCATGAACAAGGATCCCTCGTGGAACCTCAACAATGCCAACACCGGTTCCTGACCTTTTATTCACCTTGACCGGTTTTTCATCTTTTATCGTAGTATCCAACAATGCATCGATCTGCAGTATGGAATCCTCGATGTTATGGACAAACTCAACGATCTGGGCAATGGTATTCATATATGGATTATAGCAAACAGGTTTCAAACCAAACATCTTAGCGACATCCTTTGCAAGAGGATGAAGTTGTTTACTGTTCAGATTATACCTGGCCAATGCTCCGACCATATAGGATTTCCTATGATGTTTTGCATATTTCGCGGTTGATTGAGAAACGATATATTCTTTCATGACATCGGTATAGTTCTTGTAATCTTTGAAAGCGCCTGTATCTGTCGAATTGATATATCCATCATAGAATGCATATTCATTATCAGCACTTAATCCAATATATTCCGTCTCCCTTGAGAAATCAGGAAGTTTGTCAGCTACAGAAAGAACCGCGGTAGCAACATCTTGAGTTGGTTGTATAGCATCCGTAAGTCGTTGTTTCATTTCGCGTAATTGTTTCTCTGTTGGAACCATTGAAAAACCACCTACGACCAGTCGGATTGGATGTGTTGTACGACCGCATATCATATCAGACATCTCATTGGATAATCGATGAAGTTGAACTATCTTTAATAATGCATCTTGGTGTTTACTTCCAACAAGGGGAAACACACTTCCCACGCCAAACAAATCTGGCGCTACAAGATAGCCTATGTGTAAGATATGGCTCTGCATATTTTCTCCATTAATCGCTAGACGACGGAGTATATGGGATTGATCTGAGATGGAAACATCCAATGCATCTTCCGTTGCCTTCAAACTCGCAAGAGAATGCCCAATACTACAAATACCGCAAATTCTAGATGTGATTGGTCGGAGGTCATCATAATGCCGGCCTCGGAGCATCGCCTCGAAGAAACGTGGTGCCTCAGGAACCTGCCATTGTATCTCTTTAATATCTCCACTTTTAACATCAAGAACAATATTACCATGTCCTTCTACTCGAGTCACATGGTGAACGTTTACTGAAACATCTTTACTCATCCTAGCATTCCTCCTTCGTATAATTATAGATGATACAACGATTCTTCATATCTTCATAGGTCAGATTATATCGATCAAGTACCTCTTGAACACATTCCACCTGGGGTTTATCAAGAATACCTCTACAACCATCACAGGGACTTCCATTTGTTGGACAGATAGCGTTACATCCTGCTCTTGTGATAGGACCCAAACAGAATTTGCCTTGTTCAAACAGACAGACATTCTCATTCTTCTTACATTCCACACATACTGGATACGTTGGTATCTCCGGGGTCTTTCCCATTATAAGACTCACGACGACTTTTTTGAATTCATCTCGATTGATGGGGCATCCGTGTATATAGAAATCAACTTTTACGACCTCGTCTACTGATTTTGTTGGAAAGACATCAAAATATTTATTTCCCTTGATCTTTGCATCCCCATACACATCCTTTTTAACGTTCTCAACATCCCATTGATTACGTATCTTATTGACACCGCCGATGGTTGCACATGCTCCAAGTGCAACAAGTATCTTTGCATGTTTTCGTATCTCTTTTATTCGTTCTTCATCCATAGGACGCATGACTGATCCTTCAATGAATGCAATATCATAGGTCTCAGCATGTTCTTTCATTACCTCTCTAAATGAGACAACATCAACGAGTTGTATCAAATCCAGGATCTCTTCTTCAAGATTAGCTATTTGAAGTTGACAGCCTTCGCAACTGGCAAAATCAAAAAAAGCAACTTTTGGTTTGCTCATTCGAACGCCTCCGGTAGATTTTTGATCTCAGCATAATTGAACACTGGACCCTCCTTACAGCAATAGACACCATTGATCTGACAATGACCACATTTCCCAACACCACATTTCATCCGACGTTCTAAGGATACATAGATATCTTTATCATCAATCCCGATTGTTTGTAGACATTTGATGACAAATTTGAACATGACCGGTGGACCAATAACAACAGCTTTAGTGTTCTTTGGATCTATTCTATCCACTTCTAATTTTGGAAATAATGCTGTTACAAGACCAACACTTCCAACCCAGCATTCCCCATCTTGGCAGGTATCAACAGTGAGTTTACAGGTAACGCTATCACATTTTTCCCATGTTGCTATTTTATCTTGGAAAAGGACATCGCATGGTCGTTTTGCACCGTAGAGTATCTTAATATATTTGAATTTGTCTCGATTCTTTTTATCAAGACAGTATTCGATAAGAGATCTCATTGGTATCATCCCAGTTCCTCCAGACACGAAAATTATATGTTTTCCTTTGAATTCCTTCATATCAAAACCGTTTCCTAGAGGACCTCGGATACCAACGGAATCTTCTTTCTTCAATGTAAAAAGTTTTGAAGTTAGATTCCCCACCTTTCGAACGACAACATCAAATTGTGGATCATCACTTGGTGGTGAAGAAATCCCAAATGGTGCTTCACCTACCCCAAAGATTGAGAGTTCAACGAATTGCCCAGGTTTGTGACCCAATGGTTTCTTATCTTCGAATTCAAGAGTAAATAATGTTTCCCATTCAGTGAGCTTTTGAATCTTCTTAATTATGGCTCTTCTTGGAACATGGATGATACCTTTTTCATCTGTCTTGTTTTTCTGTTTGATAAAAAATGTATCCCTTTTTCCTTTTCCACCAGATTTTGATAGTTCATTTATGATATCGCAGGGGCTTGCAATATTTGGTAAGCATGCTATACTACATCGACCACATCCAACACACGCGATAAAACCATATCTTTCTGTTAGGTAATTTCCTTTTCTAAAGAATCGATGACGGAATCTATCCTTTAAATCCTCTCGGAATACTTCACCACTGCCAACCTTTGTGAAATCCTTGAGAAGACATCCATCCCATGTACGTATCCGGGAACCATCTCGCATATTAAGAGAGACATCATCTTTTACATCATAACAGAAACACGTTGGACACACCATCGTACAACTACTGCATTCCATACATTTGCTTGACTGCTCCTCCCAAATACTATTCTCATAATTACTGACGAGAAGTGATGACCATCCCGCTGCATCTGTAACTTGTACCTTTTTTTTGAATTTGTTAAGAGTATTAATCCGTATTTTTTCAATCTCTTTTACTTCGGCATCTGTTGCATCTTTTACCTTTGCGTATCGTTGAACAAGTTTTTCTCCTTTTTTAGACCCGATGGTTATCACATATTTCTTGCCGATGTTTGTCAACATCAGATCAAAACCGGAGTCCACATAATGAGTCCCAAGACTACCTGCAAATGAATGTTCAGACACATTTTGAATGTCAACACCGATGATGAGAGTGTTTTTCCTTCGTTTCTGATAAAAATCATCTTTTTGATCGTCAAGATACACTTTATCGGTTTGTTGGAGGGCTATGATATCATAGGGGTGTACACCGATCAGTATCAAGGGTTTATCTACTTTTTGAGGGGACACTGAAAAATCCTGTGATAGATTGAAATCCATCAAGTTCTCATACTGCGGAAGGAAATATTTTTTAGGTGGAAGGATGGTAACATCATACTCCAACCGCAGATGCTCTGCTGTTTCCAAAGGTGCAAAAACAAATCGTTTTCCTTTTGATTGCACACCATGAACTTCATAGGTTTCATCCTGTATCAATGCATCTATAAAGCAATTTAGATCTTCTTCAGATATCGATTTCATATATACTCTCCTTTTAGTAGGGGGGAAGTAATCGGATGGAATATCGGGTATCTCTTAATAAGCATTACTCGAGAGATATCTCAGCTCTTAATGCGATATTCTTGATTTCCCTAGAGACCTAGTTAACTTGTTCATATACTAGTTGTATCCATACCCTGAGATAAGGGGTAAAACGACATAGGTACGAAACTAATAAATGTTTTGAATGAAAAAAGATAATCAATAAAATTAATTGAAAAATAATCAAAAAATTTTAAAGTAATGAAATGATATACAATTAATATGGACGATATTGATAAGAAGATATTAAACATCCTTCAAAAGAACGATAAGACCCAATATCAGAAGATCGCTGAGGATCTGAATCTAGGTGCTAGCACCGTACATTATAGGATTAAGAAGCTTATAAAGGATGGCATCATCACGCAGTTCTCCGCCGTCATTGACCCTGAAAAAGTGGGATATACCACCACCGCAGTCATCGGTCTGAATGTAGATCCTCTCAAGATGCATGATATCGCTAGACAACTTGCATCGTATCATGAAGTTCAAGTCGTCACCACCTCCTCAGGAGATCATGATCTCATTATCGAGATACTTGCAAAAAATGGGAAACATCTTTGGAGATTCATCAATGAATATATCAAGACGATCGAAGGCGTTGAGAAAAAGATACATGTCTCAACATTCCTAGATATCTACAAACGAACAAACATCATCAATCTCTCTGCAGAAGATGTCCTTATCGATCAGGATCATCAATGAATCCTTTTTCCATAAGAAGACCTGTGGTATCCCTAGCTTTCTTTATAACATCCATAGCATGGTCGTAGAGTTCGTCTCGAGATATCTTCACTCGAGCGATCCCTTGCGCTATGGCTTTCATTCCTACCGCTACTGCCTCACGGGGGAACACTTCCCAAGAATCCATAGTTGGAACGATATGATCATCAGTTAGACCTTCATCCTCTGCGGTCCTGGCAAGTTCATAGGCTGCAGCGATACACATCTCATCAGTGATTGTCTCAGCACGGACATCAAGAGTACCTCTAAAGATACCTGGGAAACCTAGTGAGTTATTGATCTGGTTTGGAAAATCAGATCGTCCTGTCGCAAAGATACGTACCCCTGCTTTTTTTGCCTCCCATGGCCAGATCTCAGGGATAGGATTAGCTGTTGCAAACACTATCGCATCATCAGTCATAGTGGCAAGCCATTCTTTTTTTATGGTCCCAGGACCTGGTTTACTGGCCGCTATACAGATATCACATCCTCCAAATGCTTTAGAGATCGGTCCTGTTCGGCCTTCTCCATTCGAGTTTTGTGCCATCTCCCATTTCACCGGATTCCTCTCTTTGTCTTCTTCTAAATCTTTTCGAGATGAGTGTAGGATACCTTTGCTATCGACCATGACGATATGGTTTTGAGTGATCCCCGCAGCAATCAACACACGAGCAATAGCGATATTTGCTGCACCTGCCCCGATCATACAAACATGGGCATCGGCTAACGACGTGCCAACAAGTTTCAATGCATTGATGGCTCCAGCGGTCACAATCGTTGCTGTCCCTTGTTGATCATCATGCCAGACAGGGATATCTAACTCTTTACGTAACCTAGCAAGGATCTCAAAACATTTTGGTTTTTCGATATCCTCTAGATTGATACCACCATAACTAGGTTTTAACCATTTCACTGCTTGGATGATCTCTTCGGGGTCCTTTGTATCTAAACAGATCGGATGTGCATCAACCCCTCCTAGGTATTTGAACAATAATGATTTTCCTTCCATCACGGGAAGACCTGCTTCAGGACCGATATCACCTAATCCTAGGACACGGGTACCATCACTGACCACTGCAACAGTATTCCATTTATTCGTATACTCATAGACAAGGGAGGGGTCCTTAACGATTGCTTTACATGGCTCAGCAACCCCTGGTGTATACCAGATACCAAAATCATCGAAATCCTTGACCCTGCATTTTGGGATCACCTCTATCTTCCCCCGATAATACGGATGGAGCCTCATCGCATCTTTCCCTGGTTTACTTGCTTTCTCTATCAATTGTTCTTCAGTGGCATTTGATGTCATAGACATTCCCCATATTCCTTGTATGGATATCACTATCCCTTTTTTACCATTTACTCAAAGACCAGTAGAGAAAGATAAAAAACCATGACATCTATCAAGTATTTGATGATACCATGATCATTGCTCAGATTAGTATTGCCCCAGTCGGAAAAGATGTTGATCTTTCAGGTTATGTGAAAAAAGCAGTTACCATCCTTCAAAAAGAAACGGATCGTTGTGAGATAAATGCGATGGCCACAGTCGTTGAGACAAAGACAATCGACCAATTATTCCAAGCAGTGGGTCATGCTCATAACAAGGTTCTTGGAATGCCTGGCGTACATCGGGTCATAACAGAGATAAAAATCGATGATCGACGTGATAAGAACGCAACGATAGAAGATAAAATCAAAGCTGTAACCATCTAAATATTCAAAAGAATTGTCAAAACAGTTATATGGGGAATCTTCATTCCCATCCTGGGAGCGTATCAATTATGTCTCAAACAGACTTGGTCGAAATCGTGATACATGGAAGAGGTGGACAAGGATCTGTCACCGCAGCAAATCTCTTGGTCTCCGCAGCTCTTAAGGATGGAAACAAAGGTTTACAAGCATTTCCTATCTTTGGAGCTGAACGGCGAGGTGCCCCGGTCCGAGCGTTTGCTCGTATCTCAGAAAATGAGATACATCTTCGTAGTGAGATCTATTCACCGGATATAGTCATCGTTCAAGATGAAAGCATCATGGATCTAGTGGATGTGCTCAAAGGCTTAAAAGATGATGGAAAGATCCTTATAAACACAAGGAAATCTCCAAAGGACTTTCCCTTTTCAAAGAAATATAACGTCGCTACGGTTGATGCAACAAGTATCGCCCTTAAATATGATATCACTGTCGGTGGGATACCTGTTGTCAACACACCGATCCTTGGAGCAGTACCTAAGATCCTTTCAAAGGTCACATTACCATCTATCCAAAAAACAGTGATGGAGAAATGGAAGGGGACTGCTGGAGAGAAAAACGTCAAAGCAACCCAAGAAGCTTTTGACACTGTGGAGGTGGATACATGAAAAAATACAAGGTCATCACCTCTCTCTCATATCCTCAAGAGGGGGCTATGGGTAAGACGGGGAGTTGGCGTGTCTTCAGACCAGTTCTTGACGTATCTAAATGTGTGAAATGTCTTCGTTGCTGGATCTTTTGTCCTGAAGGCAGCATTAAAAGAAACAAAGATAACTCGGTTGAAATCAATTATGATTATTGTAAAGGATGTGGTGTCTGTTCTAATGTATGCAAGGTGAAAGCCATTACAATGGATCGGGAGGCGAAAAAAGAATGACCATTATGATCGATACAGGGAATTATATCGCAGCAAAAGCTGCTGTCATGGCTAGACCCCAAGTGGTCGCAGCATATCCAATCACCCCTCAAACAACACTTGTTGAAGGTATTGCCAATTATGTGGCAAATGGGGAGTACAAAGGAGAGTATATCTGTGTAGAGAGTGAACATTCCGCGATGGCTGCCTGTATTGGTGCTAGCGAAACAGGATCTCGAACGTTCACCGCTACCTCATCCCATGGTCTCCTCCTTATGCATGAGATGCTTCATTGGGCGTCTCTTGCTCGGTTACCCATCGTCATGTGTAACATCAACCGTGTTATTGGACCAGGTTGGAATATCTGGACAGATGAAAATGATTCCATTGCACAACGGGATACCGGTTGGATACAATTCTACTGTAGTAGCAACCAAGAGATATTTGATACCATCATCCAATCCTTTAAGATAGCGGAACATGAGAAGATCGTTCTCCCTGTCATGATAAACTATAATGCGTTCATCCTCTCCCATACCTCTATGCCTGCTGATATCCCTACACAAAAAGAGATCGATGATTTCCTCCCACCATTCAAACCTCATTGGAAACTCGATGTCAATAATCCAGTCACCCATGGTAACATCATCGGCACCGCGTATTATGAACATATCCGAAAGGGGATGCAGGATGCTCAGGATCATGCGAAAAAGATCATCAAAGATGTAGCTAAAGAATGGGAAAGACAATTCGGACGACATCACGGGGATCTCATTGAATATTACCATTGTGATGACGCGGAATATATCCTTATCTCAACAGGAGCTATTGGTGCTGAGAGCAAAGCCGCCATCAACAATCTACGAAAAGAAGGGATAAAGATAGGTCTTGCACGATTGCGGGTATTTAGACCATTCCCCGAAGAGGAGATCAGAAAACTAGCAAAACAATCAGAACTCATCGTCATTGATAGGAATATATCGATCGGGTCAAATGGTGCATTCTATAACGAGATCAAATCCGCATTATATGGAGTATCTGATACAAAGGTGACTGGTTTTATCGCAGGTCTTGGCGGTAAAGATGTCCCATATCATGATATAGAGACAATGTGTAAGAAGGCCATCAAGAGTAAAAAGGTTAACAATAGTCAAATCTGGTTTGGTTTTGATGGAGGTGAGTAAACTATGGCATTAAAAGATCTCCCTATTGAAGAATGTCTCTTTCAAGGAAACGCAGCATGTCCTGGATGTCCAGCTACTATCGCACTTCGACTTGTGTTAAAAGCACTAGGAAAGAACACTATCATGGTCGTTCCAGCTTGCTGTACCGCAGTCATTGAAAGCTTGTACCCAAAAACCTCATTTGATGTCCCGGTGATGAACATCGCCTTTGAAGCAGCAGCCGCTGGTGCTTCAGGAGTGGAAGCATCGCTTCGTCAGCAGGGAAAAGAGGATACCACTGTTCTTGCATGGGCTGGCGATGGTGGGACCTATGATATCGGCATCCAAGCGCTCTCTGGGGCTTTAGAACGAGGAACGAATTTCATCTATATCTGTTATAATAATCAGATCTATTCAAACACAGGTGTCCAGCGGAGTGGTGCAACACCCTATAGTGCATGGACGACGACCACAGTATCAGGTAAAACCGAGTTCTATAAAGAGATGGGGGATATCGTCCGGGCTCATCATATCCCTTATTCCGCTCAAGCTTGTATCAGTCAACCAGAGGATCTATATCGAAAGGTACAAAAGGCTAAAGGTATCAAAGGACCTAAATATATTGAGATACTTGCTCCCTGTCCACCAGGATGGCGGTTCAGTATGGACCTCACTGTTGAAATGGGGGATCTAGCTATTGAGACCGGTGCTTGGACATTATATGAATGTGAGAACGATATCGTCACATTCAACGGGAAAAGTAAGATTCTGCTTGAAGGAAAGATCAAACGGAAACCAGCTGAGGAATGGATCAAACATCAAGGTCGGTTCCGGCATCTGTTCGTTCCAAAGAAGGATGAAGAAAAACTCAAGCTCATCCAACAACATATCGACAAACGATGGGAACGATATCAGAAAGAGTTCTTATAAATCGATAAAAGACACAATAAGGAAACGTTTCATTTTTTTGGAAACGGTTCCCCCTCTTTTTCTATTCATACTGATTAAGGATGCCGTAGGCTTTACGCTTCATCGTTGTGTATGATCCGGGCACCAACAGTATCAATATCAGTAACATAGACATCCCCAAAATCCTTAAGGATATCTACTAGTTTATCTGTGGATCCCGTAGCAAAAATCGAATGACCTAACATACACATACTCACAATCCCTTGTGTTTTTGCTGCATCGATTGCTTTGATGACCGACTTGTTCGCTAGACCCGTTCTACGAGCAAATGATTCTGAAAGTGCAAAGAAATGTTCTAGGCTAGGGTCTTCTAACAATGTATCGGTACATATCCTTCCTTCAACATCGATTATGCTTCGTTGTTTCTCATCGGTTAGTACTTTTTTTGTATCAATACCCGTATCAACAATACAGAGTACCATCTCTTTTTTTAGAGGTATCTTATGTATAAATCCCCATGGTGGCAGTCCTGGGTCACTGCGTATCTCAAAACCACCGGTTTTACTACCGAGCACATCACCTAAACCGGTCATAAGCTTTACTTCTGCTGCATGCGCTGCCTTGACCGCATCTTCAAGTGAAAGATGTAGACAAGAGGTAAGAGCATAAGAGGTGCTAAGTACTCCTGCTGCGCTCATCCCAAATCCTTGGCTCATTGGTAGGTCGTTATCGATTTTACTAATGATCTTGAGCGGTTGCGCTCCAATGAGCTGAACGATACAACTGGTGATCAAAGGGGAATCAATGAGGACATCGTTTAGATAGACGTGTATCGTTTGTTGTTTGGATTCTTCAACGGTAACTTGTGATGTTGAACCAAGAGTTACACTGAATCCTGCACCTCGAGAACCTGTTTTATAGACGTTAGTTGGATCAAAGACTGGTTGAAAAAACCCTGAGATATGACCTGGTGCAAATGCGGATGCATTAATCATGATGTATCGTCTCATGTAAAAAACAGAGTATTTCCATAGCGATATCGTTCTTTGTACCATTTATCTTTTTTATCTGGCCTTTTTCTCCAATAAGATGAACCGATCCGTCTTCCGTGGAAAGATTACTTGTCGTGTTAGCAACAACAAGAGTGAGATGATGTCGCGCTCTAAGGTCCTCAGCTTTCTTAATTAGGGTTTTTTCGTTACTTTCAAGTTTAAAACCAACAAGGGGTACCTGTGGAGCTTTTTTTCGAATAAGGGAGAGAATGTTAGGAGCAGGATGACAGATGATGTTTAACTCCTTTTTTTCTGAAGGGATCTTCTCGTTTGTTTTTTCGGGAAGATAATCTGATAATGCTGCACAGACGATGATAAGATCAACCGTTGACAGATCTCGATCTTGAATCATCTCTTCAACGTCTTTAACTGAAGAGAACCTTTTCACATCCTTTATAAAAGTAGGTACTTGTTGTTGGCTTGATCCATACCAGAGTTCAACCTCTGCTCCTTGATGATACGCGGTGGTGGCAAGAGCAAGAGCAGTTTTACCTGAGCTAGTATTACAGATGCATCGAACCGTATCGATTGGTTCACAGCTAGATCCACCGATGATGAGAACATGTGTTCCATCATAGATATGGTTGCCAAGGAGCCGTATGGTCTCATGCGTTATCATTTCGATGGATGCAAGCTTTGCCTTGTTTGATTCCAGATTGGGATCGATGAACAGTAACCCTTTTTTTCGAAGAAGATCGATATTTTGTTTGACGATAACATGGTCATACATTGATTGATGCATCGCAGGAACAAGAACAAGAGGGATGTTTGACCCTAGAGCGGTCGTTGCAAAGGTAGTCACTGCTGTGTCATCGATACCATAGGCTATCTTAGATAGAGTATTTGCAGTACAAGGACAAAGAAGGTAGAGGTCCGCAGGACTCTTTGTCTTACCACAATAGCGGACATGTTCAGTATCTCCAGATAGTTCACATATTGGTTGATGACCTGTTGCAAAATAGAGAGCATCTGGATGGATGATACGGGTTGCTGCAGGGCTCATCACAGGGATGACATCTGCACCGTGACGGATGAACTCCCGTGAAAGCTGGATGGTTTGAACTGCAGCAATGCTTCCGGTGACACCTAGGATTATCTGTTTCCCAGCGAGAAGCTTGGTTTTTGTTCCTCGAATCTCTTCTGAGGGATGCATGAAATCCACATGACACTATTCTTTAATATCCTATCGGACGACGAGAACGGAGACCCCTGCATAGCGAACGACCTTGTCTGTTACACTACCGAGGAGGAAGCGACCTTCTTTCCCATACCCTTTATATCCAACAACGATGATATCGACCTCGAGTTTTTTAGCTGCAAGGAGGATCTCATCCGCAGGATCACCGATCTCAACATCAACATTTATCTGACTGACATTTGCATTGATAGAATCTGCTAGTGTTGATAACGATTCCATTGCTTTTTCTTTAAAGCCGCCTGATTGAACAACTGAACTCATATCAATCGTTGGTAATAACATCTTAGTAAACGATGATTCAACAAGTTCAGCAGGTATCACCGTTATTAAAACGATGGAATCATCCTTTTGGGCACATTTCAGACCAACATCAATTGCTTTCTTTGAGGCTTCCGAACCATCATAGGCAATAAGTATCTTTTTCATAGTTCTTCACAACAGAAACATATGATTGTTCTAAAACATTTCGAACGAATTTCCTATTGATTAAGATAAGAGATGAAATCTGATAGTCTCATTCCTTTTTCCCATCGCATGATATAATTATTGTTCTTACTTTTTTCAAGTAAGGGTATACGTCGATGGAGGATCTCAAGTCGACCTGAAAGCGTATCTAGATCTAATGTGAACACCCTCCAACTATCCCCTCGATGGTTCTTCAAGCGAAATGCATAGACTGGAAGTGTACAGGTCTTTTCACAGATCGACTTCATCACTATTGCTTGTTCTTGGAGTTTTCCATTGATGCTGCTGAAATGTAACGTATTCGCACCACTGGTCTTTATTTCCACAAGAAACGATATATCTCCACGTACTGCCACAAGGTCGATACCAAAGGATCCTGCGGCTCGTATGACTGCAAAGGGCCTTCTTTTTATCTTTAGATAGTTCTCCTTTTCAAGTACTGAGCATGTTTTTGTCACTTTTTCAAGGATTTTTTGCTCTGCTTCTAGGATGCAGCGAAATTCACGTTCATATTGGCTCCCGTTCATATCCACCATGGTTCCAATCAATCGAAAGGTTTTAATGGTTTTGATAAATAGTCCTTGAATATTAACGATATGAAATAATACCGAGGAACATTCAATGAATAAAGGTAATGTCATCGTTCGGGAGGCAATGAAGGTCAAACCAGTGACGGTCTCCCCAAATACAAGTGTGCAGGATGCAGCGGTTCTTATGACCCAGCATAAAATAGGTAATTGCATCGTAGTCGACAAAAAACCTATTGGCATCATCACTGAGAGTGATATCATCAGAAAAGTGGTATCAGTAGGAAAGCAAGCTAAGGATGTAATGGTCTCTATGATAATGACATCACCGATCATGGTCATTGACCCTTATGTGAACATTGATGAAGCGATGAGGATCATGGGAAAATGCAATATCAAACGACTCCCGGTCATCGAGAACGATAGACTGCTAGGTATCATCACTATCAAGGACATCGCCCGTCTTTCTCCATTATTGCGAGAGATCTCTGAAGAATGGGCGGTTATTCACCCTCGGGATGAATCATATTATAAACAGCAAGTGTTTTCAGGTAAATGTGAGGATTGTAATACCCTTTCAACTAATCTACACAATGTCGAAGGGCGACTTCTCTGTGAGGATTGCATTGACGCTTTGAAATATGAGTAGAGATAGAGTATAGATACGAAATGAGGGATGATGATGAAAGTAAAAGATGTTATGACAACAGATATAATCTCAGTCGATAAAGATGAAGATGTGAAACTCGTATTGAAACTTATGAAGAAACATGGGATTACAAAGATACCGGTCCTTGAAGAAAAAAAACTTATCGGCGTGGTAAATGATGAGATCCTTGCAGTGAAACTTGGTGCTATCCGGACAAGGGGAATACCTGCTGCTCGGATGCATGTATCATCAGTGATCGAGAAAGATCTTGATATCGTCTCTCAGGATGATGAGGTTTCTTCGATACTCTCACGGGTCGGCGAACCTGGTCCTACGATTCTTCATGTTATCGAAGGGGATCAATTGATCGGGATTGTTACCAAAGCAGATCTTCTACCGTTTGCAACAAGTGCAAAACCGGTTGATGAGGTCATGGGCAAAGTCCTTCATACCGTATCCCCTGATGATCGGGTCATTCATGCTCGTCATGTGATGATCAAATCCAATGTGGCACGTCTTCCGGTGGTCAATAATGGTATGCTTATTGGTATCATCGCAGATTTTGATATCGCGCTAGCTCTTGCAAAAATCAAGAAATCATTTCCATTGGGTAAACAGAAACATCAATTAGATGAACTCTTAGTTAATGATGCGATGAGGACACCTGCGATATCCATCGAATCAGAGAAAACAGTACATGAAGCATCTCAACTGATGAAACAAGAGGGTATTGGATGTCTACCGGTTATAAAGAACGGTAAGATCATTGGTATCATCTCGAGAACTGATATCTTAAAAACAATAACATTGCCCAATGAAAAGAGCATTTAAGTAATCCTTATGTGATTCTTTCGTAGATGTCGTATCAGATCGCTTCTGATGATCAGTTGATCTCTGCGTTGAAAAAGGTACTTAAGAAACATCGGACAGTGACATCCCAAGCTCTTTTACGAACCCTTGTCGATAAAGAGTTGAACAAAGGAATAGAAAGCTATGGTGTGCATGCTGAACGGTTACGAAAACTTGTTGTCTCAGAGAATATCGCAACAGTGGAGATCCATTCGAGGGAGGGTGATCCTAAGAAGTCATTTGCTGTATGCCCGGTATGTGGGCATCCTTTGAAAAGGGTGAAGAATCTAACGATTTGGGGTGGTGTGGTCACCATCGAGTTCCAATGTCCCTCCTGCGGATATTGGACGGGTAAAAAGAAACAGATCCCTACCCGGTATGTGTTCCATTATCGGGACTCGTTTTGATGATGAGTTCCTTACAAGATCTCTTCTTCTTGTCTGTTAATGGTCACCGTTGATTTAGAGATCACTTTCACCCATGAAAAAATGTTGAATCCCTTAACATTTATATATTAACCTTATCATATATAATAGGTGTAGAAGTGATATGAACGTATCATTTATTGTCATCATAACGTCTCTTCTCTTGTTATCACCTAGTCTTATTGCTGCATTTTCACTTGAAACGGATGCCACAAGCTCCCTTGGTGATATCGTGGAATCATATTCGCAGGAGACCATGAGCGGAAAACGTTTTAACGTCCAAGGATGGGTCTATGTACAGATCCAAGGTGCTCCCTATGAACGAGGATATCAATATGGATATCTTCTTGCAGAGGAGATCATTGATCTGATGACCCGTTGGAGTAACATGATCCATAATCATCCAAGCTTCAAACCTTTTAGTCGATTCATGGACCAACAGCAATACGAAAGCGTGTCTGCGAAATGGTGGGAGTTCTGCAAGAAAACAGCTGTTCGTATGTACTGGGATGAATATCCTCAAGAATATAAAGATGAGATACAAGGTATCGCTGCAGGGATCACACAGCGTGGTCTTTTCCTCTATGGTGAACCAGTCACCTATAGAGATGTCCTTGCATCCAATTCAATGTATGAGATGCTTTCAAAGCTTACTGATAGAAAGATACGGAAAGGCATCCATCCGTTGTTCACCCTGTATGATATGATCAAACCGGATATCGAAGGGTATGCTTCCCTCTCCAAAGAAGAATTCGTTGAATCAAGCCTTCAAGATCCTTTTAGCCCTGTTCATCATCATTGTAGTTCATTTATTGCAACAGGTGATGCGACAACAGATGGGCAGTTGATCATCTCTAACTCGATGTGGAGTAGCATCGATGGTGCTGGTATGTGGTGGTGGTCATATTATATCGCGATACGTTGGAACATTCTTCTTGATGTCATACCAACTGAGGGATATCGATTCCAGATGAGCTGTGCACCAGGGTATATCTGGAGCGATCATGATTTCTATCAGAACAATGCAGGTATGGTGTTCATCGAGACGACACTACCTCAAGGTATATGGACCGAAGAAGGTCTTCCTTTAGCCATTCGAGCAAGAAAAGCAGTACAATATGCTGATAGCATCGATGATGTCATCCATTTTTTACGGACGGATAATGATGGGGTTATGAATGCTGTATGGCTCATTGGTGATACGAAGAATGGTGAGATAGCGCGCTATGAACTAGGGTTATATCATGATGCGGTCATTGAGCGAACAAAGAATGGTTTCCAATGGTCAAGTAATAATCCTATGGATTTCTGGGTGCGTTGGGAGAAGATGGATTGGAAACTTTTCATTCAACAATACATCTATCATATCATCCTTGGTTTGAATAATTATCAATATCATTCACCCTGGTATCTACCTGCATCTAGAGACCTTGCTTTTGAAGAACTGGGCAACAAACATTATGGAAAGATCGATGTGGAAGTGGTCAAACAGATCATGTCCACAGATCCTATCGGAACCTATTCACCTGATTGTAAGATAACCTCGACGTCCCTAGTAGCGAATAACGGCGTCTGGTTGTTCACAGGTAATCCCGGTGGAAAGAACCTATCCATGGCTGTGTTTGATGCGCCAAGTGTTTACTATACTGAAGTACTTCCTGTTGGTTGGGTTCGTATCTATGGTCTTCCCACAGACCATGATTACATATCGTCTGAGGCTGATCCGGTGCAAGGAGATCCCCCGATGGTGCAGTGGAAAACATCTATTGGTCAAAAGAGAAATGATCTATTTTCTCAGAGCATCAATGTTGATTCAGTGATATATAGTACATCAAATGATGGAATCCTTACCGCGATAGATAGTTCGACAGGTACAATCCTATGGAATATGACGATTGGACCGCTTCCCACCCGGCCGGTCTATGTGAACCATAGCCTCTATATCGGTACCTATGAAGGTTTAAAAAAGGTTGATGTGGAATGGTTACAGGTTGGTATAAAACCCATTGGCCCTATCATCTGTCCACCAACATATGGTTCAAAAACACTCTTTGTTGGTTCTCAGTCAGGGTTGCTCTTTAGTTATAATGTCTCAAACGGTGTTGAGCGATGGAGATTAAACTTAGATTCTGAAGTATGGATCTCTGAACCAACGAAGGACATTATAGTTGCCGCTGCAGGTCCAATACTTCATGGAATTAACGTTACGAACGCTGAGATCCTCTGGATTAGAGAGACAGATGCTGTGATAACCATGCAGCCGGTCATCATCGATGATGTTGTCTATGTTGGAAGCTGGGATTCATATCTCTATGCGTTCAATTGTACCACGGGACAAAATATCTGGAAGTTCCAGACAGGGTGGGGTGTTGAATCGACCCCGGTCGCCGATGAGGCAACCTTGTATTTTGGATCGTATGATGGGGTTGTCTACGCTATTGATAAGAACTCTAGTGATATACGATGGTCTTTCAAGAGTAATGGAGCAATCACCTCCTCACCAGTACTCTTTAATGAACAAATCATCATTGGGTCCCATGATGGATATCTGTATGGTCTTGATGCAAAAAATGGGCGGATACAGTGGTCTTTTGCACCTGGCCGGGTTATCAATGATCAAAGAGAGAATTATTTCACGACCGCTTTTCGTTCAAATACCATTGCAGAGGATGAAAAGGTGTTCTTTGGAGCAACAGGAGATTATTATTGTCTTCAGATCTAACAGAGGAAGAACCTTTTCCTTGTTTGAAGTATAGCATTGTTTTTTAGATTATGGTACTATCTTGTTTTTTTGTGATGCTATTAGGTCATTTTAAAACAAAAAAATGACTTATGATTTTTAACTTTACGTAAACTTTATAAATGATGAAGTGCTGAGGGGTTTTGACCCTGGTAAAAGGGAAAACCAACGATTCTAATGAAATCAATGGGGGAAAAGAAATGAGTGGTTCTTTCGAAGATCACGTCGACCGACGAGTCAAAGAAATGCACGAACGAATGATGAAGTTCAAACAAAGAAAAAAGCAACTTAAACAGGTGTAAAGATTCTTTGTTACCAAACAAAAGCATCATAAAAGTGTTATTCTTCTAACCTTTGCTCTAGTTTTAAATAGGTTTCTATTTTACTAACTTGTCAGCAATAGGTAAATAGTTTAGTAGTGCAAACGCTATCAATTGATACTTAGAGGTGTTTTGTACATACAAATGAATGCATGTTCATTACAATCTAATGAAGAAGAAAGATAGCCTCATTTCTATATCAGTGTTCTGAAAGAATAGAATTGTCTATCATAGTTCACAGTTTCTACAATCGACACTCTCACAGAGTCTGTTATGTGGTTTCCATTTCAATGCCCATGATTTCATCATGCTGATGACTGGTATGAAATCAAGACCACTTTCTGTAAGTCCGTATTCGACCTTTACGGGGAATTGTGAGGTATCGATGTTTCTTATGATCAACCCTTCTGATTCCAGTTCTTTTAATCGTTCAGAAAGTACTTTTGGTGTGACATCCTGTAACTTGTTCTTGATCTCCGTGTATCGTTTTCTCTTTTTGCCGCCTTTGTAGAGTTCTAAGAGTATTAGAAGCGTCCATTTCTTTGAGATGAAATCCATCGTTTTATAGACTGTACAGTTCTCATCCATAGTATACATTTAGAAACTCGTATCTATAAATACCTTTGTATACATACTATACCTTGTATACAATTGATAGTAAATGATGTGTTATGGCAACTAGAAAGATAATCAACATCGATGAAAAGAAATGTGATGGCTGCGGTGCATGTATCCCAAACTGTCCTGAAGGCGCGATACAGATCATCAATGGGAAAGCTCGTCTCATCAGTGATATCTTCTGTGATGGACTTGGCGCTTGTCTTGGTCATTGCCCCAAAGGTGCGATTAGTATCACTGAACGTGAAGCTAAGGTCTATGATGAAAAAAAGGTTATGAAAAACATAGTGAAACAAGGTGAGAACACAATTATAGCCCATCTCAAACATCTCCGAGATCATGGAGAAACCACATATCTAGCTGAGGCGTTAGAATATTTGAAGGAAAACAATATCGATATATTTTTTGAGCAAGAAAAAAAAGCACATTTCTATCCGGAAGGATGTCCGAGTGCTCAATCGATTGATCTCAGTATTTCGAAACCAATAATGAACACTCAGGGATCCCATTTACAACAGTGGCCAGTGCAAATGCATTTGATCTCTCCGGATGCCTCCGTTTTCCAAGGTAGTGATCTGTTACTAGCTGCGGACTGTGTTGCCTATGCAGTCGGTGATTTCCATCAACGATTCCTCTCTAAAAAAACCCTTGCTATCGCTTGCCCAAAGCTAGATACAAATCGTGATATCTATGTTCAAAAGCTTATCGAGCTTATTGATACTGCAAAGATAAACACTCTAACAGTAATGACCATGCAGGTGCCCTGCTGTAATGGACTCTTATTGCTTGCTCAGAACGCGAGAAAACAAGCATCTAGACTGATCCCTATTAAACACATCATGGTAAACATCAGAGGAGAAATTGTAAAAGAAGAATGGATATAGAACGGAGGAAGAAATATGTATTGTTATCAATGCCAGGAGACAGCAAAAGGAATTGGGTGCACTTCTATCGGCGTCTGTGGAAAGAAGAGTGATGTTGCAGAACTTCAAGACCTCTACATCTATCTTTTAAAAGGTTTATCAACGGTCAATCTACAGAAGAAAAAACAAGGGTTATCCACAAGAGAAGTTGATGAGTTCATCACTTGTGGATTGTTCTCAACTATTACCAATGTGAATTTTGATGCTAATTATTTCTTAGCTGAAATAGATAAAGCCATCCAATTTCGAGAGACCGTTAATAAGGAAACCAATGCTTCATTTGACCATGATGCCGTATCTTGGTATCCTGCTAACCGAGAGGACATGCTTGATAAAGCAAAAAACGTTGGTGTATTATCTGAAGCTCATGAGGATCTTAGATCATTAAAGGAACTCTTGATATATGGTTTGAAGGGTATCGCAGCATATTATCATCATGCCACTGCTTTAGGATATCATGATGATGATATCCCATTGTTCATGCAACAAGCCTTAGCCAGTACCTTACAAGCTGATGTAACAGGTGATATGCTAACAAACATGGTGCTTGAATGCGGAAGGATCGGGGTTCAGACCATGGCGTTGCTGGACAAGGCAAATACCAGTACCTATGGAAATCCTGAGATAACATCTGTCTCTATCAGCGTAGGCGATAAACCTGGCATTCTTATCAGTGGTCATGATCTGAAAGATCTGGAAGAATTATTAAAACAAACCAAAGGCACAGGAATTGACGTGTATAGTCATGGGGAGATGCTTCCAGCTAATGCCTATCCATTTTTCAAACAATATGATCATTTCATTGGTAATTACGGTGGATCCTGGTGGAAACAAAAAGAAGAATTCGATTCCTTCAATGGACCGATCCTTATGACCACAAATTGCCTAGTACCTCCAAAGGACTCCTATAAAGATAGAGTATATACAACAAGCATAGTTGGCTTTCCAGGTCTAAAACATATCCCTGACCGGATACAAAATGGTGAAAAGGATTTCTCAAGCATTATAGCTCATGCAAAAGAATGCCTGCCACCCTTAGAGATCGAGCAGGGGGATATAACGATAGGTTTTGCTCATCATGCCACGTTACAATTAGCTGATAAGGTGCTAAAAGCAGTTCAAGATGGAAAGATACAACAATTCGTAGTCATGGCTGGCTGTGATGGTCGCCATAAAGACCGTGAGTATTACACTATGTTTGCGAAACGATTACCTAAAGAATCGGTGATTCTTACCGCAGGTTGCGCGAAATATCGATATAACAAGCTTACCCTAGGTGATATCGATGGGATTCCCCGCATACTTGATGCGGGACAATGCAATGATTCATATTCACTAGTAGTGATCGCGCAAAAACTTGCTGAGGCTCTTGGTGTCGGTATCAATGATCTCCCCATCATCTATAATATCGCATGGTATGAACAGAAAGCAGTACTCGTATTATTATCATTGTTATCGTTAGGCGTTAAGAATATAATGCTAGGACCCTGCTTACCCGCGTTTGTATCACCTGGTTTGTTACAGGTACTTGTTGAAACATTTGGGATCATGCCAAATACAGAAGTGGAGGATGATCTTTCAAAACTGTTAGGAGTGATTACTTCCCCTTAATCCTCTATATATTGTTATCATGTAACAAATTTTTCTAAACATACCCATTTTTCATCATCCATAAAGATAAAGAAATGAGTTTTTATAGGGTTCAAAGAATACGAAGATGTAATTACAATAGAGCATAATATCAGATTATCCCTGAAATGAGTCAGTCTTTATTTGGAAGGAATACCATGAGTGATATCATACAGAGTCTCCGAGAAGAATTACAACAGAATATCGATGAACATACCAGAAACACTGCGCAGAGATTCTTTAAAGAACAAATCAAAGTATATGGGATCAAGACTGCAACAGTAAGTAAAATATCGAGAAGATATTTTAGCGAACTACAAGGTCTAGATAAAACAGAGATATTCACCGTATGTGATACCTTATTCTCATCAGGGTTTCTAGAGGAATCGTTTATCGCTTGTAATTGGTCGTATTATCTGAAGGATAGATTTGAAGAAAAGGACTTCTTTGTATTTGAAAGATGGCTAGGAGAATACATCAATAACTGGGCTTCGTGTGATACGTTATGTAACCATACCGTTGGTGCATTTCTAGAATTATATCCAGCATATATCAAGAATATTAAAACATGGACACAATCAGATAATCGCTGGCTGAGAAGAGCATCAGCGGTATCCCTGATCATTCCAGCGAAGAAAGGCATGTTTCTCAAAGATGCTTTTGATATCGCTGATATGCTCATCAATGATTCCGATGACCTCGTTCAAAAAGGATATGGTTGGTTGTTAAAAGAACAAAGTAGAACCAATCAAAAAGAGGTCTTTGAATATGTATTTACACATAAAAACACTATGCCCCGGACTGCATTACGTTATGCAATTGAAAAAATGCCTAAGGAGCTACGAGCTAAAGCTATGGAGAGATAGTGGTTGATTATTGTTTGAAACAACACACATCGATCTCACCCATTTGAATCTCTAGAATAAAGATCAAGAAACTTTCAGATTGTCATCTATAAGAGTGCAAAGGTGATATGACGAGGAAGACTTTAAAAAAATATGAAGATAGATGATCTGATACCTCTCGTTTATGAATAACGAGTAATCAAGTGTTTCTATTAGATCAATCTATCAACTTAATCTAGTATCGATCTGTTATGACCTCTATTTCAAAATTATTGTTTCTTGGTATAATCAGAGTATTGTTGTCTTTGTTATTGGTCGAGGGGTTTTTACTACGAGCACTCGTAAGATGGTATCGCTTCTGTTATACCAGCAATGAACGATATTAGCAGGGCTTTCAATGAGCATGTCTTTTGTTACCTCTTCTTGTTCGTCACCGATTTCAACGATACCGGTTCCTTCAAGCACATAGAAGAACACGTCAACTGGTGTGATATGTCGTTTTAATGATTCACCAGGCCTTAATGTTATATGTACTACTTGAGCGTCTTTGGTATCATAGATCTTTCTAGCATCAACCTGATGAGGGTTTTCAGATGATCTTATAGATTCAATTTTTGTTATTTTCATTTATATCATACCTCTTTTTTTAATCAAGTACTGGTTTTTGAGTTGTACCCCCTATTTTTTTTGTTACTCCCGTCGATGAGTCGTTCAATAAGATAGCCCATGATTATTACAAAACCAATCGTGAG
>JARVGL010000079.1 GCA_029762575.1 Thermoplasmatota archaeon | reverse complement strand
CAAATACATTTTCGTTTTAAAAAAAAATCCTATGTACTCAATAAGTCGTAAGGACGTAATGGAAAAAACACTCTTTCACACGTATTCTTCTAATTGTTTGCAATTAGTGATAATGGCCGTGATATCATCCTTTGACGCGTTATCAATATGAATGCCACCTAGCACGGTCACTCTCCTTTTATATTTTCTACAAGCAGCTATGGCCAAAGGTTGTAATACCATAATATCTTTATGACCTGTGAGAGCTAACATCCTTAAAGGCTGGTCAGGTTCACAGATAACAACACCACCAACATGAGATGTTTCACCACCGCCAACGATAAGGATTAGATCATTATCTACTATCACTTTATCAAAAAACACTCTATGTTTTCCTTCACCCACAATAATTTGAGACATCAAGTCTTTGATAACGAACGATCTCATATTTACTTTTATCGACGTTAGGAGGGATTGTTGCATCGATACCGATTTTAGATGTAAGTGTTTTCTTCCCAGCATCATGTTTTCCTGAAGGATCAAGGGAACTACCTGGTTGATCTGTTTTTACAACAAGGTCATCATCTGCTTGGAATCGTGTGGCAATGGCCCATTCTAAAGCAGTTGGATTATAGATATCGACATCCTCATCGACGATCACAACATGTTTGAGACTGCCATGTCCTTTGAACGCTGCTTCAATAGCTTTCTTTGGTTCATCAGGATGGTTCTTCTTTATCTGCACAATCGCATGTAACCAGGAACCACCACCCATTGTCACAAGGACATTCTTACAAGTTGTTACCTTACTGACCTGATCATAGATGGTTGGTTCTTTAGGCATCCCCATAAGGATCTTATGCTCCAGACGCCCAGGGATCAATGCTTGATACATCGCATCCTTTCGATGCGTGATACAATCAACAACAAAAACAGGTTCTTGGCGTTCAAAATCACGAGTCTCTGTTAAATCCACAAATGGTCCTTCTTTATCTATATCCTTTGTCAATCGACCTTCCAAGACTATCTCTGCATCCTTTGGGACCTCAAGGTCTTTAGTAATACATTTCACTAACGGCGTATCATCAAGTGCATGTGCAATTCCAAACTCATCAACACCTGATGGCGGGCCAAGAGAAGCAGCTATCATCACCGCAGTGGAATTACCGATACAGACGGCCATCTCTAAATCGTCTTGAAGCTTATCATAGGTCGTGCGTGTCTGTCGGTTCTTTATCAACCGTGCAGTGAATCTGTTTGTTCCAGTTTCCATGAGCCTGTGATAGGATACATTTCGACCGGTATCTGGGTCCTTGATAGTTGCAACCGTTGCAGTTGCATATCGACCACCATCGCCAGAAAGATGGTGGAGTAATGGAAATTTTCTTAGATCAGGGTTTTTGATGATAACATCTTGACAGGGTGCTGAATCGACAACTGGTGGCGTCTTAGGATGTTGTAGTGCTTCAACAAGTTTGAACAATAATTGTTCTTTTGTTGTCCCAACTCCTTCAGCGATGATATCCCTATTGGACGTTATTCCTCCAAAGATTGGGAATGAAAACCCTTTAACGTTTTCAAATATCACTGGTTGTTCATCAAGGGAATACATGATATTTGCAATCTCGAATTCATGAGATACCTCTTTTGAGATACGGATGAGTTTCTCCTGTGCCTCAAGGTACTCTAGGAATGATCGAAGGTTCATTCAATGGATCCTCCTCGTGTTACACCAATTCGGGTCTTCAGAGTCTGGAAACCTTCCTTTTCAAGAGAGGTCACCACCTCTTCTTGTAAATTCTTTCCAGGTGTTAACGCTATCATGTTACCACCAAGACCTCCGCCAGTAAGTTTTGCCCCATACGCTCCAGCATCCCTAGCTAGTTTCACCATGAAATCAAGTTCTTTTGAGGAGACCTCTATCTGTTGTAATAATTTATGGTTCTCATTCATGAGTTTCCCTATCTCATGAATGTCCTCATCTGCAAACGCTCTTTTAGCAAGATACGCAATGTTCTCTGCTCGATTGAAGATGCCTTGATATTTCTCAGGGTTTTGTTCCCTGCGTTCCCTCACGCCAGCAACAGCAGCGGTGGTGTCTGCAACCTTTCCTGTATTACCAATGACTATCTCAACGGGATTGTTTAATGAGATGCGTTCCATAATCGTTGGTTGGTCTTTTTGGAACCAGATCAACCCTCCAAATGTTGACGCGGTATTATCGATGCCGGAGGGGGTTCCATGATATCCTTTTTCCCCTTCAAATGCAATCTCATTTATCTGTTCATCTGTTAATCCAAGACCATAATATTCCGATAATGCCCTAGCAATAGCAACACAAGAAGCAGCACTGGCACCGATCCCACTAGCTGCATAAAGACTTCCACCAAGCTCTATCTGGATGCCTTTATTTGAAAAATCAAGGTTCATCTTTGTAATGATCCGTTGTAATGAATCTTGTTGCTGTTCTTTTTTATCTTGCTTGTACCGAGGCGTTGCATCCCGATTGTCCACAAGGTCGATACCGTTTGTTTCTGCCGGTTTGATTTTTGCTATGGTATACTTACCAATGGCTGATACGATTGCTGGTATTCCATAGACAACGAAATGCTCGTTAAATAAAATCGTTTTTCCAAAACCTATGCCCTCGCCATTCATATGCATCACAAATCTTTTTTTAGAAATATATTGGTGTTCATGTTCTTTTCTTCCAAGGGTAATAACCATATGGGTTTATCAGATTTATGTTTGTCCTTCTTTGAAAAATGGCTTTCTTCCTTTCAAGGATACACCTTTGGTACGTGCATCTAGCAAAGCCACAAAGAAACCTATCAGACCAGTAGCAATATCAGTGATGATGAATCCGAGGAGACTAACAACAAAGATTTTTTCACCAGGTATGTTGAAGAGAGTAGAAAAGATGATGACTGCAGTGAATTCCCGTGTGCCTAGACCTGCAAAGGTGATCGGGAGGAATCCTGCAGCATTTGCCACAGGGAACAATAGAAGGAAATATATATAAGGGATATCTAAGTCAAGAGCAATAACAAGTATATATTCTTGTGTAAAAATAATAATCCAGGTGAACATTCCAACAAAGGTAGGGAGAGCTAAACGACGGAATTTTGGAAAATCATGATAGAACGTACCAACAAATCGAGTTAGATAGACACGTAACTGAGATGGTGTGAAATATCGGATGAGAAAATGAAATGCTTTTTCTCCTCGCTTCTTTTCAATAAAGAAGGCAATAATCACGGTTAGGATAGCAAACCAGATGATGATAAGATAGATCAATTGGGGAAACGAGCTTAAAACTAGAAGGGCACCGAAAAATATCATCCCATATAACGATAATGTATGAAGAGTGGTTTCTAGAAATGAGTTAATGAATAACTTTCCATATGGTTCATCAGTTTCCTCATTCATATAGGGAATCCGCATTAGTTGACCAATGTATGCTGGTGTAATGCTACCGTAGAAATAACCAATGAGAAATATCTTTAATGATGTCCAAAAAGGGATATGGATGTTTTGTTCCCGTTGTATGATCTGCCAGGCTGTATTTCGAATGAGGAGACGAGGAAGGGTCAATGGTAACGAGATCAATAGATAGATGGGATTGATTGAGAGAAATGCATCAATAATCTTGTCGATATCAAGCATATATATCGTGAAAAAGAAGAGAATTATTCCTACTAATGGAAGAAATTTTTTCACATGGAAGAACAAACGACGTGACACGTTGTGACCTCAAAACCTTCTTTTCTCACTTTATAGTTTTTTTCCGTAGTTTTTTGATCGCTTGTAATTCTGAAGATGAAAGCAACGAAGGTTCCGATGCATGTATATCTTTGTACGATACAACAGGTGGTTTTTGGAATGCATCTGAAAGAACCTGCCCATCGAGGTTTTTAGAGATAGGTATGTCCAATGCTGCAAGAATCGTTGGAACAATATCAAGAACGGATGCATCTAGCGTCCTATGGGTGATTAAATCTGGTCCATACATGAAAAGGATGCCATGTGGTTTATGATCCCCCATCCAATCATAGAAACCAGGTGGTGAAAGAATGGTGAGTTTATCCTTTTTGGACTTCAACGCTGCTTTCAAACCTTCTGGTGGTTGTAGGAGTTCCTGGGCACCATACCCCTCTTTGAGATCAAAGATGATATCCAAGGGGTCGTTCACCGCATCTTTGCCATATATCTCCTCCGCGGTATAGACCTGTTCAACGATAGGTTCACCTTTCTCAGGGTCAGTGAGTTGTTTCAAGAAATCAATGAGCTGGTTTCTGATGTTCTCATAATCCTTTGTTTCAACGATACCATAGGAATATTTTTCTTTTAGGTTAATTCTTATTCCTCTGGAACAAACAGAGTGATACATAGCAAGTGTTTGGGAGATATCAATGTTGCCGCCAGAATTAGAGGATAGTATGAATGTTCGTCCTAGCTCCGAACGCATGATTTTCTGCATGGGGACGACATGAAAGATAATACGACTAAGCTTATCAAAGATAATAGAAATGAGTGTGTTGATACTCGTCGAAGGGTTCGAGGTGGTTTTGAGATATCCTGCATTATAGAGAGCATTATTGACATAGAAATATTTCTTTGGTTTACCAAACCCATGATCTGAGACAATGATGAACAATGCATCTGGATATTCATCGATCATCTTTCCAATATATTCATCTGCTTTTTGATAACAGGAAAGAATCAAGTCTTTTCTGTTCCAGAGAAGATGTTGCACATCATCGGTGCCTCTAAAAACGACCATCGTAAGATCCCAGTCGTATTCTTTCATTAGGTTCATTGTCACCGTTGCATGGGAACTTGTCAGTTCATTTATCTGAGCAGCAAGTTTTTGTGGGGCATATCGAGCGGTGAGTCCTTTTGGGATGTCGTCGACGGCTACTTGCTCAAGAAGATAGGTTCCAAGTCTATCACTTGTAAGATCTTTTTTTAAATCAGGAGGATAGGTATAGTTTGATTCAGGTGAGGGAGTAAGAAGACCGGTTATCATGACACCATCGATCTTCTCTGGAGGAAAGGTCCCAGGTACATTAACGATGATGCTTCTCTTATTATACCATGTGAGCATGTTCCATAGAGCAGGGACCTTACGGTGTTTGGAACTGACCAGATTTTTCTTATAGGTATCAGTACGGAAGAAATCATAAATACCATGTTTTCCCGGTTGGCATCCGGTAGTTATAGAAACCCATGCAGGCGCAGAGTAATAGGGTGTTGTAGACCGAAGCCGCCCATAGATTCCTTGTTCTTTGATTCGGCTAAAGGATGGTAGTTTCCCTTGGTCCATCCATGGGTCCATGAGATCCAATGTCCCACCGTCTAAACCAATAATTATGACACGGGTCATCGTACCCGTATCTTTTGTAGTATGATTTTAATGTTTTCATTGATAAAATAAGGAGAAAACAATGAAAACTATTTAATAGAAAAGTATATGCTTGTGTTTGGAATGGTACTATATCATAAATGTTGACTTATACATAGTGAGGTACTCTTATGGATACAAAGAATTGCAATGTGATACTTGTTGGAGCCACTGGAGGAATGGCAAAGGAGTTAGCCAAACTCCTCGTAATTGAAAATTGTAAACTTGCATTATTTGCCCGGCGTGAAGATGAACTTAAGAAGATTGCAGCAGATCTGACAAATAATCCTAAACAGGTCATCTATCAGAAATGTGATGTGACAAACCGTGATGATATTATCTCTGCAGTGGAATTGACAAAGAGATCGTTTGGTCAAATTGACCTAGCCATTCTTTCTGCGGGTGTTCTCATCCCAAATCCTATTCAAACATTTGATGCAAACATCATCAAGAGATCTATTGACATTAATTTCATGGGCATTGTTTATGCTATTGAACAATTATTTCCTATAATGAAAAAACAAGGATCTGGAACCATTGTTGGTCTTTCCACACTTCCCGATAGGAGAGGTGTACCTGGATGGGGTGCATATGGTGCAAGCAAAGCTGCAGTGAGTTGGTTGATGGAGAGCCTACGAGCAGAAGCAAAGCAACGATATAATATCAATTTTATCACTGTGAAACCTGGTTCCGTTGATACTCCTATGATCGAAGAGTATCATCGTCAGGGTGCTATCACCGCTGAAAAAGCCGCTCGCTATATCATTTCAGGGATACGGAAGGATAAAAAGGTCATTCAATTCCCGTTGAACCAAG
>JARVGL010000078.1 GCA_029762575.1 Thermoplasmatota archaeon | reverse complement strand
AGATAGAAAGATATATTCAGCGGAGAATACCCCTGAAATTCAGGTTCCACAACCTGTTTGGCAGCAATTGCTTACCAGGACTACTGGACCAAAGGAAAGTCATGTTGATTTAAATGATCTACTCCTTGCAGCGCTCCGATCCCGGCCGAATTACATCATTCCTGGTGAGACAAGAGGCATTGAAGGTCGAGTGGTCTTTCAAGCGATGCAGACCGGTCACCCTTGTATCACCACGTTTCATGCTGGTTCAGTGACTAAGGTCATCCAGCGGTTCACCGGTGATCCCATTCGCATACCAAAACCATTCATGGATAACCTTGATTTCGTGTTGATTCAGATGGCGGTGGAACGGAAAGGGAAACGGTTAAGAAGAGTGCTTTCACTGGATGAGATCGAAGGGTATAACTCTGCAGTTGATGGGGTGATCACTCGAAAGGCATTTGAATGGAATTCAGCAGCGGATCAACATGTTTTTAAAGCAAATAGAAATAGTTATATCTTAGAAGAACGGATTGCTAAGAATGCTGGCTATCAGAATCCAACTGAGATATATGATGAACTGGATCTTCGGAAACGGATCCTGGATCGAATGGTCGAAGAGAAAATTTTTGATTACTACGAGGTCGTTCAATTTATTTGGACGTATTTCAGGGAAGGAGTGGATGGTCTTCCCATAAGTATATAAGTAAATGTGAGCGTTATTCATATGATGGGGTGTGCAAGATGGCTGAATCAGACAAGATGACTGAAGAGGAAATCAAGGAGTTAGTTGATAAACACTCTCATCTTGCATCATATCTAAAGGACATCAAGGAGAAACTGAACCCTCCCGAGTTCTATAAGAAGATACCTAAAGAAAAAGCTAGTGAAGAACACCCTAATTTCATTTATCCAACGAAAGGATCTGTCTTTATTCACATCTATCGCTTACCAGAGATGGATGAACGATTGTATCACTCCATTGAACCAGAGATGGATGAGAATACTACTAAAAAATACAAAGATTTGCTTCACCTCATCGTGAAAACGGCTCCTGAAAAGAAGAGTGCGGTGTCAGATGATGAGTTAAAAGAACTCTTCATTGAAATGATGGATGACATTATCACGATAGATGAACAAGCGGTATCATATCATCCTTTAATTAAAAAAGGTTTGTTTAGTAAGGAGAAGATGAATGCTAAGATAAAAGCGACCTCTGCTCAAAAGGAAGCAATGAAATACGCGTTGATCAAAGAACAGATCGGTGGCGGTCCTCTTGAGCCATTCATGCGGGACATTTATCTGGAGGATATTCATATCATCGCTGGAGAAAACGTTCATGTGATCCATAAAGTCTTTGACATGATTAAAACAAATATCCTCATCCCTAAAGAGGAATCGTTTGCTTTCGCACGGAAACTTAGTGAGAAGATGGGTGCAGCAGTGAGTGAGGCCCAACCCATCGTTGATGCAACAATGCCTGATGGAAGCAGAGGTAATCTCATCTATCCAGAATCGATAAGTATCAAAGGACCAAGTATCACGATTCGAAAGTTCGCTGAGACTCCAATCAGTATCACTCAAATCATCAACTGGGGAACAATGAGTAGTGGGATTGCAGCGTATATCTGGCTTTCTTTACAATATGGACGAAGTTTTTTTGTGTGTGGTGAGACTGCTTCTGGGAAAACCACGACGACCAATGCATTGATCCCGTTCATTCCTCCAGATAAGAAGATCTATACCGCGGAGAACACTCCTGAGCTTCATGTTCCTCATACTGTATGGCAGCAGTTGCTTACGAGGACTGCGGATACAGAAGAAGGAAGTGTGGATCTATTTGATCTTTTGAAAGCAGCACTCAGATCCCGTCCAGATTATATTATTCCTGGTGAGACAAGGGGTGCCGAGGGTAATGTGGTGTTTCAAGCGATGCAGACTGGTCATCCTTGTATCACCACGTTTCATGCTGGTTCAGTGACCAAGGTCATCCAGCGGTTCACTGGTGATCCAATCAATGTTCCTAAATCGTTCATGGATAACCTTGATTTCGTGTTGATTCAGATGGCTGTTGAACGGAAGGGGAAACGGTTAAGAAGAGTGCTTTCTGTTGATGAAATTGAAGGCTATAATAAAGCTGTTGATGGGGTTATGTCTCGAACGGCATTTGAATGGAAATCTGCTGAGGATCAACATGTGTTCAGGGCAAATAGAAATAGTTTCATCCTTGAGGAACGGATTGCTAAGAACGCTGGTTATAACGATCCTAACGAGATCTATGATGAATATGATTTACGAAAACATATCCTTGATAGGATGGTGGAGGAACAGATCTTTGATTACTATGAGGTCTGTCAATTTATTTGGACGTTCTATCGAGAAGGTATTGAAGCATTACCTATCTCAATTTAAATTTGGTTGAACCTGTATGGTAAAGAAGAAAGAGAAAACTGATAAAAAGAAACGGGAGTTCATCGATGATTTTAAGATAGCGTACCGTATCTTAGAAGATAAGAAAAAGTTTTACTCTTCGGTTCTAGCCCCTTTGGTCTTAATGGGTATTCTGATAATGTCTCTTCCGTTCATCCTTCAGTTTTTACTTCCTGTTCCAGTTAACTTTCATCCCGCTACGTTTATCTTTGGTGGCATTATCCCTATCATCCTTGGTGTTCTGCATCCGTATATTTCTTATAAGAACAAGGCTACCGAGATCGATGGCAACATGCATTTTTTCATCACTCATTTACGGGTTCTTGCCATCTCAGATCTCTCATTAAAAGATATCTTAAATGTGCTAGGTGGAAAAAAGGTGTATAAAAGCCTTGGATCCGAGATCAAAAAGGTTTCAGTCCTTTCTACACAATGGAGATATCCAATGGCTAGCACCCTTCATTTCATCGCGTTGAGAACACCTAGTAAGATTCTAAAGGATTTCCTTGACCGGTTCTCACAGAGTCTAGATAGTGGTGTTGAACATCGGGAGTTCATAGAAACAGAGCAAAAAGCGGTTATGCAAGATTATAAGACCATGTATGAAACGAGTAATGAGAACATCGTCATTCTTAATGAGGTCTATGTGAGCATGCTTATTGCTATTATCTTTGTGATGAGCTTTGGTATTGTTCTTCCTATGATCATGGGTGCGGAGAGTATGACCATGTATACGTATTTATCCTCGTTCATGCTCATTGTCTCTGAAATATTGCTTTTGTACCTGTTGAAATCCATCATCCCTGATGATGTGATCTGGCATCAAACTGGTGAGAAAAGTGAATTGCAAAAGAAATTAACACGCTGGTTGATTAATTCAATGCTTTTTTCAATCATCCTTGGAATAGTTTTAGCATACGGCAAATACAGTTTACAAGTTTCGGTATTTGTCGATTTACCTATGGAGTTACTCGTTGCGATATCGTTGACACCACTAGTATTTGTTGGCATCAAAACATTCATCGAAGAGGATAATATTGCTAGAAAGGAAAAAAACTTTTTAGGTTTTCTTACAGGGCTAGGATCCATTGCGACTATGAAAGGGGGAAAGATAACGGAATCTGTGTATTATCTCAGTAAAAAGGACTACGGGATATTAACAAGATATATCAGAAGTCTTTACCGGCGTTTACGGACTCGTATCGATGATGGTAGTGCATGGCAATGGTTTGGAGTGGATACCAATAGTAATTTCATCCAACGATCCTGTGAGATGTTTCGAGAGGCGACCTATGCTGCTGCTAACCCAACTCGGGTAACTCGGATGATTGCTGAGAACATGAGAAAGATCCTAGATCTAAGAAAAAAAAAGTTTTCCATAGTTAATACAACCACTGCGTTATTTGGAGGGATTACCTTTGGCATATCTTTTGCTATATATGTATCGTTTGTTATAAGTCGGCATTTAAATGAGATCGTTTTAGAGACAGGTGATCCATTTAGTGATCTTGAAGGAATAAACATTGGAACATTGCTTTATACCGTTCCACCAGAGACCTTTAATTTTATTTTAATCATCATCTTCCTTGTTCTTATAGTACATTCATTCATCCTTGCCTATACCATTAAGGTGATACGAGGCAGTCACCTATATCTTACGTTTCTTTATTTCATTCCATTTGTCTGGGTTGTTGCTATCACTAGCTTTGTTGTAGATTTATATATTAAAGGTATGCTCACTGGCGGATAATGAACTTCTATTTTAAAAATTGTATGAATCGGCAAATTTGAACTTATTTCATAGATCTATGATGTTATCATTATACGAAGAAGGAGTTGTGAAACTGAACATTGCCGAAATTCCTTGTTCAGGAACAATTCTTCCGGTCACCGTGGTTCGAGGACTTAACTCGTTAAAACAAGCAGTTGTGTTGATAATGATTGCGACTAGATCATTTTCATTGATCACTGGATTCTCCCCGCTGCAACTGTTATCAAGATCCCTTATTACAAGAAGTCCGAATTTTTCATTGGTCACATTGCTCATGTTCAAGGTTTTAAATAACCCACTTGAGACACTCGTGGAAAAACTGTTGTTTGCATAACTAAGAACTGGCATCATTTCACCATCAGAGATCTGAAGGCGAACTTGGCTAAGGTCCACTGCGTTAGATCCAGGGATCGTTGTCAAAAAGAAACAAAGCTGGCTAATACTTCCATTTGTAACATATCCACTGGTATGGGTCAAACGTAGACCGGTTGAGATATCTGATATTGTCTCCCGACTGGTTTGAAGTGCTTGCTGCTGCATCGTGTTCATCGTTTGCATTACAACAGATGCTGCAACGCCAGCTGAAATGATCATAGCAATGAAAATAATCAATGAGCCAACCCCAATTGCAGCATGCACATTTGAAGAGAACATACCCCCAGCACGATGTACTACGTTTCTCACCTCCTAGCATTACGTGAGCGGTTCAATTACATTTTTTTAGAACCCATCCAATGGTCACGTAATACAAGACAAAGAATATAAATGTATGGTTTCACAAATAAAAGAACAAACAAATGTTATAAAATAACAAAAAACAAATTAAAAAAACAAGGAACAATCAATGGTACTAAAAAATAAAAAAAATAAAAAAATTGGGAAAAAACTGGATAACGTATTTTTCCCAATCAGTTCATTACTGTACTACATAAACCCTGTGGACGTATGCTTTCGGCGATGTAAATGATATCACACCTGGTGCACCGATCTCTGGAATAATCTGACCAAAGATTTCAACACGAGTACCTATTCTTCTACCAAAAGTTGCTGTGTCATTGGTAAGGACATACAAAACCGCTTTGTCACCACGGTTAAGTACAGGATTGTATCGTGTTATCGAACCGTCGGCATCGATCAACATAGCAATAGCAAACTTGTCACTTGTTAAATTAGTCCAGTTCACTGCGGTAGTAGTATTGAACAGATCACCTCTTAAGCCATCATTAAAAAACTCTTCATGGGTGTAATTATAGCTCAACAACGCTTTCTCATTACCATCACTTAGTAAAATATAGGTGTTATTCAGATCTATTCTACCTGACCCAGGTTTAGCTTCAACGGTTATGGCTAGACACGTAATGTTATCGTAAGGATCACTATCAGAATCAAAATAGGTATAGGCAAGTATGGATGTTACCCGCAGCCCACTTGAAACTTCTCGAGTGGTTTGAGCGCCTGTTCTCATCGCTTGGCTTTGAAGGGTATTAGACGTTGAGATAAGTACTGATGCGGCAACACCCGCAACGAGAATCATAGCAATCAACACAATCATTGCACCGATACCAATAGCACCAACATCCTTTCTTTTATTTAAAAATAATTTTCTCATTTTTTATCACCTCAATTTAAATCCAACACACTTACTGTAAAAGCCTCAGGTGTTCTAAATCCAATGATGCCTGGTGAGCCTTCCTCGGGTATGATCTGACCAAACACGTTCGTTCGAGGTACAATACCATCAAACACGTTACCTATAGTTAATATCACATGATCTCCAAAATTAATTACAGGATTTTCAGATGTACAGGATCCATCTGCATCTTGCAATACAATTATGCCAAATTTTGTTTTGTTATCAGCATCAGTGGTTGTATAGAACCCAGAATCAAAAACGTTTCCGCCTGTTTCATTTGATAAGGTAAATATACTTGAATCAAATTCCAACACATATTTTGTTTCTGAATCAGAGATCTCTATGACTGTTTCGGCTAGATCAATATCAGGTGATCCTGCAAATGGTCTGATCTCTAACGCCAAACGTGTGATCGCTCCATTTCCGACAAATCCTTCGATACCTTCGATCATGATTCCGCTAGCC
>JARVGL010000077.1 GCA_029762575.1 Thermoplasmatota archaeon | reverse complement strand
TACATGGCACAATGGTCATTAGAACGACCAGACCAACTAAAAAAACCGATGCCAATATTGTTAAGATAACTTGCGATCTCAGGTTTCACATCACAGAACAGGATATCACCAGGTTTTAGATATGATGGAACAGATAAGGTAACATCCTCTTCTTTGCTAATGGATTTAGGTACTATACCACTGCTCAACGAATTATTAAAAAGGAGTAAGAATAAAACAAAGAATATAACTCTTTGTTGATACTTCATTGATAAATGCTTTTTCAACATTATACCTCCCCTTGCAAGCATTTTTAAAAGATGAACAGGTGGTTTGTTTATAAGTTTTCTTCTTATCTTAAAAAGGTTGATTCTTTCACGGTTGTTATGTTGTTTCTTAGATGTGTTTTTGACGAAATTAATATAAATGTGGTTTTTATTGGTCACCAGAATACATATGAAACAAACGATCTATCTATGTGTAATAGCACTGGTGATTCTATCTTGCTGCGGAATGCTAAACGTATCTGCAGAGGATATGACTGAAACTACTCATTCGATTACTATAACATCATTAGATGAAAAATTTAGTGTTTCTGAGTCGATATCCGTTCAATCTGATGATCTGGAACTTTTAGATTTCTTTGATGTATATATACCATCAACTGCTAACGATATCCGTATTACTATTCAGAACCATTTGGTCTCAAATGAAAAGCTTGCTGAGACATATCGATGTAATCTTTCAAGTATCGATCTAGCAAATAAGTCAAGTATGAATGTTGAAATATCCTATAATCTACCACTTGATTCTATCGAGTTCTCTACGTTGACTTTGAGAAATATCACTAAATTAATGGTTCATTTCAATGGTGAGAATCTGGTATCATTGAATTCGATTACTAGTGGGTTGCTTGTTTCACTTCCACTCTTCGTAGCTCAGGATGAAACCTCGTTGTTTAACATTTATATCATTATCCTTATCGTTCTACTTGTTGTCGTCATAGCGGTAAGTATCTTGTTTTTCGTTAAGAGAAAACAACCAGTTCAGACAAGATCACGATCCATGGAATCCGAGGAAATATTACAAACAGAATACGCTCTTTTAAAAGAGATGTTAAAACAGATCGAGAAAAACTATAGGGCTCAGAAGATAGCTGATGAGACATATCATAAGTTAAAATCATATTATAAACAGCAAGCTGTTGAGACGATGAGTGTGTTAGAGTCAATAGGTTCAAAAATCAAGGAGTAAACTTTGCTGTTTTCTTTCTTCTTTAATTGAACCTTGGTCTTCATTTTCAATCTGAACGGTATCTTTATTTTCATCCGTTTCTTTTTCAACCTGTCTTTCTTTTGCATTTCGTTCTTTTTTTAAATCAATAATAGAGCCACCGAAATAGCTGATCTCTTCATCTGTTAATCTGAGTTCTTTAATGAGGTGGAGTGCGACTACTGGTTCTTGGGAGATAATCTTTTTTACGATAGGGATATAGAATTCAACGGTCTTTTTCGTTGAACAATGAAAATACGAGGAGAGTTTTATTATAAGAGATTGTTCATGAGCATATTCAGTGCGTTGTTTCTTAGAGTATTTTAACCAAGTGGGAAAACCATAGGTGATAGAGGCTATTTGATCTGTTTTTGAAAGAGCAACACCACTGCTCATGAGATCTGAAGCATATGCCCAGAGTCCATAATAATTCCGTTTATTGGTTCTTCCTAGATATCTATCAGCTAATGAAATTTTTTCATATGCTGCTAAGGTATCTGCTGGATTGACATAGGTTCGTGGAAGGTTTTCTGCTATCCAGTGTAGGATAAGATTAGGGTCTTCATCAGCATGTAACATGGAAGAGCGTATCGTTGAAATATCGTTTGTTCTGAAGATATCTTTTAGGACATCAAAGATGATCCGCTGATGATCTCGGTTACCAAGTGCTTGATAATCCATCATAGTGATATGGGTCCTATTCACACAAAGAGATTGAAGATCCCTAACCGCTGCTCGGATATCTCCATGACAACCTTGACTTAATGCTTCCAAAACAGCATGGTCGACATGTATGTGCTCCTTAGCGAGGATGCTTTGAAGTAGTTGATAGATCTCATTTGGATATGGCGGATAGAATTTAAGATGTAAACATAAGGATCGTAATACTTCTCCACTTCCTTTAATGAGGCTATAATAATCATTTACGATGAGGATGATTGGTTGACTTGTGATACGGATGGTGTCAACAATGGTTTTTTTTCCCCCTCGATCGCTAAGATCGTTTCCATCTGATTGTGATCCTTTAGATGACTCATAGAGATTATCAGCTTCATCAAGGATGATAAGCTTTCTTCCCCCTTGTTTTGTTGAAGAAAACGATCCATCATCTTTAAATGTCTGATGGGTTGCCCCTGCGGTAGCTACTGATTTGATACGAGCTGCGTTTCGAGCATCAGAAGTATTAAGTTCAATGGGGGTCCATTTGAATTGATGAGCTAGTGCGTAGGCACAACTTGTTTTACCTATGCCCGGAGACCCAGAGAGGATCACTGCCTTTTTAGATGGTTTATTGGTCACCCATGATTCAGCCCATTGGGAGAGACTTCGAACGATTTTCTTGTTCCCGACGATTCCAGCAAGGTTCTTTGGTCGATACTGTTCCGTCCAATCTAACATGATTCCCCATCATCCTAAACCATGGGTCTATTTTAAGTATTGTGCCAGGGAGACACAATCTTTTTATCTAGTTTGATTATTCCGAGGTCATTACATGCGAGGATGGCCCAGCCTGGCACGGCGAAGGATTGCTAATCCTTTGGTCTCTGACCACGGGAGTTCGAATCTCCCTCCTCGCGTACTTATCATGGTTTCATCAAGTTGTTACTAATGGTTAAAAGTATCAGTTACAATGAGGTCAAATAATATATTCTCTAATAATTGATATGCCACTTGATAATAGAATTTTTTTGAAAGAATACTATTTTTTTTGTAGCAAGAGTTCTCATATTTAATATCTTTTAGAAAAAACTTTATATTTCAACCCCTTATGTTATTAATTACCGAATTTGTTGGGGGAAATATCATGAAAAGAACTATTGGGTTTTTAATAGGCCTATTTTTGATTATAACATCTTTTTCTGTGGTTGGATTCAAGTATAATGAAACTGATTTGATGAAGCAACAGATGCAGTCTAGTACCATTGATGAATTGGATCAATCACAGACCGTCTTTAATCCATCAGAAGATTATCCTATCCCTGTGGGCAAATTTGATCTCTTTAATTATACTATTATGACCGCTCAATCATTCAAACCAACTAAGAACATGCTTACGCGTGTTGAATTATTTGTTGGTAGAAACGATTCAACGTTTCATCCGTATGTTCTATCGATTAAAAAAGATCTACATGGCCCGAATCTTGTAGAGAAATCTTTGAATCCTTCGGCTTTTACAACTAGTTATTATTCATGGGTTGTGTTTGATTTTGAGGATATCTTTGTTGATATTGGACAAACCTATTATATTGTCTGTAAAACAGTTAATGCATCGGGCAATTGGTATCTCTGGGCAGCACATAATGATTCACTATCGTATCCAGATGGTTGTGCATGGATATCAACAGATGGTGGGGATACATGGTCTAATCAATCCTTTTCACGGAATGAAAAAGAGTATAGAACATATCATCAAAATAATGGTCAAGCAACTAAGTATGTCGCTGGTTTTACGTGGGATACTTGTTTTAAGACATATGGTCGAGATAATCAGCCACCTGGCGCCTTATACATCAATGGGTTAACGAATGGAAAAGCTGGAATAGAATATGATTATACACTTATAACGGTGGACCCTGATGACGACGACGTTTATTATCTGATAGATTGGGGTGATGGGTCTGTAGATGATTGGCTTGGTCCTTTTGGGTCGGATACTTTGATAACCGTTAGCCATATATGGTTTGAAAAAGGCACCTATATTGTAAGAGCAAGGGCTAAGGATGTTCATGGTCTTATCGGTCCTTGGGTAACTCTAGAGGTCAGTATGGCTAAGGCAAGAGCGATGGATGCTTTTTCTTTTAGTTCAATTTTTGTTTTTGGATCTAGGGTAGATGTTAAACTCGTCCAATTGGAGCCTGGTGAGGATTATGTTGATCTAGAGGTGTTAAGTAAACCATTCTATCTTTGGGATGAGGATCTTGAAACTATATTGCCTGGTGCTTTTATCCGATTATATGAAGCAAAAGGTTGGTTTTCCCCTTCAAGTTCTTTTTGTTTTGGAACCTGTTCAGATTGGGGGATCATTGGGTAAATAAATTTGAGAAAAGGTAGAAAGCCTGTATAGTTTTCTAAAACATGTCATACTGCGGTAGTAATCATCTTGTTTCTATTAAGTGAAAGAAGATATTGTTTCTTTCCTTTTACTGAGATGATCTGTTCTTCCTGAGGATTTTTTCTTCATATCCTTCCATATCCATGAATCCATGTCCGCTGACGTTAAAGAGAATGGTTTTATGTTCTCTTTTTCTTTTACATCGTATTGCTTCATCGATTGCAGCGGTGATACTATATGCTGATTCTGGTGCGGGGAGGAATCCCTCTGTTTGAAGAAAGATCTTTGCTTTGTCAAACACATAGGTCTCATCTTGAGGATAGCTTATGGTATCGATGAATCCTTGATGTCGTAAAGCACTGATGATGGGTGCTGCTCCGTGATATCGGAGTCCATCGGCTTTTATTGGTTTGAAGCTAGTCCGATGTCCTAGAGTACACATTTTAAGAAGTGGTGTTTGTTCCGCATAGTCTCCATAATCATATCGATATGTTCCTGTGAGATTTGGTGCAGCGGCACTTTGGGTGGCGAGGAAGCGGATCGGTCGTTTCTCTTTGATACTATCTCGAAGAAAAGGGATAGCTAATCCACCAAAATTACTTCCTCCGCCAAGACAAGAGATAATAACATCTGGATAGGTATCTATTTTTTTGAATTGTTTTTGACATTCAAGTCCGATGATGCTCTGATGAAGGAGAACATGATTCAATACTGATCCTAGGCTATATACTGCTGTTTCGTCGGCTTGAGCGTCTTGTACTGCTTCAGCGATAGCGATACCAAGGGATCCTACGTGTTGAGGGTCTTTTCTTAGAAGTTCTTTTCCTATCTGTGTATGATTACTGGGAGAGTCAAATACTTTTGCTCCGAGGAGTTGCATGAAATGCCTTCTACTTTTTTTCCAAGTGGATGCTGCTCGGACCCAGTATACTGTAAGGTCGAGGTCTAGAAGACTACAGGCATAGGCTAGGGCAGTTCCCCATTGACCTGCTCCGGTCTCTGTGACCATTCGTTTTATACCTTGTTTTTTAGCGTAATATGCTTGAGGTATCGCAGTGTTGACCTTATGGCTCCCTGTTGGACTATAGAACTCGCTTTTATAATAGAGTTTAGCAGGTGTCTTAAGATATTTTTCTAATCGTTTCGCTCTGAATAATGGTCGAGGTCTTCCTGCTTGAATATAGAGGTCTCTGACTTGTTTAGGGATGGGAATATATCTATCAAGTGACATTTCTTGTTTGAGTACTTCCATTGAAAAGATATCGGGTAGGTTTTGAAGTCGACTGGCTCCTTTTTCTGGATCCTTTGGTGGAGGCAAGGGGGTTGGGAGATCTGGAACGATGTTATACCATCGTTTTGGGAGTTCATCGACTTCAAGTGATATTTTTGTTGTGACCATTTTTTTTCACAAGTATGTATTATCGTTCCCCCTATTTAAGACTTTTCAATATTGTACAATGATGTTAATATATGTACACTATTGTTTTATTTATTACAATTTTGAACAATATGTATATATTGGACTTTTGTATATACGTATAGCTATGTGGAAAGATATCAATGTTTTTTTCCAACAATATCCTAAACAACAAATAGTAGCCCAAAAGATGCTTGAATATGGTCTTTGTATCAAGGAGGATACCCTATATTGCGGGCCAATAGAGCTCTCTGATTCAAAGGTTGCAAGAGCGTTAGATATCGATAGGAGAGCAATAAAAGCTACGATAGAAACAATACAAAGACACCCCAAGCTCCTCAAAATATTCACCCAGCTTAAACCCACCTGTCATCTACGAGACATGGCCCGTGAAATGGGCTGGGATGTCCTTGAGATAATACCACATAACGCTAGTCAACCTGGTATCCTTGCTCAAATAGCAACCATCATATCCGAAGAGAACATTAGTATTAGACAAGCAATAGTAGATGATTTTGAGATACGTGAGGAACCACGACTCTATGTGATAACAGAGACACGATTACCTTCACATATCATACCAAAGATAAAGGATATTAAAACAGTAAAATCCGTAACACTATCTTAAACTCTCAGGGAAAGAAGATAGACTCATCTGTTCTTGAAAGGGACCTATTTATCCTAGTGTATGTGATGGATTGA
>JARVGL010000076.1 GCA_029762575.1 Thermoplasmatota archaeon | reverse complement strand
GTCAAAGGAGCCTATCTTCTCCTTCCGCCAGATTCAAAGATAATCGATGTAACCATAGCGACATCAAACAAAGCCACCATTCTACTTGATAATCTAGTGTTACCCTCTAGCAGCCCTGTTCCCACTTCATCATATCAGACTCCGCTTACTCCTCAACCTGATCCTCAGATCTATTCTCATGAGGGGGTCTATCCATATGAGCTCTATACCCATATTGGCACGTATCTCTTAAGAGGATATCAAGTAGCTGTTTTTCGATTGCATCCTGTGCACTATGAACCAAAAGAGAATGTACTCCATTATTATTCTATGATGAAGCTCACCGTATCCGTGGAAACCACCTATCAACAGTCACCATATTATCGCGGTATCGTCCAAGATAAGACCCTTATTGATCAAAAGGTTGATAATTCATGGATGGCAGAACATTGGTACTCGTTTGAACCTATTGTTTTTGAGGATCCCTATGATCTTTTAATACTTACAACTGATGAGTTCTCACAAGGTTTCGAACCTTTGAGAGATATCCATGGACAACAAGGGATTCGAACTCGGATAAAGACCCTTAAGGATATATCTTTCATACCTGGTCAGATAACTAGTGAATCAATCCGGTCGTTCATCAAAGATGAATATATTGAACATGGGATTCAATACGTTCTTCTTGGTGGCGATAGTGATATCATACCTGCTCGTATGCTTTATGTCTATGGGAAGGATGAGGAACGATGGCCTATGGATACCATTCTACCTGCGGATTTTTATTACGGTTGTCTTGATGGTCCGTTCAATAACGATGGAGATGATAGATGGGGTGAGCCTCATGATGGAAAAGACGATGGAGACGTTGATTTGTTCGCTGAGGTCTTTGTAGGGAGAGCATGTGTTGATACAACCCGTGACGTTGGTTATTTTGTCAATAAGACGATATCGTATCTTACGATGGATCATACGGAAGAGTATCTCTCAAACGTCTTGCTCGTAGGTGAAATTTTAGGAGATTACGGAGTTGCAAGCTATGGTGGGAATTATCTAGATCTTTTGATAGATGGATCGGATCTTGATGGATATCAGACCGTAGGGATCCCTAGTAATCGTTTTAGTATACAGACTCTTTATGATCGTGATCATCCTAATGGGAGTTGGAAGAACACTGAACTAGTTGATCTGATCAACCAAGGTGTCCATATCCTGAACCATGATGGTCATTCGTATTATGGGTATAATATGAAGATGACTAACTCTGATGTATCCTATCTTCAAAATGAGCACCCGTTTTTTGATTACTCTGTTGGATGTATGGCAGGGGGTTTTGATGATCCTGAAGGATATGATTGTTTCGCAGAATATCTCACCGTTAAAACAGAACACGGATGTTTTGCAAGTATCATGAACGCTCGTTACGGGTTCTTCTGGTCATTTAGTACCGATGGAGATGGCACCAGGTTTCAAAGGGAATTCTGGGATGCGGTCTTTGGTGAACAGATCCTTGCTCTTGGAAAAGCACATCAAGATGCTAAAGAGGACAACATCTATCTCATCGATAGGTCCTGTATGCGATGGACCTACTATGGTCTGAATCTTTTTGGAGACCCGTCAGTGCCTTTTATTGTTAGTGCGCCGCCAGAGAAACCAACCATACAAGGTCCAACCTACGGGAATCCTGGAACAGAATATACGTATACTATCTCATGTACGGATCCGGAACAAGAACCTGTTCAGTATCATATTGAGTTCGAACCAGGTAAAGGATATTGGACCGATACGTTTTTTGATTCAGGTGAGACCATTGATATCAATTGGGTATGGGAGCATCAAGGATCTTATGTTGTACGATTGAAAGCTCGTGATGTCCACGGTATGGAGAGTGCTTGGTCGACTCTTGAAGTTGCAATGCCACGATATAAAGCGTCTTGGTGGTTTTTGCAATTATTTGAGTATTCACCATTTACATATCTTTTTGAGCGACTCCAGCAGTATGGTCTTTTTCCATAGTGGGATAGAGAAAAAAAATCAACAATATCATTATCATTGATACCAAATGAAAAGATACTGGTCATTTTTACTATTGTCCTCTTAGATGATTAGAATGCATATGGCGTAAGGTTATATCCAATCAACTATGGATATTGACTATGAATATAGCGAAATAGTATGAGGCCAAAAAGAACATATAAAATGATGAAGAAGGAATAATCCATATCTGTAACTTGTCTTTTTGTATGTCGATATGTTTAGAGTTTGAGGAAGATAGCTAAGAGCAAGCCAAGACTGAAAAGGATGCCAAGGATGCCACCGATGAATGCAGAGAATCCTTTAGTGATACAGCCACAAAGACCAATAGGTGGTGGCCCAAGGATGATAGTGGGAAAACACCAGGAGAACCAGAGGAATAGGAATAGAACAAAGATGCCAAGAAGGACAAAGATGATAGAGATTATCCGAGATCTCCCACCGCTGAAATAAACGGCAAAGAGTCCTACAATGATCGAAACGAAACTAAAGAGCAACATAAACATCGCTATAAGGAAATGATACCATTCGCAATCCATATTTTCTCACCTTCTTCTGTTATCTATTTTGAAAAACGTTTGAAATGTTTTTCCGCTCAACAGTCGTATATTTTTAGCGGTCTTATAAACCTAACCTTTTGTTTGAAGATTGGTCTTAATCCTCTCACCTTTTTAAAAGCATCATTTTATATTGATACTATAAAATTTAAGTATTATTACGTATATATCTAATTACTAAGAAAGGGGGCAAAAAAAGCTCATGAAAAAACTATTCGTCTTTGTAATCATAGGTTTTCTCCTGATCGGTGGATTGGGGGTAGCCGGCTATGACGCAGGTTTTGATCAGAACATCAAACAGGATATTACACTCAAAACTCCGATGTTGCAGATTAATCCATCGGAGAAACAGGAGTATCTTTCCCTGCAACTCACTGATGTGAACACGTATCAGACAAACCCTGGGGAACCACGAGTACCTAAGATTGTTCATACCTTTGAACTTCCCTTTGGTGCAACAGATATAGTGGTATCTCTTACACCTCTCTCTATTTCGACTACTGTGATAGAGAAACAGGTCCAACCAGCTTCAGTGTTATTACCGTTAACACCAGAGTATGTATCCTATGCTGTTCAAAGTGAGATAAAGGATAAGGATATCTATGCGATGAACACACCGTATCCAGAAGAATGGTATACGACGACGGTATCCTGTGGGTTAAATAGTGAGTATGAACGAGTCACCTTTGTAAACATCCAGTATTATCCTATCAGATATATACCTGGTTCATCAAGTTTACTTGTTGCAGAATCCGCTGATATCTCAGTAACCTATAAAGAGCCAGAGGGAGTGTATTTTCCACAAACCGCTTCTTTTGATCTTGTCATCATAGCACCAGAATCATTTTCACAACCTCTCCAACCGTTGGTCGATCATAAGAATGATATGGGTGTCAGCACGTTTCTTAAAACAACAGAGGATATCTATAGTGAGTATTCTGGTGTTGATAAACCTGCTCAGATCAAGAATTTTATAAAGGATGCGATTGAGACCCAGGGGATCACCTATGTTCTTCTTGTCGGAGGTTTGAACAATGTCTATTTCGCTAAACCTCGTGATGATTCAAACCAAGGGAGTAGTGCATGGTATGTCCCTGTTCGCTATACGAATCTACGGGATAATCCTAAATTTCCTTTGAAAGCAGAAAGCACGATATTTGACCCTGGTTGCATCAGTGATCTCTATTATGCGGATATCTATAGGGAAGGAGGGGATTTCTCAGAATGGGATGTCAATGGTGATGGTATCTTTGCCGCATGGGGTCTTCCAGGTGTAGAGAATGATACCGGTATCGATATGTATCCTGATGTTGCTCTGGGTCGACTAGCTTGTCGAAGTATCGATGAGGTCAACACCCTTGTTAATAAGATCATCACGTACGAAACATCAACGTATGGAAAGGAATGGTTCAAGAAGATGATCGTGGTCTCAGGAGATGGTTTCCTTGATCAACAGGACCTTAATATCCTCTGGGATACAAACGAGGTACCTAATGGGAGATATACGATTTATGCACAGAGTAGTAATCCGTCTGGTGAACATGGTCCGATCATCTCAATCAATGTGACAAAGGATTCATCTCAAGCATCTGTTATCACCTATTCCCATGATGATCATCTGAACCCAGCTATCCAAGAAGCGTTCAGAAACGGGTTCCCAACGGTCCCTATCGCTGAGATCGTAACGATCTCTGAAGGTGATATACTAGGTAATACGGATGTTGCCTTTGAACCAACATCACAAGCATACTGTAATGAGTTCTTCTTCTGGGCAAATGTCTCCTATATCGATGGAGTGTTGACGATACGAGGGAAATCATATGATCCAAAACCCTATGGGAATCTTTCAAGCATCCATGTTTGGATAGAAGATAGTGAAGGTGGTGTCGTCTTTGAAGATTTTCGAAATGATACAGAGATGTATTATGAAGGAGAATGGACCACTGGTGAAAAAGCACTTCTTGGTCGTGGTGGAGCACTTTATTATATGCCAGATGATTTCGAAAAGGTCATCTTATGGACCTCTAATGGGAAACTACGAGGTATGGATGATGTGATAACTGAGATGAACAAAGGAGCGGGTTTTCTCTTCTTCTCAGGTCATGGGAGTCCCAATGTCTGGGCTGATCAATATCCTGGTATCCCAGGTGACCGAGGACCTTCAAGTGTTACTGGTCTCATGGTTACAACCCTTCGGCCATGGCCACCGTTCATCACGATGCCTGCATTCCCGATGGATACCATTTCGAATGCTGAGAAACTTCCTATCGCTGTTGTTGGAGGATGCCATAACAGTCAGTTCAATGTCTCTATGATATATGGTCTCTTTGATATCATGCATTATTTCTTCCCAAGATTCCCTGAACTCTATATGTGGTGTCATGGGTTTCCGGTGCCTGAAACCTTTAGTTGGCGTCTTGTCCGAAACCCACAGGGTGGTGCGATCGCATCAATGGGTAACACTGGTCTAGGATACGGAATGCCAGGAAAAGAACTGACAACAGGTGGTGGTGATTCATGGATAACGATAGAGTTCTTCAGACAATATAGCGAGATGGGTCATGATATCCTAGGGCATGCCTATCAACAGACATTGACTGGTTATCTAAACACTTTTGATATGACCGATCTAGAAGCAGGTCATCCAAAGACAGTTCAACAATGGGTCCTTCTTGGTGACCCAACTCTTAAGATTGGTGGTTATCAATAAAACCACTTTTTCATTTTTTTTTTACATATTTTTAGCTTTAGGTTGATTATTTAAGAAAGGGCATAAGGACTGTTGATTATTTTAATCGTTACTATTCATGAGAAAATGTATGAGAAGATACGTTTTTTCTACATAACGTGCTTCCCAAGTCATTTGTTATAATCTGTATCATCATACGATACTATAGTCAACGACATAAGAATATTCGATTATTCATGACACGTATTACTGATTAAAGCAAAGGTCTTAAAAACAGATTTTGTTACACATAAATAAAAAACTGTAGGTTACTGAAGGGAGATACTAAAAATGAAAGCAGTGATTCTTGCCGCAGGAGAAGGAAGACGCTTACGGCCATTCACAGAAACAAGACCTAAGGTTATGTTACCTGTAGCAAACAAACCAATATTAGGCTATGTGGTTGATGCTGTATTAAGCAATGGCATTGATGAGATCATTCTTGTTGTTGGATATAAAAAAGAAGCGATTATGGATTATTTCAAGGATTACAAAGATATCCATCTTACCTATGTCATCCAAGATAAACAATTAGGTACTGCTCATGCATTATATCAGGTTCAGGACCATATCGATGGTTCTTTTCTTGTTCTACCAGGAGATAACATTATCGATGGACGGGATATAGCGCAGCTCATACAGAAGAATGCAGACTATGCGATCATGGTAAAGGAACACACGCAACCTTCGAAATATGGGATGGTATCAATCAAAGGTGGGCTTTTGGATCAGTTCATCGAAAAATCAAAGGATGAGCATAGCCATATCATCTCTACAGGAATCTATAAATTCCCAAGTTTCGTTTTTAAAGAGATCGAACAAATCATATCACAGGGGGATTATGCCCTTAGTTCCGTGATCCAATCACTTATCGAAAAGAAACAAGAGATTCATACGATACAAGCAGAGCTCTGGCGTGATGTAATCTACCCGTGGGATCTTTTGGATGTTAATGATGTCATGTTACGAACGATTCCATCAAGTATACAGGGTATCATAGAGAAATCAGTCACCATGAAAGGCCCGGTATACATCGGAGAACATACGCAGGTTCACTCTGGAACCTATATCGTTGGTCCCGTTGTTATCGGGAAACATTGTGAAATAGGCCCTAATGTATGTATCTTTCCCTC
>JARVGL010000075.1 GCA_029762575.1 Thermoplasmatota archaeon | reverse complement strand
AAAGAGATAAAACTCTCAGGTAAAGGTGAGGTGTTCACCTATACAATTATCCATGTTGGTCCTGATGATTTTGAAGAACAGGTACCTTATCCTATTGCGATCATCCAACTTGATGAAGGACCTAGGGTTACTGCTCAAATCGTTGATTGTTCTGTGGAAGACGTTCATATCGGTATGAAGGTTGAAAGTGTCTTTCGTAAGATTCAAGAGGATGGATCGGTTGGAGCAATATACTATGGATATAAGTTTAGACCTACGTTATAGCCCCTCTTTTTATAAGAGGGTTTTTTATTTTTTTTATTCAGTAAATGGAAAACTTTATAACATATTGCCGAAATATATATCGGCAGAATAGAGGAAATCGTTTCAAAGGCGAAATAGTTGAATACGTACCAACTTTGTCAATATGATATAATCTGTTAGATACCATCACTTTAAAAGAGGTGAACATACAAATGAATGTGAAAAATGCTTTAGCAGAAAAGATAGCTGGCGAGATAACCCTTAGTCCCAAACCAGGTCTAACCTTAAGGAAATGGAGGAACATCTTTCGTATCAGTCAAACAGATCTTGCTAACTATCTAGAATTATCTCCTAGTGTCATCAGTGATTATGAATCAGGGAGACGGAAATCACCAGGCATACAAACGGTGAAGAAAGTGATAGAGGCATTCATAAAGATCGATGATCAACGAGGTGGTATCATCCTTCATCAATACGATCCTATCATAAAGACCCGTGAAGGTATCCTAGATATCATGGAATACCCATTTGCAATTGATGCAGACGTTTTCATTAAGACCATCGAAGGTCATGTTGTAACGCAAGGAAAGAGGGGTTTAAAGAAAAAGGTCAAAGGATTCACCCTTGTCGATAGCATCAAGACCATTGAGAATATCACACCAGTGGATTATGCACACCTCTATGGATGGACGCCGGAACGTGCGTTGATCTTCACCGGCATCAAATTTGGCCGAAGTCCTATGATTGCGGTCCGTATCCATCCAGTTAAACCATCTGTGGTCGTGTATCATCGACCAGGTTCCATCGATCCGTTAGCAGTGGTATTAGCTGATAGAGAGAACATTCCTCTTGTTTCAACGAACCTTAGTCTTGATGAGCTCAAACAACGGTTACTTCGTATTGGGGAGACGGAAAGCTAATGGAACTCATGGGTCTCTGTTCTCACTGTGGAAGACCAGGGATCCTAAATACTTGTATTGTGTGTGGATCTCATGTTTGTTCAATGTGTTTTGACCCACACCATTGTGTCTGTAGAAATTGTAAGCGATAATTTTTTTTCATAGGTATTCCTATGGTACACACCAATATTTAATGGGTTAATTTTATATTATAATTCTTTATTAATGGTGCTATGAACTTTGGTAGAGGTTATGAAAAACATATGGGGGAACATGAATGAAACAGAGGGTATTTTACGATAATACAAATGCTGATGTCCTAGGATTACCAATGTATCTGATCATCATTATGATCGTTGCAGTTGCTGTGATAGCTGCGGTCATCTTCATGATACCACAAGGTACACGGACCATGAACGCTCTTGTCACAGAGAACGCTGTCCTAGCGGAGGACCCAGGATCTGCTAGTGCCTTTAATTTTTCTAAAGCCTATGATGTAAAAATCAAGGTAACGACAAATGATAACCGAGCGGACCCCATCGCTGGAGCTGCAGTAACACTCTTAGGATCTGGTGTGGTAGCCTCAGGGTCTACGGATGGAAACGGTGAAATCACCCTATCTGTTACACCAAAACTTGGCGCTAATATCAATGAAGCTTCCGTCAAGATGATGGTGAAGGCATCAGGGTTTGAGGATTTCTCAGACGATACCGCAGTAACTATCTATAGAGGATAAGAACGGATGGATGACATGCACTCCTCGCTCTATACATCACCAGTTGAGAAACAAAATCGTTTTAATCGAAAACAGATGGAAAAGACTACAGTATCAAAGGATACTAACGAGATCCAATCCTTACAAGGATGGATGCGAAAATTAGAACAAAGCAATGGAAGTATCAGTTCTCGGTTACTCGCAGTGGAGAACAGACTCTCTTTATTGCCACACAAAGAAGGATTCTCCTTAACCTTATTAGATACAAAAGAAAATAGAGAAAATATAAGAAAAAAGGAATTTGAAGGAGAATTACAATCAGTTTTATCGCCTGAATCCCGATTAATTGATCAATTGACGATCATGACCAAAGATATAGAAGACCTTAAAGAGCAATTACAAGAGAATCAACAAAAGGTTCAATATCATGAAACGGAAAAACAACAACTTACAGAACATCTACATTCAATTGAGAACGAGTTTCGAAAACATTCAGTTATCATGAACGTCCATGGAAAAGAGATACCTGTAGAGATAGTAGGTATCATCGGAGGGTTGCTCGTCTTTCTTATCGCTGGATTGGTTCTCATGGGCGGTAAGGATATTGTTATGTCGCCAGGATTTCTAGGCATCCTTGGTTGTGTACTCATAGGATCCTCGGTCTTTCGTTCAGTTCATGCTCAATCCGTGTTACGATCATTGATACAATGGAAAAAAGTTGAGAAACAATAGATGTTTCTCTAGGGGTGTTTGATTATCCTAAGGTAATTATTGAGGGTGCGAGTGGTTGCACAGGGTGCTTTGACGATGACATCAAGAAACATCTCACTGATACCTTCAGGAAATCTCATAGACAAAATAAGTAAGGTATCCCCAGAATCATCGGTAACGTTTGATTTGATGGTATCAAGGCCTTTGATGATGACCGTTGCATGTGATACAGGATGACCACTATCATCTATCACATGGACTTGAAAGGAGATGTTGGATGAGGTGTCATTTATAGTATGAGTCAAAGGATCGATTGAGATTGAGAGTGAACGGGGAAATAGACAAGGTTGGACAATGACAGCGATAATGGTTGAAAGAGCAATCGTACCTATGATAACAGAGACAATTAGACGCATCGGTAGATCGATGACTGCATTACGATCAGTATGAAATCTTTCGAGTCGAAGGTACGTCATTATCTATTGTCTCCAAAGGACCTATAATATGGTTAACAAATATAAAAATGATGATGGTGAAAGAATGAAGGATGAGAGTAAAACAAAAACAGTATTTCTTAAAGAGGATACTGCTGTACTATCATATCCTGTCTCTCTTTTCATCATTGTACTTTCTGCTGCTCTTGTGTTCACCATGATCTATCTATCAGTAGGTCATTTCTCTATGGAATGGAACAGACAACAGATGCAAAAGACAGTCGATTCCATCATCTATCAGGTGGAGACCCTTATAGCTTATGCGGATGCAGGGTCAGTACAAACCTTAGATGTATCGATTCCAACTGATGTCATCTCTGTCGTGTTTGGTGGACGATTCATTCAGACATCAGATCATGAGAATGGTACGATAATCAGAGATAATCATACAACACATATGATATCATATAAGATGAAGAATGGTCAGCAATACCATAGTTTTGCTAAAACATCTTTCATGGGTATAAACGATTCCACCTGTGCCGTTCTTACAGCTGGAACACATACTATTATACTCTCATTGGAAAAGATTGAGGGTGAGACCTATGTTAAGATCATTTTATCATAATGAGGGTGGTGAGATGAGCATCATCCTACCCATGCTAGGATTGATGATGGCTGCAGGCATCATTCTCATAACGATTTTTTCTATTGTTTTCAACAACCCATTGCAAGATGAAGTTGAAATGCAGACAGCTTCCTATTCATTTACTAGTACGTTACGAGCGATAGATACCTGTAGTTATGAGACTTCAAAATCATTTCTTTTTCCTCCTTCTACGTATATCTATCAATTCAGTCTATCTCCAGAGTCAATAACCGTTTCACACACTTGTGATACAACACCAGTAGTCTACCGTGAATCATTTATTACCGATCCATGGATACGAACGATTGATGATATATGGGTAAACGCTTCAGATCTTCATAGGTATCTTTTCAAGTACTATGGCTCGTATGGTACACAAAACGATCCGATAGGCTATACTAAGGAAATAATACATCGTCTCTCACAAGAATGCAACCAGTCCTATGAAATCTATCTTAATGACCCATATGTTCTCAATGTCTATGAACCAGTGATCATCGAAAAATGTATCATCTATCTAGATAAGGATTATAATGGAATATGGGAAAAAAAGGATATCAAGCTTGATTATCTCTTAGTATATCAATAAGGTTTTTCGAATCGACTGTTTTTAATCGCTATTCATAGTTTTTTCGCAATGATATATTGCCCTATAAAGAAGACTGTTGCTGTTATACTGCTCATCATAAAGAACAATAATACTGGATGAACTGTTAATAGAAATGTCATCGTAGAAAAAAAAGCACATATCATAGCTATTGATAGAAATGTAACATTGTTTGATGGGCGCTTCAGTTTCTTTAGTTCATTTATTTCAGATTCGATTATTTCCAATTTTTGTCGTAATTCTGCGTTAGTGATTCCTTTCATCATTCCAATAAGGCCCCCTAAATGTTGTGTATACTATCTTTTGTGAAACCTCTAGAAGTATAAAGATATTATTGTTCATGGTTTTATAAATGAATGAAGGACCAATATTACTGTAAAAGAGATCATTTTCTATAGGGCTAGAGGTTTGATCGTCATCATCTATCAAAAGAGATCCGGGTTGCTAACATAAAATTTTTTAAAGCTTCATATCATATATGATATAGTATTAATTGAAAATATCATTTTTGATATGATGAAGGAGGAATATAATTGATTCTTAGAAAGGCGACCATCATTATAATGATTGTATTGATCATAGTGTCCGGTATCTCTGTTTCTAAAGCCCACGTCCCTTATATCGAACGATGTGATTTCTCTGTTGAAAACCCTTGTATCATCTGGAAGATGCTTGAGAAATCAAAAGCCTTCTATTGCTGGTTGGAACATCATCCTGATAAAGTCTGTACCGATATCGATGTCTTCCAATTCACGATACGAAAGCGTCCGATAAACATCTATATCGAGCTTATTGTACCAGTCGTACAAGAATATTATGAGGACTTTGTCCCTTGGTTCGCACTTGTAGGCCCCAATCTTCCAGAGCCATCCTATCAACTTCCTTTTGATCTACCTATTGGGTATGGTGCTCTAGTAATAGAGAATCAACAACCTGGTTCCCCAAGGGATAGCTTCTATGAACCATTTGGGGGAAAATCCTATTATTTTGGCCCAATTCTAGATATGAACATAAGCCAACCTGGCACCTATTACGTCTATGTATGGGATCCCTATGAATCAGGTGGTGATTATGTCCTTGTCTTAGGAAAAGGAGAGTTCTTTGGCCCAATCGATATCCTGCGAGCAATCATCAATACAATAATCATCAGACAGAACAAGGAACTCCATGTACCCAACTACCCGTTTATAAGATATAATGACTGATAGATTGCTTGATAAAACGGTTATCTATTTGAACCCAATTCTTTCCAAGAAGAGCACTCTTCTCTTACATCCTTATCTTTTTATAACCTTTCGTTCTATTCAACGTTCATGTACATCGATCTGACCATGCCTCTTGATGAAGAAACAATGGTTTTTCCTGGTTCATCAAAACCAGAGATAATTACAATCTCGACCATTGAATCAAAAGGATACAACGAAAAAAAAGTCTCTTTTTCCCTTCATACCTCAACCCATATCGATGCTCCTAGACACATGCTTATAAACGGAAAGACCCTATCAGATTTCACTATCGATAATTTCATTGGTGAAGCAATTGTACTAGATGTCTCAAATCAAAAAGAAATCAATGTTGATCTTAGTAACGTAAGAAAAAATGAGATCGTTTTCTTCTATACTGGATGGAGTAGATATACTGATAAATCGAATTATTTTACAGATAATCCTGTTCTCAGTGAAAAGACCGCTCAGCGATTGATAGAGAAACAGGTGAAGATCATCGGAATTGATTCGTTTACTCCAGATAATGAACCCTTTTTTATACATAAGATGCTCTTTAAGCATGATATACTCATAGTTGAAAACCTTGTAAACCTGGAAAGTCTCATTGGAAAAAGATTTTTATGTTATATTCTACCATTAAAGATAAAAGATGCGGATGGAGCACCTTGTAGGGTTATTGCTGAATTTGACTGATGATATATCAAAAGATACGTCTATGTGGGAAATGTTATCATCTACTATTTCAAAAGTAGTATTTGTCAAATTCAGGAGAACCTATGAAGCGCGAAAAACTGTTTCAATGCGCAATTTTTATAACTCTAAAAGGAGAAGCAGACAATAAGACTTACTCGAACGTCTTTATATATCAACAGAAGAGCAAGCCAAATACCATTTTTCTACAAATACTAGGGATATGATGATACAATCATAACAGTATTTTCCTGGGAACTCATTGGCGGGTAGAGGTACTATGTCTTCGTATGATCAAATGGTATCGGATTGAAACAATCAATCATTGTAGCATTTGTCTCCAATTCACCCTAGGAATATCAACCAGAGCTGGATCATAGTG
>JARVGL010000074.1 GCA_029762575.1 Thermoplasmatota archaeon | reverse complement strand
AAAGAAAACGTAATGATTCAAGAAAAAACTGATTGGGGTATAAAGTTTTTTAAACCATATCAGCCAAATTCGAACATCTCATGTGATCCGTCATTAATCAAAGATATCCAAATCCGTATAGAAATATCAGCACCACGAATATATGAAATTGATACGAATCATTATTTTGAATTTGACCTTGAAAAAACAACAAAACAAAAAGTTATTTCTCATGGTCTACACCAACCGTTTTTTGTAACTGTTCCAGAGATAGAATACCTCGCAGCTAACAAACTCGGATTACCTGCAGATTACAAAAATAGATATGATGCTGCAGTTCTTCTTATTCATAGTGATTTTTCTAAAGTCTTTGAAATAATCAAAAAGACTGGCAAATGGGAAGAAATGGTACTTCGCCGCTTACCAAAATTCATTGACAGAACCAATGATAAAAAGGATATTGCCCATATCCTTCTTCGCCAAGCAAATGTTTCCATTATGGATTATTTAGATCAACTAAGAATTATTAAATTAAAATTGGAAAATAACAAAAGTAGAGACCAATTGTAAAGCAATTTTTCATTTTATAAAATAAAAAAAAAATTTTAACACCACTTACTGGGTATATTGATATCATTCAAATACGAAAAAAAAGTATACATCATAGATTATAAACCAAACCTGATCAATCCAAAGCAGTATGAATGTTAACTCACTGCATATAAACAAGCAATTCAAAACCGTACACAGATCCCGGAGGATCATATCGTCGCTTCCGTGTTCAATGAATATCAGTATTGCTAGTTCGAATGATAAAGGATAGTATCCATAGAAAACATATCATCTATTTTTTTGTTTCATCGTTTTTTTTCTTGATCCTCCACCTATATAAACCCAAGGAGTATATACATATTATTGATTTTATGTTGATGGGCATATACTCTGAGTGTTTGAATTCTTCAGTATGTTGTTAGGTTGATTCAAACATTGCATATGTAGAATGAAAAGACAAAATGTTCTTCCTATTTTGAAAGATATCGCATTATTTGATGAATAGTAATGAGTATTTACATTTTTGTACGAGTTTTCGTTTGATGTCTCCGTAGGGTAGTCCAAATGATCCTCGGCGTTTTTGTTCTTTACCTATGATGATGAGAGCGGGATCATATTTCTTTGCTTTTTTGAGTATTTCTTGTTCTAATCCCCCTATGTTTGTTTCAATGGTCACCTGTTGTTTCTGTATATCCTCTATGAATCGTTTACTTTCCTGTTGTAGTTCAGAGAGAGTCTTTTTCTCAGATCGTTTTCCTTTTTTATCAACGATGATAGGGTCGCTTTTATCAATGATATAATAGAGCAGCATCTCCCAGTTGAGAGCTTTTGATAGTTCGTCACTCACGGAGGGTAAGAGTTCATTAGGTGCTAGATTGCTACATACCCCTAAGATTCGAGGTTTGTGTTTCTTATTGATCTCTATCCATAAAGGAACAGTGATCTCTTTTATCAATCGACTGTGGAAAATACATTGTTTTTCATATCCCATGAGTACAAGGTCGTATCTTCTCTTCTTTATCTCTTTTAGGATGAGGTCGCTGAATTCCCCATAGAGGATGTAATGATTAAAGGCGATGCCTTTCTGTTCAAAGAGATGAGAGGCAAAATCAAATATTACCTGTGTCGCATTGAGTTGTTGTTTCTTCATAAAATCTTCTTGGGTCTCCATACGATCATAATATGTCCTATAGGAATCAGTTAACATATCAGTTTGGTCCATCGTCCTTTCTTCGATGATGTAGAGTAGTGTGACAGTGCTTTTGAAGTATTCCGCTAGTTGTATGCTTCTATACACGATCTGTTTTGAATAATGTTCTGAGGAAACCGGGATCAATATGTTTTGAAACAAAGTTTATACCCCCCTATAATATTTTTTTTGTTCTTTTCGATATGATGTTTTTTAGATATTTTCATAGTCCAAGCACCCCTTTCCAATAGATGATTGCAACAGTGAAGAGAACAATGATACAGGTAACGTTTGCTATGATACCGGTCTTTGTGAGATCTTTCAACGTGTAGTAACCTGCTGAGTATGTGATAGCGTTTCCTGGTGTTGCTATGACAAACATAAATGATAACCCACCTGCTAGTCCAATAAGCATAGCTGCTAGAAATGGTGAGACCCCGGAGACGCCTTGGGCAACCGCTATCCCTATGGGGAGTAGAACCGCTACTGCACCAGTATTTGACATGATCTCTGTTAAAAAGATCGTGATGATTATCATTAAAAGCATTATTAGATATGGATTTTCATTTACTTGTGAGAGTATCTGAGCTGCAATAAATGCTCCTGCTCCTGTCGTCTTGATTCCAGCACCTAGGGTGATAGCACCGCCATATAACAGGATGATGCCCCAGGGTACCTTTCGTTCAACATCCTTCCAGTTGATCGTATCAGTAAAGAAGAGGATCATGCTTCCAAGTAGAGCGATGCCCGCAAGCCCAAAATAACTATAATGGCTAAAGAGTATCCAAAGTAAGATGGTGCCGGAGAGGATGAGAGCGACTTTCTTCTCATTTCTGCTGATACTTCCTTGTATAGCGACTTGTGCCTCTATCTCTTTTTTAGCATGGCTAATATCCTTAATCTCTATTGGAAACATTACTTGTAGGATGATCCAGACAAGAGGTAAAGAGATGAATACGACGGGGACAGCAATGATCATCCAGTCAAAGAAACCTACAGTGATACCAATGTTTGAAAGTTCACTTATTGTTAGAGGATTCCGTGCACCTCCAATAAGTGTTCCCAGGCTTCCAATGGAGCATCCATAGGCTACGGAGAGCATACTTATCTTACCAAAGTTACTTTCTCGTGGCATGATCCTCATAGCAATAAGGATGCTAACAACGATAGGGACAAAGAGAGCGACCACACCGTGTTCCGGCATGATAAAGGAGAGGAGTGCACAGGAGAGCATGATGCCAAAGGTAAAGGATCGGGGGCTTTTTTCGAAACGTTTGAGGAATCCGAGAGCGATACGTCGATGAAGACCGTGTTTCTCAACTGCGCCAGCGATGATGAACGCACCGATGAGAAAGAAGACCGCTTGGTTTCCAAAGGAGCTGAAGACCTCTTGAGCAGGCATGATGAACAAGAGTGGTTGAAGGATCATGATGAAGAGACCTGTTACCGCTAACGGTATAGGTTCAGTTATCCAGAGTATCGCAGCGGTAATGAGCACACCTATCATCATCTTTCCTTCATAGGTGAGCCCTTCAGGGTTCGGCAGGAGATAGAAGACGATTAGAATAGTGAGACAAAATAGGAAGATGGATATATTTTTCCAGGAGAGTTTCCTATCCGGGGAAGAAAGAAACGTTATAATGGACATGTGTGTACAACATCAGCATGATACTGTCTATGGTTTTTAGATGTTACGTTTTTGGTTGGTGTCTTTGTCTATAGAGTTTTGTATCGATAGCGTTTACCATAGCAACCCTATTGACCCCTGGAACATCAATGAAATCTATGATCCGTTGTATCTCCTCTTTTGGGTTAGAAAGTATCTTATTATAATTTACGAAGAGGACGTCACAGTCTGTCCTCTCACTGATAGTCTTTTTGATCATCGTGTTGAGTTTGATAAAGACCGTCCGGGTCTCATCTCTATCAGTATCAGCGATATCAGCCATTTTCTCCATTGAGCTAAGGATCTCTTCTATATTTCGCTCTGAGTAGAGTATCTTATATCGTCCAACAGGGAGGAATTTAAGACCGTAGCAGGTTATCTTAATAAAAGAGCCTTGGAATCGTTCAAAGGGAAAGATGCCGTCGATGAGCTGATTGATTATCTTTCCTCCTGCGAGTTCATAGTATCCTTTTGGGTTTGCTTCATCTGGTGGACGGGCATCGTCAAAGCTAGTTGGTATCTCTCCTTTGTCTAATATTTGCATGAGCATAGAGGTCCCAGATCGTTCTAACCCTGATACGATATAGTTTATGGTAGGATCTAATCGTAATGCCATGTTCATCCTTTGAGTATGTGTTGTTTTTTGAGTTCTTCTATGACCTGTTCTGCGCATTCTTTGATGCCATAGATATCGGTATCAAGGAGGATCTCAGGGTGTTCTGGTTCTTCGTAGGGTGCGTTGATGCCGGTGAAATCTTTGATGAGGCCTTCTCGTGCTTTTTTATAGAGTCCTTTTGGATCCCGCTCTTCGCAGGTCTTTAGAGATGCTTTACAGTATACTTCAAAGAATCTACCTTCCCCTAGAAGATCTCTACAGAATCCTCGTAGTTTTCGATATGGTGATATGAAGGCGGTGATGCTGATGAATCCTGCATCTGCAAAGAGGTTTGCTACTTCGCTGATGCGTCGTATGTTCTCATCTCTGTCCTCGGGGCTGAATCCAAGGTCTTTGTTTAGTCCATGACGGATGTTATCTCCATCTAGGACATAGGCAAGCTGCCCGTTCTGATGGAGCTGGTAGGCAACCTCATTTGCAATCGTTGATTTTCCGGATCCTGAGAGCCCAGTGAACCAGAGGACGCAGCCTTTTTGTTTTAATAGTTGTTCTCGATCTTCTCTACTTACTGTATGTTCATGCCAGGTGACATGAGTGGCTTTTTGTTCTTTCATGATTCTTTAACCTCCAAGTAGTGTGTTTTTTTTAATTATGTTGATAGATAGGTGACGATCTCATCGATGAATTGTTGGGTGTCTTTTTTTGGTAGGATAACGCCAAGGACTTCTTTTTTCCCCCCGCATTTATATCCATGGTCCTTTCCTTTCTGTATCATTGGTTTAAGGTCGGTATCGATGGTACGTACATAGAGCTGGTTTTCTGTATCGAAATATCCTGTGTTCACAACGATTGCTGTCTTGTTATGATCCCAGGCTATCTTTCGAGTGATTGTTGAGATGATGTTTGATCTCGTATGCAAGTCTTTTCGTATGATGTCATTGACAAAGGCAACAGGTTCTGAAAGGATGCTTGATATCTCTTTATCGAGGAGAAAAAGGTTGTTCTGCCAATCTGTGTTTTCTGTTATGGCTTCTATCGATCTGTTCTGTAACAGGTAGTAGGGTGCTTGTTCCACTGCTTTTTTGTCTCCTCGTTTATAGCTTGAATCTAGGAGATAGGCCATATGGATGAGATCCTCAAAGGCTATATTGTTCTCTTTGCAGAACTGTTGTATCATTTGATTGAAAAACGGGTTGTTCTGTATCTTTTGTTCATGATCACCGATGACACCTAGTATCGCATAGAGATTGATGGGGTTTTGAAGATAGTCAGTGACTATCCAACTTGCTGAAGGATATTCATTAGGGCTCTTTCCTTTGATGATAGGGTTGTGATGAAACACGGTGGGTATCTCTTTGCCAAGATGATGGTCAAAGATATAGACTTGAGCGTTTCTTGCTAGTGTGAGGATGTTTTCTTCTGGTAGATTCATATCGACGATGATGATGAAATCAAATCCAGTGCATTCAGAGAGTTCCTCGGGGGTAAGATAGTAGTTTCCTAGTGTAGGTGTCCGATTTGATACGATCTTGTCGCCTAATCGATCAAGGATAAGCAGGGCACTACATATCCCATCGGTGTCCCAGTGATGGATGAGCAGGCCTTTACCTGTGAGTTGTGTAAGTTCATTCATTGATTTCTTCCTCTTGTTGTTTAGAATCATATGGTTATTCGACAAAGGGGTTGTCGAACTGTAGGATGGCTTCTGCTACTTCTTTTCGCATCATGTCCTCTGGTGGTATCTTTCCTTGGTTGAGGATTTCTCGTATCTGTTTTCCACTAAAGTTGATATGATATTTGGGGTCATGAGGACATATCTTATCGTTGACGACACTACCGCATTTTGTACATCGGGAGAAACTACGGAAAAAGACTGGTGTGATACCTAGATCAGGGAATTCTTGGAAGATATCATGGGCGTCATAGGGGCCGTAGTAGGTTCCAACACCTGCATGGTCTCTTCCTACGATGAAGTGTGTGCATCCGTAGTTCTTTCTCATGATGGCATGATGGATGGCTTCTCGGGGTCCCGCGTATTTCATACTTGTTCGCAGGATGCTCATGACGGATCGTTTCTTTAGATAGTAATGTTGCATGAGTGCTTCATATGATTTGAGGATGACATCATCTCTGAAATCACCAGGTTTTTTCTTTCCGATGATTGGGTTTATGAAGATACCATCTACAAAGGTGAGTGCTGTTTTTTGTACGTATTCATGTCCTATGTGTGGTGGGTTTCTTGTTTGGAATGCAACGATCTCTCTCCAGCCTCTCTCTTTGAAGAGGATCCGTGTTTCTCGGGGTGTAAGGTTGTATTCATCGAATTCTCTTTTGTTTGTGTTGAGAAGGATGATGTTTCCTCCGATGAAATGATCTTTCATATTGTAGAGCATGTTGACACCAGGGTGAGCGCTGTCTATTGTCCCATATACTTCTTGAGCTATTGTTTTTTTGTTGTAGGTGTAGATGTCTTTGACGTTTAGGAGTGCTTTTAACCCTGTTTCATCGTTTGTCAGAAGGATGGTGTCGTCTTCTTTTATCTTATCTGATGCGTCATAGTCAAAGAGGATGGGTATGGTCCAGGGTACGTCGCTATCTAGTCTTTTTTCGTTTACGACTCCGTCGAGATCGTTTTCTGTTAGAAAACCGGTG
>JARVGL010000073.1 GCA_029762575.1 Thermoplasmatota archaeon | reverse complement strand
CATATGTCATCATCATCGATGAATAAGGATCACTTTTTTCTGTCCCACACCCGTCAGATGAAGGAGAATAGTAGCAATGTACGTCAACAGGGATGTACCTCTAGTATTTCTCAAAGGATGCCATCCTTTAGAATCTAACCTGCACATTCATATATCCAATCACTCTCATTAACCGATATTCATAGTATATGTTGTTCATAGAACCAAAGCAGCTATGCTTAAGAATCATCGATTGAGCAAACATCTAAATATGGTGTCTCTATTCCCTATCACTAGGGTGAGTGATACGCATGAAAGAGATTGATGCGCTTATCGAAAAGGCTTTGAAATATAAAGAAAGTGGTCTAACTGATCATGAAATCGCTGAGGATCTTAATGTCTCAAAAGAAACAGCTATTTGGCTTTTAAATAAAGGTTTGGAGAAAAAACCTGAAGGAGATCTAAAGGTTGGTTGGAGAAGCTTAGGAGTATATCCTTCACGGATGAGAAGTGTTGCAGACGCAATGGTGGACATCATTTTAGAGGAAGTAGATAAAAAAGACCTCTGTGTTGATACCATTGTTGGGATTGCGATCAATGGGATCCCTTATGCAACTTTGATTGCTGAGGAACTTGATCTAGAGCTAGCTGTGTTCCGTCCACATCACGAGAAAATAGGTGCATTTTCTTCTAATTATGCAGATGTAAAGGATAAAACAGTTGTCATCATCGATGATGTCGTTGGCACAGGAGATACATTTAAAAGTGCTATTAAAGCGACGAAAAAAGAAGGTGGGACACCTGCTTTGTTACTTGCAATATTAAATAAACGTGCTAACAACGACGTTGAAAAAGTACCATTGCGGTCCCTTATCAGAGCACGAGTCATATAAATATTCTTCACAAATAAGGGAATTGTTTCTTCAAGGATAATGTATCAGTAGGTATGATAGATATGCACTGGGCAGATGTGTTGGCAGAGGAATTGATACACGATGGGATGAAACATGTACTTGCCACAGGTATCACTCCATCTGGACCTATCCATATTGGTAATATGCGAGAAGTGCTGACAACTGATGCAGTGTATAGGGCTCTCATCAAAAGAGACGCCGATGTGGAATACGTTTACATCGCAGATGATTATGATCATCTTCGTAAAAGATATCCCTATCTACCGGAATCGTATGAACAACATATCGGTAAACCTATTTCTGAGATCCCTTGCCCTTGTGGCAACCATGAAAGCTATGCGGACCATTATCTCTCCGATTTTCTCAGATCCCTTGAAGAGATCGGTATACATCCCCGCGTATATAGAGCTAAAGAGATGTATACCAATGGTTTATATTCTGAGTATATACAAACCTCTTTGGCCCATATTGAAGAGATACGAACGATCATCGAAACGATCTCAAAACGAACATTGCCAAAGAATTGGATCCCATTTAATGTTCAATGTGAACAGTGTAAACGAATGACAACTACCAAACCATTGCTCTATGATTATCCTTCTATCGATTATACCTGTTCCTGTGGTCATTCTGGCTCTGTTGATATCCGAAAAGGAGGGGTTGGGAAACTACCCTGGCGCCTTGACTGGCCGGCTCGTTGGAAGATGCTACAAGTAACATTTGAACCTTTTGGAAAGGACCATGCAACAGTTGGTGGCGCACGTCAAACCGGTGAAAGGATCGTGCAAGATATCTTTCAGTATCCTGCACCAAAATATGTCGTCTATGAATTTATTATGCTCAAAGGAAAAGGAGCGATGCATAGTTCAAAGGGAACGGGACTAAGTGCTAGTGAAATGCTTCAGATGACACCTCCTGAGGTCCTTCGATTCCTCATCATGAAGAATCAACCCAATAAACATATCTCTTTTGACCCTGGATTAGGTTTATTAAGCCTAGTAGATGAATATGATCAATTCGAGAGGGTTTTCTTTGGAACAGAAGAAAAAATTAAGGGTATGAAGGATCTGGATATCATCTATGAACTATCACAACCATATACTATCCCGACCCGATTACCTGAGCAGGTCCCATATCGTCATTTGGTCACTCTCACCCAGATAGCGGAAACCTGGGAGGAACTTCTTGATATCCTCCATCGAACCCATCAAATCCCTGAATCTCTTGATAAGGATGATGAGAAGCGACTACGACAACGGCGAAGTCATGTACTCTACTGGTTACAACATTTTGCACCATCTGCTTTGACATTCAAAGTGAAAAAACAACTACCATCTGTGACACTGACAAAAGATCAGAAGACGTTGCTTGAAGCATTCATCAAAAGAACTGATGACATTGCATGGTCTGCTGACGATATCCACAATTTGATCTATAAGATATCTGAAGAACATCATCTTCCAGCAGCTACAGCATTTGCCGCAATGTATCAGATGCTCCTCGACCAAGAAAAGGGTCCACGTATCGGTTATTTTCTTTCAAACCTTGACAAAACCTTTGTTTTGAAAAGATTTCAAGAGGCAATTACATAAAGGTCTTTATTTATCCCAACTCAGTTATGAAGGTCTATCTTGAAGTCTATGGGTGTACTGCCAATAAAAGCGATGCAACCATCATCAAAGGATGTATCCATCATGATACACCGTTTACATTCACTGATTCATTGGACCTTGCTGATCTCGTGATTCTTGTTACCTGTACGGTGATAGGGACCACAGAACAGCGGATGATCCATAGACTACGTATCTTTAAAAAACTAGGGAAAAAGGTTGTTGTCACCGGTTGTATGGCTAGTGTACAAGTTGAAAAAATACAGGCTATACTCCCCCATGCAATTATTGTACCACCAAACAATGTACATATGATTGTTTCAGCGATTGATTCTTCTCTTAAACAAATTGAATATCTGGAAAAACCCCATGCTCCTAAGTTTTTTGATTCTTTGATCGCTCCGATATCGATATCAGAAGGATGCCGATACAACTGTACCTATTGCATCACCCATCTAGCAAGAGGGAAGCTTCAGAGCTATCCGGAGAACATGCTTCTCCAAGATGTTAGAACGGCTATACAACAAGGTTGTAAAGAGATCCAACTAACAGCCCAGGATACCGCATCCTATGGGCAAGACAGCAAATCATCGCTTCCCCAGCTTCTTTCGCGTCTTTGTTCACTACAGGGACAATATCGTTATAGAATAGGGATGATGAACCCACGGAGTCTGAAAGATCACATAAGAGATATTATTAAGATATATTCTTATGAACAGGTCTATCGGTTCATCCATCTCCCTGTGCAATCTGGCGATGATGAGATACTTCAATTGATGCAGAGAGGATATACCTCTGAAGAGTATCGTCGATGTCTCTCTCAAATACGAAAGAACATCGCTGATATCAGCCTCGCAACAGATATCATTGTTGGTTTCCCCTCAGAAACCGAAGAGCAATTCCAACATTCTATCGATTTGCTAACATCTATTAAACCTGATATAGTAAACATCACGCGATATTCCGCACGGCCACAGACAAAGGCTAAGGCGATGAAGGACCGGATCCCAACTGATATTGTTAAGGATCGATCCAAACGACTGACTACTTTAATCCAGCATATCTCACTAGCGAGGAATCAAGCATATATAGGACAAGAGGTAAGGGTTCTTACCATCGAAAAAGGGAAGAATTCTACCATCGTTGGGAGAACAAAAAACTATAAACCAGTCGTACTTAAAGAAGAGATGGACCTGGGAATTTTTACAGAAGTAACAATCGTTGATGCGAAAGAAACATATCTCGTCGGAACGCTTAAATAGACTAAAAAGCATTCTTGCAATGTGGACGGGATGATACAGGTTGCAATAAATGGATTTGGAAGAATTGGAAGAAATGTTTTACGAGCAGCGGTTTCACAACCACACTATGGTGAAACATTTGAGATCGTTGCAGTAAACGATCTTGGAGATACTAACATTTTAGCACATTTACTCAAATATGATTCGATCTATGGTAAGTTTGATGGAGAGGTTCAACCGCATACTGATGGTATCACAGTCAACGGACGCTTCATTCGGTTCTATTCACAAGTGAACCCTGAAAAGTTACCATGGCAGGACCTTAATATCGATGTTGTGGTTGAATCAACAGGGATCTTCCGAACAAGAGAAGCAGCATCAAAACATATTACGGGTGGAGCGAAAAAGGTCATTATCTCTGCTCCTGCCAAGGATCCTGATCTCACCGTTGTCTTAGGTGTCAATGAACAGATGTATAATCAAGAACAACATACTATTATCTCAAACGCATCATGTACAACAAATAGTCTTGCACCCGCTGTAAAGGTTCTTAATGACTCGTTTGGTGTTGATAAAGGGTTTATGACAACGATTCATTCATATACTGGGGATCAACGTATCCTTGATTTCCCCCATAAGGATTATCGGAGGGCGAGGGCAGCAGCAACCTCGATCATTCCCACCACTACAGGTGCTGCCAAAGCAGTGGGTCTAGTCATCCCAGAGATGCAAGGGAAAATTGATGGGTTGGCGGTTCGTGTGCCAACTCCAGACGGATCTCTCACTGATCTAACCTGTATCTTGAAACGAGATGTCACCGCTGAAGAGATAAATAACGCTCTTAAACATGCATCGTATAATCATATGCAAGGCATCCTTGAATATACTGACGAGCCGATCGTCTCGGTGGATATCATCGGTAACCCACACTCATCCATCGTTGATGGATTGAGCACAAAAGTGATCGGTGGCACAGGAAACCTTATCAAAATCCTCTTATGGTATGATAATGAATGGGGATATTCATGTCGTATCGTAGATCTCATCAACTATATCCAAACAGGAAAAAGAAATCCCTCTGAAGAGTTAAATGTTGTCCAACATCATAACTAAACCCTAAAGACCCTGAAGCATTCTATTTTTATATCTCTATAGTTAAGTAGAGTAATCATCTATACTTTTAAATAAAGACGAGATGTTCTCTGTTGTAGATTTGTATAGGTATTTGGTGGAAATGATGGAATATAATACGTTAGATAACCTGGAAGTAAATGAAAAGACGGTGTTCCTTCGTGTTGATTTTAATATGCCCCTTGATAAAGATACACTTCATATCCTAGATACAACTCGGATGAAACGAGTGCTTCCAACGATAAAGGAACTAAAACAAAAGAAAGCCAAAACGGTCATCATCGCTCATCAAGGGAGGAAAGGGAGCTGGGATTTTACCGATATGAGACAACATGCCGAGGTGTTACAACAGATCCTAGGTACATCCGTTCAGTTCGTTGAGGATATCCATGGTCCTAACGCTCAACAAGCAATCAAGAACATGCAACCAGGTGATATCCTTTTCTTAGATAATGTGAGAAACCTGGATTATGAAACAGAGAAGAAAACAGCTCAAGAACATGCTCAGACACCTTTCATCAAAGACCTCTATCCCCTTGGAGATATCTTTGTCAATGATGCATTTGCTGCCGCTCATCGACCGCAATGTTCATTGATAGGGTTCACCTCAGTACTCCCAAGTTGTGTTGGTCGGTTGATGGAAAAGGAATTATCAACACTTTCAAAAGTAGTAAAGGAACCAGAGAAACCCTGTATATTCCTTTTTGGAGGAGCAAAGTTTTCAGATATCATCCGTACCATCGAACGTATCCTACAGAATAATACAGCTGACCGAGTTCTTCTCACGGGATTACCGGCCAATGCATTCTTAAAAGCAAAAGGATATGGACTTGGAGAACGAAATGAACAAGCTCTTCTTAAAGAAGGTTCACCAGAGCAATTCGATGAAATCAAACAACTACTCATCGATTATCATGATGTAATCGACCTCCCAGATGATTTTGCAGTAGCACTTGATAACACAAGAAAGGAGATAACTCTCAAAGACCTACCCTCAGATCAACCCCTCTTTGACATAGGGAGCAGCACCATTCAGAAATACAAAGAGATCCTCTCCCATGCGAAGACCATCTTTCTGTCTGGGCCCTGTGGCGTATTTGAAAATCCACTTTTCATGCATGGGACCAAAGAAGTGTTCACCTGTATCGCTACCTCCCACGCATTTTCTATTGTCGGAGGGGGTCATACTGTTGCTGCGGTCAAACAACTTAACCTAACTGATCAGATCTCTCATATCAGTACTGGTGGAGGAGCCCTTGAGAAGTTCATGATGGGTGAAAAACTACCGGTGATAGAGGCAATGAAGTTCTCTAAACAGAATCAAATTGTAAAACATTAAACGATAAGGAGAATAATAATCTACGGAAACAATCAAATACCACCCTCTCTTTTTCGATTGGTATCCTTTGGGCTGATAGATCAGCTGGAAGATCGCCACCTTCGCAAGGTGGAGGCCGCGGGTTCAAATCCCGCTCAGTCCATAACAGTATCTTGCTACTTTCTATACTTATTGATTTTTTTACTATATGAATCTAAAAAATAGAGTTATTCTATGATCCGTATATCTAATAGATGATATCAACTGATCAAAGCAATAATCTTTGAAAAAAACGATAGGTTATTAATAAGAACACTCTTCTTTACGCTGGAGGGTACTGTGGGTAAGAGAATACTTGTCGTTGATGACGAAGAGGATTTCTTATTTTCCATTAAAACCGTTTTGGATACGTCTCAAGAACAATATGCAACTATAACGATAAACAGCTGTGAAAAAGCATTAGACTAC
>JARVGL010000072.1 GCA_029762575.1 Thermoplasmatota archaeon | reverse complement strand
CCACGTATTTACCCAAAAAAGAATGACACATTCAAAGCAAAAGGATCAAATGCTTGGAAAAAGATGCATTATGACCTCTTACGGGATCCGCAGCAATGGCTCCGAGATTATCATCAACGATCCATCTCAGAAACAGTCAACTCGGCCTATGCCCGGATGTTCCCTAAACCATTAGGAAGAGATATACGAGTACGACGATTCTACGAAGCATGTACTCGTGTCTGTGTGTATAATCTGAAACGCTTAGTATATCTACGGTATCTTGACGACATCATAGCTGACTGGGATTCAACCTAGATGAAATAATATTGTCCCAAAGCCAAGATGCGTTATGCATTGATAATAGACAATAAAGGTAATCTCTTAGAGAAAGACTCAGATTCTTGGTAGTGATCTAGACCCATTTTGAAATACGTACATCCTTTGCATATACCAGTAGTATTCAACAAAAGAGATATACCACAAGTAGTAAACATGCTATACACTATAACGAGTAATTAAAAGAAAAAACCTGGTAAAAAGCCTAATGTGAATTAGTGGCGTTTGATCCAGTTGTATTCCCGTCGTTTGGCGGTTTCGCCAAATCCGCACGATGCACAGACCTTCTTTTGTTTATGAAAAGAATGTTTACCACATCGTCGGCACATGGTATGGTTTGTCTTTCCACCAAAATGAGCCGCTGTTCCTTTCGTCATAGGTTCTATTCACCTCAAGTTATTATTATACTATGGTGAGACATAGATGATGTTGTCTCCCCGAACAATGATAGTGTTATGTTTTTTAACTGATTCGCCATTCCTCATTTCATCGGCGTTCTTCAGTACGATATTCATATGGGGTACATCATATCCATCAAGGACACCATGATAGGCACGTCCTGATCGAAGTTCAACGATAACCCTTTCATTTAATGAACTATGAAGTATCTTTAAAGGTTTTTCCATGATAAGTACCTTGGCACCAGGAAATAAGTACCCTGTTTATAAGAGTTTGGGCGATGAAATCCCTTCTGAGAGACTATGATCTAGATAAGAACTCTTTGATAGAGGACCTAGAAGTCATGATCATATCATTCTACTAATAGATGGATGGATAGTAGCCTCTAGGATGTTCAAGTATCCCATATCGTTTTCTTATCTTTGTATCGTGAACCCTTCTTCACGGTAGTCTTTTGATTGACCAAGGTTTTTGTAATATCGGGTCGAAAAACTTCTTAAAGTGATGTTGATATATTTCTTTTGGTTAAGGTGGTGGATCGATACTGGCAGTCAACCTTTTTGAACCTGGTTGACCTGACTGTTGACCCCAAGTGACCTGGTTAGATAGATTCATTTAGAGGAAATCAAAGAGAAGAACATAGGTAAATATGATGACGCGACAAAGAAGGATCCATAAAAGAGATGTACTTGTCCTAGTCACCACCCTCTTTCTTTTTTGGTTGTTACTGACCGTAAACTTCTCTATTCTTTCACTGATGGCAGGTTTTTTGATAAGTGTGCTTGTTGGTCTTGGGACTACACGACTTGCCATTAAAACAGTGGAAGGGAAACGTAAAACCTTTAAGGAGTATATCTTTGCTGGAGAACATTTGATAGGTTTGATCCTATCTGCTCTTTTTCGTATCATCATAGCTAACTTTGAATTGATCTATCAGGTGATCACTCTTCGGATCAATCCGAAGATCGTACGGATAAAGGTTGATCTTAGTTCCGATGCTGAATTAACCCTTATATCTCATCTGATCACGGTAACCCCTGGCACCCTCGTTATCGATGTGGAGGATGATGAGGATGAAGGAGCATTTCTCTACGTCCATTTTTCTTCCTTGATGGAGAAGGATTCAGAGGAATACATTGAGAATAGTATTGGGAGATGGCATGATATGATAGGAGCGTTGTTCAGATGATCATCTTTATCGTTTTTTTGATAGGTGTAGCGTTTTGTTCATCATACCGGTTGATCGTAGGTCCAAGTATACAGGATAGACTTGTTGCAGTCAATAGTATCTCTATAATCTTTGTCATCATCTTAGCTTTGTATAGTTTTGATACGGGTAATATGTTCTTTCTTGATGTTGCTATCTCGTATCTTTTATTGGATTTTGTAGGGATGATAGCATTCACTAAATATCTTGGAGGTGAAGAGATAAGATGAACATCTTCCTTGATATCATATCGTTAGTCTTTATCGTTGTTGGATGTGTGGTCATGGCCCTTTCAGCATTAGGGTTGTATCGTTTCCCTGATATCTATATGCGACTTCATTCTAGTACAAAGATAAACACAGGTGGTGCGATGAACATCCTTCTTGGTTTGATCATTCGAACAGGTCTTCATCATCTCTCTGTGAAACTATTGGTATTAATCTTGTTGATCTTTATATTGACCCCTGTGGTCTCTCATGCTATTGCACGATCTGCTCATCTCAAAGGAGATACACCTATTGTCCCCTTTTCATCCCATTCTAAAGAACAAAAGAAACCAAAGCATCTCTGGAGGAGAACATGATACATGAGATTGTATTGATCTTGCTTGTAGGTACCGCTGTACTCTTCATTATTTCAAAGACGTTGATACAAGCGTTGATAGTGCTTTCAGCTAACACATTGTTACTTGTCATCATCCTTTTTTTCTATCAAGCACCTGATGTCGCGATAACAATGGCTGTTGTTGGAACTGGAGCAACAACGATACTCTATCTAACAGTTTTACGAAAAGTGGAGGGATTAGAACGAAAGACAAAATGATCTTTAACCTTGTTGCCATTGGCATCCTAGGTGTCTTTGGTTACCTTCTTCTCTCGTCAATATCTCGAGAGTATCCCTCTCTCTTATCATCAACGATAGCTGTATACTATATTGAGAATATCTCTCTAACTGGAGCGTTGAACGCGGTCACTGCGATTCTTATTGATTATCGAATCTATGATACCTTAGGAGAGCTCTTAGTTATCTTTATCACCATCTCAGGTATCATCCTTCTCATAGGGAGGAGATCATGACCTCACGGATCATAAAGACTGCTTCAAGAACGATTATCCCTTTTATCTTTCTCTTTGGGTTCTATATGATACTATATGGTCATATCTCACCAGGTGGAGGATTTCAAGGAGGGGTCATCCTAGCGATGGGTGCTATCCTCATCTTTGTAGCCTATGAGACCGATACCTTTCATCGATATACCCTGCATCTCTCATTACTGGAACTCTTAGGAGTAACATTATTTCTCTCTTTAGGGCTCTTTGGGATATGGTATGGTGGATCCTTCTTCTCAAGTTTTGGTATGATATGGGTGTTTAACATCATCATTGGAATAAAAGTATTTGCAGGTATCGTCCTCTTCTATATGTTGTTGATACGATGGGAGATACAACCATGATCAATGGCATCAACATCGGCATCATACTCTTCCTTGTTGGTCTCTACGGTATCATCACTAATAAGAACCTGATACGTATCATCATGTCATTAGGTATCGCTAGTAACGGTGTCCTCCTCTTCTTCATCTCCTTAGGATATGTGAAAGGTGGTCTTCCTCCGATCATCACTACCGATGCAACATTTTTCGTCGACCCTGTCCCTCAAGCACTTATGCTTACAATGATAGTCATCAATCTCTGCGATACAGCACTTGCATTAGCTATCACTGTATGGATCTATAAGAAATTTGGTACATTGAACATCGAGGAGATACCATGATAGCACATCTTCCCATCTTTCTTTTAATAACACCAGTACTCGCAGCTCTTCTCGTATCGATGATAACCATGCTCTCAAAAAAAGAAGTTCTACAAAAGATCATCACCGGTGTTGCTGTCTTGCTTCCTTTCCTTTATCTTTTCATTATCTTTCAGAACCTATCCACCGAGACCTTCATCTATACTGTTGGCGGATGGGAAGAACCCTTTGGTATCACCCTTATCATCGATGAGCTCTCATTTATCCTTTTGACCATCACTGCGACTCTTGTACTCTTAAGCTATCTGTACTCATTATCCTCTGTTAAAAATGATACAGGGAAATTCTATTTCTTCTTCTTGCTTTTAACGATGGGGTTAAATGGTATCTTCATATCAGCAGATATCTTCAACATCTATATCTTCTTTGATATCATCTGTATCTGTAGCTATATACTCATCACCTTTAGTGATAACCGTTTTAAGTTCAAAGCATCATTCAACTATTTGATCCTAGGGACCCTTGCATCCTTGTTACTTCTCTTAGGTATCGGTATCATCTACGCTGAGACAGGGGTTCTCAACCTTGAATATATCGCCAAAGAGATACCAACTATCTCTTCTCAGACCCAGATAAGTATCTTTCTGTTGTTGTTTGCAGCAGTAGCGATCAAATCAGCGATAATCCCGTTTCATACATGGCTAGTTGCCGCGCATTCGACCGCGCCAACACCTATCTCTGCATTGCTCTCCGGTATCATCGTTAAGACCGGCATCTACCTATTCTTACGGTTCAATTCGTTTGGGTTCACAGCACCTCGTCTAGGTGAGATCATCATTCTTCTTGGTGCAATCACTGCTGTTGGTGGTGCAGTAGGAGCAGTGATGCAATGGGATATCAAACGGATCACTGCATATAGCACCATATCTCAGATAGGGTTCATCGTTGTCGGCATCGGATCATTATCAACCATTGGACTAGCTGGTAGCCTCTATCATATGATCAACCATGCTTTTTTCAAAGCATTGCTTTTCCTCTGCGCTGGAGCTATCATCTATAAGACCGGGACTAGAGACATCAGAGAACAAAGGATCGGGTGGAATATGCCGATAACCCTCTTCATGTATATCATCGGGATCCTAGCGGTCTCTGGCATCACTCCTTTTAGTGGATCAGTGAGTAAAACTCTTATTGAAACAGCGGTAGCCGATAATCCATTCATCGCTCTCCTCCTTATTCTTGCCTCGATTGGAACAGTCGCCTGTTTTGCTAAGATACTCTATTTCTCCTTTATACGACACCTAAACAAAGAACAAAAAAAGAAAACATATGATGATGTACCACTGCCCATGTTACTACCAATGGTGTTTCTTGGTTGTTTCTGTTTGTTCCTCGGTATCTATCCAGAGGCATGGTTAGATCGCTTCATTCTCCCTGCTGCTTCAGTGTTACCTGCATATATCCCGTTTCAGATCCCGTTCATCGAACCATTCGCTCTTTTAAAGGAATGGGGGATTGTCGCAGGTGGCCTCGTATTGTTGTTTTGTATCATACGGTTTTCACCAAAGATCGATATCATACAAGAGAAGCTCTCAAAGATAACGATGAACCAATCGATACTCGCCATGGTCCTTGTTTTGATCCTTATTTCCATCGCTCTAGGAGTATTACCCGCATCGTGAACTAAAACGATCTTGCTACTATAATAGAATCATCTCCTTTTTTCTATGGAAAAGTGACTGTAGCGCAAACGATTAATAAGATAGAGGTGATTGTTGTTTTGGTCTTGTATGGTGAAGGTGAAGAATAAACACCGGTTAAAAAAAAAAGAGATAAAAGAACTCCTTGAACAAATCCATAAGGATATCGATAGTGATTTTGTTTTTCAAAATGATAACATCGAAAAAGGGACCCTTGAGCAATGTGATCTCATCTTTATTGATGGAGCACCTTTGTTCTTTGAAAAGGATGACGATGTGTTTTTCACTCTTGTAGGATTATTGCATTCAAAGCCGCATAATCGATATGTGGTGGTTGATATGGGTGCTGTTCGTTTTGTTATCAATGGTGCTGATGTCATGGCTCCCGGTATCGTTGATGCTGATGAGTCGATACAAGAGAACGATATGGTATGGGTATGTGATGAACAACACAAAAAACCTTTAGCTGTGGGACGGGCGCTAATATCTGGAAGAGAGATGAAGAGTGCGACACAAGGAAAAGCGGTAGCAGTGCTTCATTATACCGGGGATATGTTATGGGAACAGACCAAAGCTGCTCTCTAAGGGTAATTTCTTTGTTGATGTAGATACTAAAGTATTTAAACCATCATCAATATTATTTATATAGAGCGATTAATAATCGTTATCGTTACGTCTTGGAGCTAGTATGATGAAACGATTACGCGTCCTACACATCATAGCGTTGGTATCCATCCTTCTTAGTGCAATGATATCTAGTGGACAACAGATACAGGAATCTTTGACAGATGACTCGAACACAACTGCAGCAAAGAACACGTTCATCATGGGCACAATACTTACTCCAGTGGATGAGAACGGTACCATTTCTGCTCGGGTGATATCCTTGTTCTACTATGAGAGTAGTGGTCTAGTAGATAATATGGGGTTTATACGAGGTTTTACTAAGGTAGAGTTCCAGCCGACCCGATTCTTGTTTTTTACCTATAGCCCTGGCCCCTTTGGATTACTAAAGTATGTGATAGGGTTTTGTACAGATTTTGAGGTAATCAGCTAACAAGAACGTTTTTTTGTTAAAACCCCCCCTAGCAAAGGAAAAAAGATTATATAGCCATACATTAGATGTATTTTGTATTATATCCTTTAAATATAAGGAGCTACAAGATGCAGGTCGATATCATTGGTGGAGGGCTCAGTGGTCTTGCAACAGCTCTCTCATTAAAGAAACATGATAAAGACATCGATGTCATCGTCCATGAGAAACATAAACAGATCGGTTTTAATAGTGATGCAAGACGCT
>JARVGL010000071.1 GCA_029762575.1 Thermoplasmatota archaeon | reverse complement strand
TCCCTATGGATTCGACCATACGGTCCCTAGCGCCTAATGAAAAAATCTTATATTCTGATCCTTGAGTAAGTTCGACTTCTGGTTTGTTACTCATCTTTTTTCCCTCTTTGTTCCTTTATCATCAGATTTTGTATATGTTCAACTGTTTTCCCATAGTTTTCCATTGCGACCTTTAAATGGGCTTCAACAAAATTCCACGCCTTTTTCAAATCTCCATATCGGAGCCGATAAGCTTTTTTTGTTTGTTTCGTCGACTCATCGATTGCTTGGATCTCTTCAAGAAGGTCCAATGATTTCAGTTTATTTAGATGCCGGTAAACGGTTGGCTTTGATGTACCAAGTTTCATGGATAATTCTTCAACATACCATGCTTTTGTTGGATGTTTTATGAAATACTCAGCAAATAACGTATAGGGGATAGACGGATCAGATCCCTTTGAAAGATAACCTATCTGTTCAAAGAAGGTTTTAGCGGCTGTCTCTGGATCTGTCTCACCGGTCAATGGTGTATTACTTATTACTCGTATTTCAAAGGTCATCCAAAACCACCGTAGGTCATGGTAATGGTAGTCGCTCTTTTAAACTATTTGCTTGACAATGTAAACCCTTACAGGTATCTCATCATTTTTTAGATCAAATGGAGGTATCTATTGATCTCCCAGGGTGTTATCTGTTGTCGATATGCATCCCATTGTTTTCGTTTCACATGAAGAAAATTTTCAAAGATATGAGACCCCACGATCTGTTTTACAAGCTCGCTATCTTCCATGATGCTTAGGGCATGGCCAAGACTTTCAGGAAGTGGTTCAATATCATACTGTTTCTTTTGTTGTTCATTGAGGGTATAGATATTTTCCTCGACCGCTTGTCGTAACTCTAAACGTCTTTTTATGCCATCAAGTCCTGCTGCAAGCATGGATGCAAATTGCAGATAGGGGTTTCCTGAGAGATCCGGGCTTCTTAGTTCACAACGCGTTCCATTCTTTTTTTCAGCAGGAATGCGGATAAGCGCACTTCTATTACTATTCGCCCAGCTAATATATGTAGGTGCCTCATATCCTGGGACGAGCCGTTTATATGAATTTACTGTTGGGTTAAGGATGGCAGTTATCTCTTTTATGTGGTCAAGTAATCCAGCAATAAAAAAACGTGCGGTTTCGCTAAGGCCATATTCTCTGTTAGGGTCATAGAAAACATTCTTATTATCATTGGTAAATAATGACATATGAGTGTGCATTCCTGATCCACTGAGACCTTGTATCGGTTTTGGCATAAACGTTGCATGAAGATTATGAAATGTTGCAATCACCTTTGTAACATATTTGAGCGTGGTCACCCGATCAGCGGTCGTCAATGCATCAGCATAACGAAAATTGATCTCATGTTGCCCGTGGGATACTTCATGATGAGAGGTATAGGTTTGGATGCCAAAACTATCCAATGCAAGGGAGATGTCAGCACGGACGCCTTCTGCGATATCTCGATGAGATAGATCAAAATATCCTGCGGAATCATTTGGCGTAAGTGTGGTGGTCTCTCCATTTTTCTTAAATAGGAAGAACTCACACTCCGGCCCAGTATTAAACAAGTATCCAAGTTCTTTGCTTTTATCCATCATCTTTTCCAGGACAAATTTCGTATCTGCAAGACATCGTTCCCCTGAGGGTTCATAGATATCACAGATAAGCCTTGCTGTTCTTCTTTTCTCAATGATATCAGGAATGATGACAAAACTATTAGGATCAGGTCGAGCGATTTTATCGGATTCTTCGATTGTCGCATAACCAACTATCGACGAACCATCAAACGGGATACCTTCATCAAGTGCTTCCTCCAATCGACTAGAGGGAATAACAATATTCTTTGGTATACCTAGGATATCGAGAAATTGAAGCCGAATAAATATAACATTATTCTCCTTTGCACTCTCCAGCACATCAGTTTTCGTTCTCATATGAACATCCATCTGTAATACCCTCTGATGAATACCACCCAGGACCCATGGGCAGCATCACTGTTTGAATATTAATACACTACGAAAAAAATAAAGAGAGCGGTAAGGTTTTACTTACCCTCAAGTATTTTTGTGACATCGTTTGTATCAACATCCGTGATATATGGTATCCCACTGATGTTAGATGATTCCTTTGTAAGCGCTGCGATGTCATCTCTAGAGATATAATCCAAAGAGAATTTCCTACAACCCGCCATGATCTGTCTAAGACCCTGATGTAATCGTTCCATGTAGGTATAAAGACCTAAAGCACCGGTAGGGAGTTTATCAAACTCCTTTCCAAACTTTCTTTTTAGATCTGGCGCGGTGACAAAGATCTCTTCAGCAGACGTCCCAAATCTTTCAATGAATATAGGTACCATTGATTCATCGATTTTTTTACCAATGGTCTTACCGACCATAGCTGCGGCCAAAGGACCCCGGGCCATCCCGATGAGTTTAAAATAAGGTGCACCCAATGCAAGACCCTTAAGTATCTGATCCTCAAAAGTAAATCCCCCGGCAATAGCGATATCAGGAACGTACTCTCCTTTTTTTGCAAGTTTATCGACATAGTTGTAGAGCATTGAATGGAGTTCAACCTGCGGTATACCCCATTCATTCATCATCCTCCATGGACTCATACCCGTTCCACCGCCTGCTGCATCAACCGTGAGAAGATCTATCTTTGCTTTTGAAGCATATTTTACTGCTTGTGCAAGCGCCACAGGCCGATACGCTCCTGTTTTAAGGAACACTCGTTTTGCACCGAGATCACGAAGCTCTTTTACTCGTTTCATGAAACCTGACTCTGATACCATACCGACACGGGAATGACGCTCGAACTCTCTAAAACTTCCTTTCTCAAAAGCAGCCATGACTCCCTTATCCATTGGATCAGGAAGGACAACATATCCTCTTTTCTTTAATTCTTGAGCACGTTTTAATTCCTTTATCTTGACTTCTCCACCAATGTTCTTTGCTCCTTGCCCCCATTTCAATTCGACTGCATCGACATCCAATTCAGAGATAGCATATTCATGAACACCAAGATTCGTATCCTCTACATTAGCCTGAACAACGATTGCCCCGTAGCCGTCACGTTGCCATTTTTTATAAAGATTAACCCTTGATTCAAGGTCTGGTGAATGTTTTACTTTTCCTTTGACGAATTCAGATTCAGGGTCCATACCACAGACATTTTCTCCAATTGTGAGTGGAATACCAGATAATGCAGCACCAACTGCAAGCCCCTCCCAATTGTTCTTTGCAATGGCTGTTGAACCAAGACCAGGGATGATCATCGGCATTTTAACCTTTAAAGGATTGTTCTGGCATACCGTTCTTTCAAGATTTACGTTTGAGAATACCGCACGGTCACTGTCTGTCTCAATACCCCATGCTCCAACAACTCCTCCAAGGATCGTGAAATGTGAGAGGTCAACAGGGTACATCTTTTCGCATGCTGAGGTGATGATCCCATATGGTTGAGGATAGATGATCTCATGACCACGATATGCTGATTTCCCTATCTCACACATACCAATGCAACCATCGACACAAGTGGCGCACATTCCGCTCATTGAATTTATCGCCCCCTCGGTACGATTCTTGCTAAGTGTTGCTGCAGATGCATTTATTTTTGTTAAAGACATATTTTTTCCTCCAAGTTATATATCATTATTTCTTACATCATTCCTTCTTTTTCTTCTTCCTTCCTAATTCTTCATAACACCAACCACAAGGATCTAAGAAACACATCTTATCCTCTTCCTCGTTTAAACACACTGGTTGGACATTCAGACAAGCATTACAGAGATCAGTATCCGCATCGGGGCCCTGACAACGGAGTTCGCAGGCAGGGCATATATACATGCAACCACCACAGGTCCTACAAACATCGGATTTCATATCAAAAGGAGTGGTGATCGTTCGATTTTTTCCCCTATTTACAAAACCGATTGCCTTTGCCATCATCTGTTCTTCGCACATACGAACACAAAGACCACAGAGTATACAGTCATTATGTTCTACTTTGAATCGAACCTTTGTGACCTCTAGTGCTGAAGCCAGATCCTGCACGGTCTTAGATGAAGGGCACATAGCAACCAAAAGCTCAACAAGCATTTTACGTGCTTGTACCACTCGTTTTGAATTAGTCCTTACAAAAAGCCCTGGTTCCGCAGGGTAGGTGCAAGAGGACACGAGTTTTGCATTTTCTCCTTTGCCAATTTCAACGACACATAAACGACATGCTCCATATGGCGTTAAACCATCATTATGGCAGAGAGTTGGGATAGGAATACCGAAAAACTGAGCTGCTTCAAGGATCGTTGAACCTTCCTCGACCTGAACCGGGAGGCCATCAATCGTTAGTTCGATCATCGTTTCACCTCGATGGGTTTTTCTTCACGTATCTTTTCTTGTATCTCGATTTCTAGATCGCAGCGTAAGCATCTTTTCGCTTCTTTCATGGCAAGTGCTTTTGTGTAACACCGCTCTACCTCTTCAAAACTGGCTTTTCTCTCTGAAGAGGATAAGACCTTTGGTCTCTGTGCTCTATATTTTACCGGTTCAGCTTCAGCATCAAAGTACGTATCAACAATTTTATGTTCCCGCCAGGGATATTTCCGTGTCCTATCTTTAGTAATGTATTGATCTATTGTCACCGCTGCTCGTTCTCCTGCAGCTACAGCGTTTATGACTGTGGCAGGCCCTGTTGCAACATCACCACCTGAGAAAATGCCAGGTATGCTTGTTCTCCCTTGTTTATCGATTTTGACCGTACCATCTGGATTGGTCTCAACATCTAGACCTGTAAAAAGCCCTGAAACATCAGAAAACTCTCCAATTGCAGGAATGATGATATCCGCATCAATGAAGAAATTACTATTTGGCATAGGGGTTGGTTTTTGGCGGCCTTCATTATCAAAATCACCTGGCTTCATTTTTATACATTCGATACTTTTTACCTTTCCTTTTTCTCCAAATATCTTTTCTGGAGCGATTAGATATTTTATCTTCACTCCTTCATGTTCCGCTGCATCAATCTCTTCAGTATACGCAGGCATCTCTCGCCTCGTTCTTCGATAAATGATTGTAACATCGCTAGCACCCATCCGTAACATCGTTCTAGCAGCATCGATTGCAGAATTACCCCCGCCTATCACAACAACCTTTTTCCCCGCAGGGGAAACAACTGGTTTATCAAGATTAATATTTTCTAAGAGATCAACGGCCTGGATAACATTTTCCAAATTCTCCCCGGGTATCCCTAGACGTCTATCTCCATACATCCCTACAGCAATGAAAAATGATTGATATCCTTGTGACCACAGCTGAGAGATGGTGATATCTTTACCAACTTCTGTGTTCAATCTGATATCGACACCTATCTTTTTTATGTTATCTATTTCCCGTTGAAGTATTTTTTTTGGTAAACGGTATTCAGGGATGGCCACTGCCATCATACCTCCAGCGACAGGTAGTTTTTCAAAGACCGTTGGCTCATACCCTAATCTAGCTAGAAAATAAGAACAGCTTAACCCTGCAGGGCCTGCACCAATAATTGCAACTTTAAAAGGGATCTGTTCTTTTGAAATTTCAATGGGGGGATATTCGATGTCATTTTCAATATAGTCTCCGATGAATCGTTTTAAAGCTCGTATCGCAACTGGTTCATCGATCTGGTTTCTGCGACATTTGGACATGCATTGGTGATCACAGATACGTCCGCAAACAGATGGAAACGGGTTCGTATCTAACGCTAAGGCAAGTGCTTCCGTGAAACGACCTTCACCTATCAAAGAGATATAACCTGGAGCGTTCATTCTTGCAGGACATGCATTCTGGCAGGGTGAAATATATAGATCTCGACAGACACCTGCTGGACACTTCCGGTCGAATATATGGGCTTCATATTCGTCTAGGAAATATTTTATTGTTGATAATACAGGATTTGCAGCGGTTTGCCCTAGACCACACATCGATGTATCTTTTACCACATGTGCAAGCTCGATTAAGAGTTCAATATCACCTTCCTTTCCTTGCCCCTTGGTAATATCGGTAATTATCTCAGCCATACGTTTGGTCCCTTCACGACATGACAGACATTTTCCACAGGATTCATCTTGTAAAAACTCAAGGAAGTATCTTGCGACATCTACCATGCAGGTGTCCTCATCCATCACCACCATACCGCCTGAGCCCATGATACAGCCGGCTTCTTTTAGCTTTTCATAATCGATTGGTGTATCCAATAATTCTTTTGGTATGCAACCACCAGATGGCCCACCGGTCTGTACTGCTTTGAACATTTTTCCATCAGGGACGCCTCCTCCAATACTATATATCATTTCCTTTAAAGTAATGCCCATGGGAACTTCTACTAAACCTGTATTATTTATTTTTCCAACAAGAGAAAAAATCTTTGTTCCTTTACTTTTTTCAGTTCCTATGTTTGCAAACCATTTTGCTCCTTTCCTTATTATGTAGGGAACGTTGGCCCAGGTCTCTACATTGTTGATGTTTGTTGGTTTTCCCCAAAGCCCTTTTTGTGTTGGAAACGGGGGCCGTTGTCGAGGTTCGCCTTTTTTACCTTCTATCGATGCAATAAGTGCAGTTTCTTCTCCACATACAAAGGCACCTGCACCTCGAACGATAGTAATATCAAAAGAAAAACCTGATCCAAAAATATTTTTT
>JARVGL010000070.1 GCA_029762575.1 Thermoplasmatota archaeon | reverse complement strand
ATAATGAACCATCACTATCATCGATATCATAAAAGAGAGCAATGGGTAATGAACAATCTTTATTCTTCCGAACCTTCCAATACGCTCCATTGTTATCAAAGATCTGTTCCTCTTCATTATTGATGGATACACCGATATAGAGTTGACCCCAGCCCAATAGATCGACATTTCGAATAAGGCGACATCGATATATAGAGAGGCTAAAGGATAGATTAACAAGTGGATTGCTATCTTTATTATCTCCTACTCCATCACCATCGGTATCCTTCCATTCCGTGGGATCATTAGGGTACTCATCGCTATTATCTCCCACACCATCTCCATCACTATCAAACCATTCTGTGGGATCATAGGGAAAAGCATCAAGTTGCAATGGTGGGTCAGAGGTACTATCTTCTTGTGTTTTCCCAGGGTTCCAATTATCTGGATACCCATCACCATCTGAATCCACACTAGCCGCAGGATCAAATGGAAATGCATCACGATTATCTCCTACTCCATCACCATCGGTATCCTTCCATTCCGTGGGATCATTAGGAAACGCATCGATATCATCGATGACCCCATCATTATCACTATCCGGCGGATAGAGACTAGGATAGATAAAGGATACTGAAGCAAGTATCACACAAACAATGATTAGTAAAACAATATAAGAACGTAGTTTCACATCAACACCAATATACTAAAATATTATTGTTTTTAGTCATATTTATAATATTGCACTCATCTAAACATATAAAAACATTTTATAGATTTTCATTAAAGACAATGTCATCGAATCAATTACCATCTAATAGAGAGATATGGGACCATATAGCTTCTAGCTTTGATAGGTCACGGAGAAGACCATGGCCTCAGATATTAGATTTTTTTTCCTCTGACCGTACCAATGGTTCTCTCATTGATATCGGTTGTGGAAACGGGAGACATCTTAAAGGAATACCACAAAAAAATTGGGATATAGTAGGAGTTGATATCTCAAGGAATCTTTTATCTATCGCAAAAACAAATGTGAATGAGAACGATATGAACCATGTTTCATTTATTCAAGCAACAGCAGATCGCCTTCCCTTTAAACCTGATTTCTTTGACAATGGTCTTTATATTGCTACTCTTCATACTTTAAGGACTAAACAAGCCCGTATCAAATCATTACAGGAACTCCATAGGGTGTTAAAACCAGAAGGAAACGCATTGATCAGTGTCTGGAATAAAGATCAAGATCGATTCAAACAATTCTATAACGAAATAGAGAAACCGTATCCTTTTCTTTCTGAGGGAGACATCATTGTTTTCTGGAGGCAACATCATCATACTATCCCTCGATTCTATCATCTATATACTAAAGAGGAATTTGTTGAAGAACTGATACTATCAGGGTTTATCATACAACGATTTGAGGAAGTAAACCTCGCTTCAAAGGATTCCATTGATAATTTTTTTGCAACGGTCAAAAAACCTTGATCGTTTGTTTAGCAGGATAAAGGATACTACCTAGTATCAATACCAAAGTTGCAATGAACACACCCCAGATCCCTGAGAGAAAACCAAATGAAGGAACAAATTGATATTCAAAAAGAAACACTGCTACCTCGCCAAATAGAATACTTAGTATACAACCATATTTTGTCACTTTTTTCCAATATAATACTCCTATGACCGTTGGGAAGAGTACTGCAAGACCTGGAAACGTGGTTTTCACAAGAGTTCCCATGATGCCCATTGAGGGGTCATATCCAAGTAGAACAAAGATGATTGCAAAGAGAGTGAGCAATACTGCGATGAGTTTACCTATTAGTATCTCTGAAAATCTTGTTTTATTTTTTAAAACATCTCTAGAAAGCATGGTCGATAATGATAACAATTGAGAGTCAGCGGTGGACATCAACGCTGCAAGTGCTCCTATCATTACAAATGAAAAGACGATCGATGGAGTGTAAGCCTGAACCATCATAGGAAGCACCATATCCATTGATTCCGGGGAAAGGGATAAAGAGACTCCTTGTGCCCATACTCCAATGAGCACAGGTATAAGAAAGAGAAAGGAGACAAGTAGAGGATATCCAATCATTGCCCCCCTTAAAGCTTTTTGATTCTTAGCGGTATAGAAACGCGAGAAAAGCTGAGGAAACATGGGATCTGCAAAAAACCATAATAAGAGAAAGGAAAACCAGAGCTGAGGAGTAAAAAAATCTCCCACTCCGGGTCTTGAGAACAAGAGAGCATTCTTTGTATAAGCTACGGTGTTCACTGTTTCAAACCCGCCAAGTCTCACCGCGATAAAGACTACCGCAATGGTTAAAGAAATAATCATGATGAAACCCTGCAGGGCATCTGTCCAACCTGATCCTTTCATCCCTCCAACTAATACATAAAAAAGAATAACGATCATTGTAAGAATAGCACCAACGGTCCAAACAATCTCACCAGAGGTTACAAAAGAGAGAAGAAAACCTGCACCAATAGCTTGGGTTGCTAGATAGGGTATCGTGAAAACGACCATGACGCCCATGAACAACAAACGTAAGAATGGACTATGAAGTTGGGAGCCAATAAGTTCACCAGGTGTCATATAACCTCGTTGTTTTCCTAATATCCATACCTTTCTACCAATGATATAGAACGTTAACGCCATGAAACCTGTTCCAAAAGCCATGATCCCATATTGGCCAAAGCCACTTTGATATGATCTCCCAGCAAATCCTAGAAACGTAAATGCAGAGAAATTCGTTGCAGCTAACGTAAAAAACAAGACGATAGGGCCAAAGGTCCTTCCAGCAACAAAATAATCCTCAACCGTTCGATTTGATTTTTTCCTAGCTATTACACCAATAACTAAGAGTATGATGAAATAAAGGATCAAAAGAAGTAAGAATTCATTCATCTTGATTCCTCCATATCGATCGAGCAAACAACCAAAATACGATAGAAAGACTCATGGTAAGAATAATATGATAAAATATCCAATACGGGAGTCCAAAGATCAATGGTTGTGAATAACCCCAGTTCCATATATCTATTGATAGAACGGAGAAACAAATAAAGATAAATATCCATAAAAAAACATTTTTTTTAAAAAAACCGTTTGCTTTTTCCATGATGTTTCACCATATCATTTTGGTTACACACCATTTCCTGGTTTCATCGGCTGGAAACGGTATAACAATGCCGTAAAACAAATTAAAGTGAAAAACATGTATTGCAGGGTATACTAAAAAACTTTGGTTTATTGAATTCTCATCTGTCGATAATCAACTACGTTGCAGTCTTTCAAGCACTATATCACTTACTTCTCCTATCTGCTCAGCTGATAACATCTCAACACGACTATCCCCATATATGATATCTGAAACATCAACAGTATAGTAGTTAGAAAGAATCGTGCGTATCTTTTTTCGACGATGATTAAATAACAATCGAGTAACATCAAAAAAGAATTGTTCATCTTTCACAATGAATGGAGGAGTCTTATGAGGTATGAGTTCCACCATTGCTGAATCAACCAAAGGACGAGGATGAAAACAACTTTTAGGTATCACTTCTCTTATCTTGCATCGTGATCTATAATATACTCCGACAGAGAGACGGGAATAATGAATGCTACCTGGAGAGGCAATCATTCGAAGGGCAAACTCCTTTTGATAGATCAAGACTGCACGTTTGAACGTTAGATCTAAGAGTTTAAAGGTAAAAGGTGAAGAAATCTGAAATGGTAGATTTGATACAACCTTTGTGAACTGTTCGATTTTTGAGAAATCAAATGTTACTGCATCAGCATGAATGACCCTGACATTATCTGGTAGGACCTTGTCTAGATACGTAATGAGATGTTCATCAAGTTCAATAGCATATACCTGTTTAGCCTTTTCTGCTAGTAACCTTGTCAAAAAACCTTTTCCAGGGCCAACCTCAAGAACGATATCATCAGGTTCTATCATCGCATACTCTATTTCTCGTTTTGCCACATACGGGTTAATCAAAAAATGTTGACCAAGATGTTTTGAGCACATGCACAAAACACCAATCATTGCCTATACGGTGTCCCCTGTGTGATTGGTGGTCTTGTGAACAGACGATATTTTTGATCAGGGTCTGTAAGTTCAAGTTCGATTCTCTTTGCAACAAGTTTATCTGGTGCTCTAAGAAAATCGATGCGATCGGTCATATCCGTAAAACTAGTAAAAAGATTCTTTCTTCGTTCATCAAGGATATCAAGCATCATTTTCTTTCCAAGACCGGGAAGAAGTTCTAGCACATGGAACCGAGTAGATATTGCTGGTGCATTGTTAAAGAAATTAACGAAATATTCTTCTTTATGTTTAACGATATCATGGATGACATAGGGCATTTCAACATGTGCCGTTCCGGTGAGATCACTATAGCCGATACGTCCTTTGATCTTTTTTATCTTCTCTCTTTTTCTCGCATCTTTCCCAATATAGATCCTATCACCAATAGAAAGGGTTATTCTCTCCTTTGGGACAAGCTCAAGAATGGTGAATTGATTCTCACCGATACCATAAACAACTGGATAACGTCGATGGGGAGGAACATCGCCTCTTCCTTCTGGTAAATAATCCAATACATATACATATTCCTCCGTAGTTTCCACCTCCCTAACTCATTTTACATAGTATTTTACTACAAGATCTAATATTTCTTTGATCGTTTCTTTGGATATACTTACTCGTTCCTTTGCAAAAAGAGTCCTGACATCATCTTCTGTCTCAGGGAGTATATCTGCTATCTTATATGCCTGAGATATATCAACCCCATCCAGCTTTTTCAACTCATCGATAAGCGATTTGGATTTTGCCGCTGGAAGTCGAGCGAATCGTTGAGCATGTTCCAATGCGATCCGTTGTTCATATAATAATTCCTTACGTTCCTTTTCAACTTTAACAAGGATGTTTTTCACTTCGGCTAAAGAAAGCAACTGAGCAGTATTCTCAGTAGTCATCAACTACCCTCTCCGAAGATGCTCAGGGCGAATAACAAGTGTCTTTGGTTTCTTTCCAACATTGATACCAACAACATAGGAACGTCCCTGCTTTCCTTTAATCTTACCAGTATATCCATGAAAACGAATATGTGGCATCCCTTTATGAACCGATGGATCAATAACGATGTTTACTGATTCTCCTTCATCATAGTGTCGTAGAGCACTAGTAATCGATGAAAATCCCCGGTTCCGAGGTTTTTTAGATAATATCTTTCTACTTTTGCTTCTTAATCCTTTTGAACGTTTTACCATTTTTCGTTATTCCCCCTTAATTTCCAAGACATCGAGCGAACACACGATACAGGGAACACCTAACAGATCACTGATATTCGGCTGAGTTCTTCCGTTATCCCCAGTGACTATTTCTTTGATATATGTCCCAGATTCAGCTTCAATGATATAGACAGCTTTATTGCCATTTACCTCATCTACTCTGCAGTCATATATCTTTCTTGCTCTAACCATTTTAGCGCGTCTTAGTTCGACACGAGTCGGGGTGAATTGATTTATTGTGTTACCCCGTAATGTCTGCGCCACCTTTTTAAGTTTTTCTTTCTCAATGGGATGATTCCCTTCAAAAGTAACTCGATAGATCTTTGAAAAATGAGCTTCCTTTAATCGAGCGATGGTCTCTTTCTGAGTGTAATCAAGCTGATGAACTGAAATGATATCAGTATATTTCTTATTAATCTGGGATTGGATGCTTTGAAAATCAATCGTTCTTTTTTGTGGTTGTTTTATTTCAAGGACAAAGGGCCGGCCGTTTCCAAGCATTCGTACATCTATATCTTCTCGTCCTGCTCCATGAAAAGATTCATCAAGACCAAGGGTTTGTTTGAGAAATGGATCTGCAATAAGACCTTCAACACTAGAATCATATCGAGTACCAGAATACTGACAATCCCTACAGCCTTTTCCCCGGCAGGATCTGCAGAACCATTTGGTCTGAGGAATACCCCGCTTATATTTTTGATATCTCCCATAGATGAACAATGATTTTATCTGTAACGATATGACATCAAACGTCGTATCGATGATGACCATGATATCTGGATCTGCGAAATGTACTTCTTTTCCCAACTCTTTTTCCAATGCAAGACCGATACATCGATTAAGATAATTCTTCAACGTCTCTTTCTCAGCCGCATCAGTCAATTGCATGATCCTTTGTTCCTCTGAAAGGATATCTTCATGGATATGCAAACCAATAAGAAACGTAGAATACTCATATCCTTCTAACGCTTGTTTCACCATAGATATATAGTGTTCTTTACCGTTTGATAAACCCTCACAAAGCGTACAATCTTCATATGAAACAGAAACCATCTTTTCTTTTATCCGAATATTTCTACCTACTTCAGCATAATCCTCTTGATTGATAGTTGAACTGAAAAGTCGACCGATACAAGTATCACATAGCCTCACATCCAAAGGTATCTCTTTTTGAATTGACTTCCTAGGGCTAGTAGTATCGATCATTGCTTTTTGGGAGTATACAACGGTGTATTTAAATATACGTTTTCAAAATGAAATCAAATCAATGAGCCTAGGCAATATATTTATCATGAGAACTTGTTACGGGTTCTTCACTAAATTACGGAGACACAGAGTATGGTTGAAATAAGTCCATTCAAAGGAATCACATACAATAAGCAAAAGATCTCTCATCTTGACAAAGTCATGTCACCCCCTTATGATATTATCTCAAAGACCATGCAAGAACAATTATATGATAATGACCCGTATAATTTTGTTCGTTTGATA
>JARVGL010000006.1 GCA_029762575.1 Thermoplasmatota archaeon | reverse complement strand
AATAGGATCGAAGTATACATCTTTTCATCTGGGGACCCTAATGCAATGCACATTGGATCACTTGTTGTGATAACCAAAGGCGTGTTCATCTCCCCGTTGTCTTTTATAATTGCAGTGCCCGTCATACTCGTCCTCCTAGTGATCCTATTATTTATTATATATATCAAGGATAAAAAAGACCGCGAAATGTATGGAAAACCAGGTAAACCATGGTTAATACCTGAAGAAAAAAGATATCTTGAAAAACTGAAAAGTGAAAATAAAGAAAAGTACTCTGAAGTTCTTTCCATGATGAGAGATGAATATGCATCATCCCTCTTATGGTATCAAAGTTATAAAGATTCCATTAAACAAAACGAAAACAAGGAGGCAAAAGGGGGGTTTCTTGGCCGATTGAATCATCCTTTAAACAAAAAAGATTTAAAGGATGATACACCGGTCAAAGAAGAAAATGAGGCAATATCTCAACAAGAACCATCAAAGAAATCCTTTCGTCTGGTAGAAGAAGATAAGGCGACTGAACAACCGGTGAAAGAACAACCCTCTTCTTCTGTACGAGGCTTATTTAAAAAGCTTCATTTACCACAAAAACAAATAAAGACCGATGGGGACCAAGCAATCGAATGTGAACATCCTACTGAGCCTGCGAGGCAACCTCAGAAAGAAAGCTCATTTGAACCTCTAAATAAAAGCAGCATTGAACCGCCAATTGATCCTGAAGAACAAAGACATCTTCAAGAACAAGAGGAGAAAAAAAGAAAGAAGGATGAGGCACTAAAGAAGATAACTAAAGCCCAAACAAAACAAAAACGCAAGATTAAAAAATAATTCTTTCTAGATTGTTTCTATTTAGTTTTAAAATCATATGTTTTAAAATATATTACATTATTATTATTATTCTTATGATATAAATACCCTAACAAAGGGAAAAAGAAGTATCATCATACAACCAGAGATAATGAACATGGTCGTCCAAATAGCAGGACTCCATTGAAATATTTTTACACCATCAAGAGGTCCAAAGGGAAAAAGGTTGAACAAGGCAAAGACGATGTTTACCAGACAGATGATCCCAATAGTGTCCCTAATAGCCCCTGGTTCGTAATAGAAAACAAAGAGGAACAAAGGTAAAAAGATACATGCAAGTATCATATTTGCCAATGGGCCCGCCATGGCTATTTTTCCTTCTTCAAAGGGTCGTGGATCACCTTGGAACATCACTGCACCAGGTGTTGCAAAGACAAAACCGGTGAGAACCGAGAGAAGTAAGGATGTCAGAAGTCCTTTAGTATACATTCGGAATTCTGACCAGAGCTTGTAATGTTGCGCCATGAGTTTATGAGAGAGCTCATGGCAGAAGAACGCACTTACGATCGCTACAAAAGCCATTGCAAAACCTGAAGGAAGTCTGCTAACGTTGAAACCTTGGTTAGTGAGCACTATCTTAAGCAAACTGTTTTGACTAAGTGGAAAAGAGAATGCGATGGTAAGTACAAGCATTGCAAAAACGATATGGGTGAGTTCAAGAGTACTGGATTGTCCAGGTCGTCCCATCTCAAGTATCCCTTTTGGAAAATACATATATTCCCGTGGGGAAAGATCATGGAACGTTATCTTTCGTCCTGATGATTTATCCATCTGCATCCCACATGGCTACAACACATGCATCCTTTATCAATGTTCTTAAAAAATGATTATCCTGTAAGTAGGCTTGTAAGATAGGGAAACGCAATCACAGTTCCTATCATACTCCCAAGGTTTGCCAAAGCAACAACTAAAAGTAGTCGAATGACCCGGTTGTTCCAGAAATCTTTGAAGCTTTCGATATTGCTTAATTGTTTGAAATCTTTAACTACGGGAGTGCGAAGCTTAGCTTCTACATAGCCAGCTACCCATCCTGCAGCAATTGCAGGGTTCAAAGACGTGATAGGTGCAGCGATGAACGCGGTGAGGATGGAAAGTGGATGCCCTCGTGCAATCGCGGTACCAATCGCTGAACAGATACCATTGATGAGAAACCAATAGATAAACATTAATGATGCAAATTCCAATCCTTTATAAAAAAACGCATATCCTATTAATACTGCGAACAGAACAGGGATTAGATACCCTATGACCTTTAATACAGAGAAACGTTTTGTAGGAAGACTTTCAAGATCAGTTCTATCAACGGAGAACGATGGATCTCGGATATATGTTTCAATACCTTTGAGGTGTCCAGCACCGACAACCGCAACGACCTTCTTATTTTTTTGAGAGATATCTTTGATATGCTGCGCGATGAACATATCCCGTTCATCGATTAGCACCTTTGTCACACTTGGAGCGATCTTACCAAACTCATCAAGCATCGTTGATATCATATCTTTATCCATGAGTTCTTCAAAATCGATATCCTCAAGCTCCTCCTCATCAAAACCAACGATTGCCTTCATGAACTCCCAGAAGATACGAATCTTCTCAAAAAACCCCATCCGTTTCCAAGCTCGTTTCAATGTAACAGCGATATCTCGGTCCACGAGTTCTACAGGAATGTTTCGGTCCTCTGCTTCTTTGATAGCTGCAATCATCTCTGAGCCTGGTTCTACACCATGCTGCTTTCCAAGTTTCCGTTGGATGGAGGCTAAAAAGGTCTGTGCAAGAAGAAAATAGGCATTATTTGATTTGATTAGTTTTGTAACAGGGGTATTTTCCCACACGTCCTTTTTTGTAAGTCCATCATAACGACGTTGACAGAGCTCTACCGCAACAACATCAGGGTGATATCGATCAATGATCTCTGTTACCTCATCCACACTTTTTTTAGAGATATGTGCCGTTCCGATAAGGATGATGGTATCATCTATTGTAACCTGCAAGGTTCTTCCCTATCCTTCTTATTCTGAGAACATTATAGAAAAAGGAATATGAGATATCTCTTTAAATCTCTGCTTCGAAATCCTCTACCGTTGCTTGGAAATCATCATAGGATGAGATCTTTCCTTTTACAAGGAGAAGTTCTCGAGCTAACAGCCAGTAGACGAGAGCCAACGCACGTCGTCCTTTATTGTTTGTGGGTATGATCATATCAACATGCTTTGTCTCATTGTTCGTATCACATAATGCGACAACAGGGATACCGATATTGCGGGCCTCATGAAGTGCTTGTGTATCGGCCAATGGATCGGTGACAATAAGCAACTCAGGCTCAAGAAATCCTTTCGCATTAGGGTTTGTTAACGTGCCAGGTCGGAATCTTCCAGGGAGAACAGAGATACCAGTTATCTCAGATAATTTTCTAATGGGTTTTTGCCCATACTGACGAACAGAAACTGCAAGGACCTGCTGAGGATCAAATTTTGAAATGAACTTTGCTGCGACCTTCACCCGTTCATCGGTCTTATTTACATCGATGATATATAATCCATCGTTTCGAACCTTATAGATGAACCCTTTCATATCTGAGGTTTTCTGCCGTGTGCCAATATGGGCACCTGCGGTCATATAGATCTCTTCAGTAGCAAGCTGTTCCTCATTTTTCTTCGTTGTTTCTTCCTGTTGTTCTTCAGCCATATTCGCTCCTCTTACTTCATGCATCTTTGCTCTCTGTTCGTTTAACTGTTATTGGGATGGCGTCTTCCTTGAATTCAAGCATAGCGATGTCAATAGGGAAAATGACATCTTTGGGGATAGGTATCAGTGATGGGGCACCCATTGAGATCTGCAACGCCCGTGCACCAATGATCCGCGCTTTTTCATATCGTGTGTATTTCAAGGTATCAGCCTACATATCGTTCATTGTAGAAGCCCAAATATACGGAACATTTAAAAAGGTTCCTCTTTCAGCTATCTGTTATTCGGTGAATGTATCCGTGAGTTCAGGTTGTCTATTTTGGAATTCCTCAAGCGCCAACTGCATATCAATGGTGATATCCCGTAAGAGCTGGTCTAAATAGCGACTACGGAATTCCTTCATTCCATCTGCATCGGAAAAGATCTTTCCAACGAATACGTCAGAGCCTCGGTGGATCTCAATATTGTATAGGGTTTCCTCCATTGTTTCTTACTCCCCTCTTGAATACATTAAATCCATTCTTATTTAAAAATATTTTGAAATAATTAACATCTCATTAAAGCATCCTTTCAAGAATATGATTGATCTCGTTACCACGATAGCCAAGTGCACCTTTATTGACAAATGACCTTTTGATACCTTCGAATCCTTTAACTGGTGGGTTCAATCGAAAGATCGGTTTGACCTCAGGGAGTTCCTTATAGATGAATTTTTTATCGATAATGGCTTTAGCCATTGCATCCATCGTCTTAAAGGATGTAGCTGATTGAACATAGACATCGGTCAATGGTTTATCACCTATTAATCGACCCCGCGCCTCTAGAAGTTTACTTAGCGTTTCCAGATCGATCTCTCCCCAGGTGACATAATCTTTTGCTATCTGAAGCATGCCTTTTGCACTTTTGTTCTCATCAACAAGGACACAATGATTAGCACGTGTGAGATTCAATAACTCTAACGTTTTCTTTATGGATGGTTTGATGTTCACCGTTCCACGTACACGAATTACTGCATATACCATTTCTACGACGCCTCCTCTATCATATCTTTAGGTTCTTCTGCATTAGCAAGTTCAGTAGCTCCAGAGATAATACCGATATGCTGAACATCATATGGCATCATCCGCATCTCCGTATTCTTCTGTAACGCATTGAAAACAGCTTTTGCATAATTCACTGTTGTCTTTGTTTGCCCATCAGTGAATGCCCAACAATCCTTTACCCCTGCAAGTTTAAGTATCTTTTTTGCAACATCACCTGTCGCAAGGCCGATACCTTGTGGAGATGGTTTCAACGTGACTTCAACAGATCCACTTTTACCAGTGATAGCGAATGGGACGGTATGAGGTTTACCACAACCACATTCCCATGACCCACATCCTCGACGAATCTCAAGTAAATGAATCTTTGCGGTATCAATGGCCTTTCGAATACTTGCACCAACCTCTTTTCCCTTAGCTTGACCAAGACCAACGAATCCATCTCCGTTCCCCACGACAACAGTGATGACGAATTTCACTCGTCTCCCTGAATCGGTCATTCGCTGTACCATGTTCACATCAAGGACCTCATCTTCAACATCTGGAAGAAGAATATCAACGATCTCTGGTTCACGTAACGGTAAACCGCTAGCCAATGCATCATGCATGGTGGTTATTGTTCCACCAGCTACAAGTTTCCCTAATTTGGTTTTTGGGTTCCATGTTGGCGCTGGTCGTTTCTCTCTAGCTTGCCGTGGTGATCCTCGTCTGGATTGTCTCCGTGTTGCTGCCATTATTTCCCCCCAATGATCTTTTCTTTCATCGATGTAACATCCTTTTCAATTGAATCATCAAGGTGTTTCCCTAGTATCCGTTCCTTGCTAGGTAGTTTCTCAGAGCTATGAGGAATATCGATACCTGCATCAAGGACTCCTTGAAGAGCAGCAAAAACCTTCGATCCCTTTGTTGGAACCTGTCTACCGATATCTAAGACTCCTTCTGTGATCCCCGCATCCTTAGCCCGTTTACCTGCAAGAATACCTGTTAAATAGGCTGCAGAGGTCGTTTTCATGGAATGTTTCCAGTGATATGATTTTACAAGGTCGCTACCCATCGCAGAGGCAACAACGATATCGCCCTGTTCTGAATAATTAATGACCTGAACCCTGATATTATTCAATGATCGTCTCACAACGATACGAGGCTTCCCTGATTTTAGAAGTGCTAGACGCATCCGATAATCCGTCTTTCCTTCTCGGCGTCGACGTGGTTTAAGATGATACCTTGGACCCTGGCTCATGTTGCTTCCTCCTTTAATATACCATCATTGAGTAAATGGGATTTCAAATGTCGTTTATTTCTGAATACTCCGCCTTTTGCCTGTAGATAATAATGACGATACACTGAAGGGGTGATTGTTCCATTCTCTCGAAGTTCACAGAGATATGCACGGATAGGTCGAATGGTCTGGATCCATCGTCTCTTTCTTGGAAATCGTGCGAATTTCGATCCTTTTCGAGACCCAAGGCCTTTTCGTCTTCCTTTTTCCTTTTGCGCACTTAGATATTTCTTTCTCCCTGATGAAATACCTTGTTTCTGCCGAGCTCTGATCGCCTTTCCATTGATAAGGATACGAATATCATCCTTGGTAACGGCACGAGCGATCTCATCCAGCCGATCATGGTCCATCCAGACACGATGTACACCGCATTTCAGCAGTGATGCCGCCATTCTTCGTTGATTTCTTAAATCTGTCATGGTTTTTCCCCTCATCATTTATTGAGCAGTCGAATGTCTAACTCTTTGGCCTTCTTTTCTATTTCAAGTCTCTTCTTTGTTCCAACAGACCCACCGATACGGGCGGCCTGCGTCTCTGGATTTAAGGATTCAAGATCTGATGCTCGATATACAAGGATCTCTTTGAATCCTGAAGCATGTAATCCCCGGGTCTTCTTAGGTCCGCGAAAACCAACACGAACGACGCTGGGACGATATTTGTAATGTCTGCGCATCTTTGAAGTGATCCCATCAGGACGTCGCCAGTTCTTTGGGATACGCTTATATCGGAACCACTCTTCTCGGAGGAATTCCGGTGTCCGTTTCTTAATATCCTTACGCAGTGAAAGATGTTTCTTTAGATCATCGGAAAGCTTTGGTTTCTTTTTTGCAACATATATGTCCTCTTTCGTTTCATCGATATCGGTGGTCTCAGGTTCCACAGGTTCGCTCTTTAATTTTTTTGGAGGTTTCGAAGCAACAGGTCTTTTAACCGGTTTCTTTTCTTTGGTCTCTGTTGATTTCTTCTCTTCATTTTTAGATACTGAGGTTTTTGTAGAGAGCTGGGATTGTAAGGATCTGGCAACGTTCTCATTGATCCCTTTAACTTTTGTTAGTTCATCAATTGAAGCGGATTGGATCTTTTTGATGGTGTCATATCCTTCATTGACCAAAGCTTCTGCTTTTGCTTGACCAATTCCTTTTAAGGATGTGAGATTTTGAATGATGTCGTCTTTAGCCATTAACTGCCACCTCCTTTACTTATACGATAGACACCATCTTGGAATACACGGATATCTCGCCGTTTTACCGCTGCAGCCCTTTCAATGTTAGCAACGGTCTGTCCCACTTTTTCCTTATCGATACCTTTGACGATGATATGTTCCCCGGAAATATCCACGGTGATGCCCGGTAGAATGTCTGCTTTTCGCGGTGACCGCTCACCGAGAAAATTCTGTATGACAAACGAAGTACCTTCGACACTTGTTTTGATGGGGAAATGAGAATATACGGTCTTCATATGATATTCAAAACCTGTTGTGACCCCTTTCATCATATTCTTCATATGTGCTATAAACGTTCCAACAAGAGCCTTTTGTTTTCTTCGTGGTTGCTTGCAATGGATCAAAATACCCTGCTCCTCGATCGAAACAGTGATCTTCGGATGGGAAAACTCACGGGTAAGTTCTCCTTTCTTACCTTTGACCGTGAGCTGATTCGTTTCAAAATGAACTTGTACACCATCAGGAATAGGGATCTCCTCTTTGATATCAGCTATCTTTACCATTGTTTTTCACCTCTAATATACATATGCTAGGACCTTTCCGCCGATTCCTTGTTTCTTTGCTTCTTCATGTGAGATGATACCTTTCGTTGTTGTAAGGATCAGTAAACCAAAATGCCGTGCAGGAAGATACCGAGATTCCCATTTCTCAAGTTCATCACGTTTAATGGGATACCTTGGCTTTATCACACCACAATTGTTTATAGCACCAGTGAGCTCAACTTTGAAGATTCCTGCTTTTCCATCATCAATGAATTCGAATCCTTCAATGTAGCCTTTTTCCTTTAATAGGTCTAGGACGCCACCGATCAATTTTGATGATGGCTGGATTTGACAGATCCCTTTCCCACGAAGTTCAGCATTCTTAATCATAGATAATGCATTTGCCAATGGATCATTTAACATGTCGTGTTCACGTCTCCTCTAAGAATATTTCTTAAACCCAAGGTCTTCTGCTTTCTCTCTGAAACACTGTCTGCAAATATGTAAACCATATGCTCTAATGAGTCCACGTTTCCGTCCACATCGCTCACAACCATGTACTCGTCCGTACTCTTTTTTTCGTTCCTTAATCTTCATTTCACAACCTCCAGTTTAAAGGTCTCAGTGAAAAAATGTATTGTTTCATTTTTATCCAACATATGGTTCTGATGGATCTTTCTTCGTTGGATACGTCTGCGTTTGATACGATACCCTGGTTTCTCCATGGTGATACAGACATCCATACCAAAGATCCCGATATCTGGATTATATTTTTGATCCTTAAACAAAGTATGATCCGGGATGCCAAAGGACATGTTCCCCTGATCATCGAATGCATAATCCGCTATTCTATTCTCACGGGTTTCAAAGGCTCTGATAAGAAAATCATGCGCATCCTTTCCCCGTAAGGTGACTTTGCAGCCAATTGGCATTCGTAGCCGGAGACCTAAGTCCTTATTCGTAGTCTTTGATAATGTTTGGATCGGTGCATTATGTGTGACCTGCTGTAACACTGTTTGTGCTTTTTCCAGGCGTTCTCCTGCTTCACCGACACCAATATTTACAGTAACCTTCTCAATGCGAGGTTTTGTCATAGGGTTAATCTTCACAGTTTTCCCCTTTTTTCGTGTCTCCTTTTTCACAATCATTGGATTCTCACCTCAGGAAGAGCTATGACAGGTTTTGTTTTTCCCACGGGAAAAACATACGTCTCCAATGTGGTAAAATCAAGGGTTCCTTTCATCAACGCAAGATTCGGTTTTGATGAGGCAATAATCTCAATATCCGTGATTGTTGCCAATTCCCCTATATGAGAACCACCGGTGATAAGAGCGATTGCTCCTTTGTTGCGAGGATAGACATCGGTAATGTTTCTTTCTTGGAAAGATATCTTCAATACATCTCCTGAGTGATACTCATCTTTTTTAACGAGAAGACAGGATCCATCATGAAAATTCAACTGGATTTTCTTTCCAGGTAGGATACTTTTCTTTTCAATTCTGCGTAACTTCCATTCAGATTCCGCAGATGAAATAGTGACAAGGGTCAGCTTTCCACGTTGATCATAGACCATACGATAGTGTTTCTTTATCGTTGGAATAGTGATAACATCCATCAATCCAACGGGAAATTTATGGTCCTTTCTAAGGACACCATCAATGAGTACTTCCCCCTTGTTCAGAATATGTTTTGCCTCACGTAATGTATCGCATAATGAAAGATAATCCCGGACTATGATTCCAAGAGGGACGCATTCCGTACGTTTATGAGGGCCTGGAGATGGCCGAACGGTCCATGTCTTCTCTTTTCTATGCAAACGCAGTGTTCGTGGTGCATTTAACCTTTTCATATGATTCGTCATGCTTTTTCCTCCTTTGCCTGGTCAGATTCACCCTGCTTCGCTGGTTTTTTTGGCGTTGCCTTCTTTTCCTTTTGTTTCACTGGTGATGGTTTCTTCTTATCTGATGATTCTTTCTTTGGTTTTTTCGCAGGTGTTGAAGCGGCTTTGTCTTCTGCGGGTTCCTTCTTTTCTTTAACAGCGGTCTTTGGTGGAACCTGTTCTGGTGAGGGTTCAAGGGACTCTGTTGGTTCCTCTTCTTTTTCTTCTTTTTCCAGTTCCGCTTGAGCTTTCAGTTGTTCTTCTTCGATCTGTTTTAATTGTTTCTTGGCTTCAGTTTCTATCTCTCGTTTTTTCTCATCAGAAAGCCCTTTTTCTAAGTTCTTCCTTCGCCATTTATCTGTTAAATTCAATTTAATAATAAGTAAATTACTAGGATGAATCGGTCTTGCAACCTTTTTCCCATCAGCCTTTGTCGTGGTGATACCTTCAACTTCGACAAGGGTATCCTTCAAAATGACCTTGGTTACCTTATCTTCATGTCCCTTGTGCATGCCTCGCATGACGCGAACGGTATCTCCTTTTACAACAGGCATCCGTCGACGATCATATTTCAGCAGTAGGTTTTCCTCTAGATGGGCAGAGATATGCTTTCGCTTCTGATGAAGAGGCGCATTGAAGAAAGCTTTCCTTTGTTTACGGGCTTTAATCGATTTCATACTCAATCACACTTATCTCAAACTATTGTTGATGCAGTCGCAGCTATCCGCGGCCATCGTTCTGCAGCTTCTAAAGCCACAGGACCTTTGATCATCGACCCTTTGGTATCTCCATTGTCTGCAACGATAACTGCAGCATTATCCTCGAATTGTACCATGGTACCATCGGAACGACGGAATGGTCGACGTTGTCGAACAATGACTGCTTTTAACAATTGCCGCCTCATATCCGGTGCACCTTTTTTTACACTGATGATGACCATGTCGCCGACACCTGCCTTAGGATATCGACGGCGGGTTCCTTTTAACTTTGGTGTCGCCACTATCTGTACAATTTTTGCGCCGGTGTTATCAATACATTCCAGACGGGCGCCTGTTGGCAACCCTCTCATCTGTCTACCTGCAATGCCTTTCATCTCATCTTCTCCATCAAAGTTTTTCTATTGCTACAAATGAAATCGTCTTACTTAACGGGCGACATTCGGCAATCCGTACCTTATCACCGACTTGAACATTAAGACAAGGTGGGCAATGGGCAGGATATATCGATGTCCGTTTTTCATATCGTTCGAATTTTGGAACTATCTGTGTATATTCTCTTTTAACAAGAATTGAATGTTGCATTTTTGTTGATGAGACAACTCCCGTGATAATGTGTCCTCTCACTGATAATGTCCCATGAAATGGACAATACTGATCAGTACAGGTCTTTTCTGGGGGAGTTACATTAATCCCGATGTTACGTGTTTTGTCTGTTTTTTCAGCCATATGGTTTTTCACCTTGCTTTTTTTACTCGTTCTTCCGGTCTATGCCGGAGACTTGATCCTGAAACAGTTATTGTTGTTCCGTTTCTTTCAAAGGTAAAGGATGCGGTATCCTTTCCGATGCACTTGACTTTACCTTTGGTTTCTATGAGGAAGGTGTTCTTTGTCTCGTTGATGATGACGCCTGATATCTGGACCCATGTTGGATCCGTACAGGACGAAATCCGCACCTGCAATCCAATGAGCTCATCTTTGATGAGCGGTATGTTACTCATTAGCTTCCTCGTTGAAGATGAAAACGCATGTATGCGTTTTTGTAATCCTTAAGATACTTCTACGATGAATCCCATTTCTTCAAGGGTTTCTCTTACCTTTGTCCTATGGTCGCCCTGCAGCTCTATTCGACCGTCCTTTATCGTACCACCGCTGGCACATTTCTTCTTAAGTTTTGTTATGAGGGTATCGATGTCCAGTTCGTTCGGGTTTATCCCATCAACAATCGTCATCATTTTCCCATACCTTCTTTTGTCAACGGTGATTTCAATTTTTTGTTGTTCCCTTGCGATATCTTCGCAAACACAGAGCTCTTTAGGGAGACCACACTTTGGGCATATCTCACTCATTTATTGTTTCTCCTTGCTCACGCATGATCGTCAATATTCTTGCAATTGATGTTCGTAGTTGTCTGATCCTTCCGGGTGATGGTGGTGAACCACCCATTGCTGCAACACCACGCTCATGCATGAGTTCTCGTTTCAACTCTTCTAGCTTTCCAAGCCGTTCTTGAGGAGTAAATCCCCTTATCTCTTTTGTTTTCAAGACCATTTTTTACCCTCATTCAAGGATTTTCCGAAGTTCTCTAATGATGATTTCTGCTGTTTTCATGCCAATACCATCGATAGATGAAAGGTCCTCGGCATTCATTGCATAGACCTCGTCTAAAGAGGTGACACCAGCTTTTTTGAATTTCTTTACAATTGATGGACCAATACCAGGGAGTTCAGCAAGTCTGTTTATATCATCTGATTTTTTATCTTGCACTTCTTTTGGTGCTTCCTTCTTTTCCACTTGCCTTTCCTCTTTTATGGGTTTTGTTTTCTCCTCTTTTTTCTTATCTAAGACTTTAATTAGAATCTCATCAGGTAATCGCACACCAGGTTTCATGATACCAACTTTCACACCGAGAACGCCGGCTTTGAGTTTTGCCTCAGCAAAACCCCGATCCATTACTTGTTTCGCGGTCTCACCACAATATTTTATATGCCCTTCTGAGAATTTCTCTGTACGATGTCTTGCTCCGGTTAGTTTTCCTGCGATTACTATCTGGCAACCTCTAGCGCCAGCGGACATGATACGACGGACGGTTGAATGACCTGCTCGCCGAAAATGCCATCCACGCTCCAAGGCTTCCGCAAGTTTCTCAGCCATGATCTGTGCATTTAAGGCTGCATGTGATCCTGCTTCTTGAATCTCAATTTGGGGGTTATCAACATGAAAACGGTCTTTAATCTGAGAGGTGATATCCTTTATCTTACTTCCACCTTTGCCGATGACCATACCAGGTCGTTCGACGATGATATTGATACGAGTTCCCATAGGTGTCCTTTGAATGGTCATACCGCCGAAACCAGCACCTTCAACCTCTCTGATGAGAAATTCTTTGATGAGTATCCTATTGGTGCTTTCTCTGATGAATTTGCGTTCGCCTGCCATTACTCTACCTCTTCGATGATTATTTCAATATTAGTGGTTTTCTTATTCCAGTCAGTGGCACGTCCCTGAGCACGTGGCATAACGCCTCTCGTCTTTCTTCCTCGGTACGTTGTGATATGAGCAATTCTCATATGTTCAATATCAAATCCTTTATATTCTGCGTTGTTTTCGGCGTTTTTGAGTATCTTTAGTATATATCTAGCTGCTTTTTGAGGGTAGGTTCCAGGACCTATTCCGCTTCTATGTGCTACCTTTCGCTTATGAAAGATTGCAGGGAGCGCTCTTTTTTGATCTATAATATCCTCTAGATATGTTTTTGCCAAATCTAGTTCCATACCCCGAAGCGCTCGGGCGATATTTTTTGAATCTTTTGGAGAGCAATGCAGCTCGAATCCATATGCTTTTGCGGTTTTATCTGGATCAAGATCCGTGGAGTATTGTACCATGTGTCATCACTTCAATGGCATAAATTTAGATGATCGGGTAGCGCCAACACCCGGCCCAGTATGTTTCACTCTTTTTCTCGTTAATGCGAATTCTCCAAGATAATGGCCGACCATCTCAGGTTCAACGGTGATCTGTTGAAATTCTGTTCCATTATGAACTGCTATCTTATGGCCGATGAAACTTGGAAGGATAACCATATTTCGTAGATGTGTTCTTATGACATCATCTTTTGTTGATTTCTCAATATCCTGTAAGAATTTTGCTTGTCTATGGGTTAATCCTCTCTTTAAGCTCCTTCGCATCCTTGACTGGATAAACGGTAAGAACTCTTCAACAGTAAGGTTCTGAAGTTCTTCGAGACTATGACCATGGAATTGGAATTCCTTCTTCTTGAACTCTATCTTCTTTCTCTTAAGCTTCCTTCTGCTTCTAGCTGATGATTTGAAACCCTTAGATTTTGCCATGGTATCTACTTCCTCCCAGTTCTCTTAGCAGCGATACTTCCGACCTTTCTTCCAGGGGATGCACCACGTCGAATCGTTTTTGGTTTTCCAACATGTTGATGTGCTCCACCACCATGTGGATGGTCAACAGGGCTCATTGCAACACCTCGGACAACAGGATGAATTTTTCCTTGAACGCGACGTGCAATATATTTTTTCCCTGCTTTAAGGTACGGTTTGTCTTTTCTTCCACCGCCTGCAACAGCACCTATCGTTGCTCGGCAGTCTGAGGATATTGTTTTAAATTGACCTGATGGAAGGCGAATTACTGTCTTATCCGATTCATGGGCAACAATGGTGGCGCTACTTCCGCCGGCTCTCACAAGCTTTCCGCCATCTCCTGGTTTCAGTTCTATGTTATACACTGGGAAACCTTCGTTTATGACACCGATAGGAATAATATTTCCTGGCCGAACCGCTTCTTTTTCATCAGAGAAATGAACGCTATCTCCTATCTTAGCTCCTTCTGCGGCGATGATCAACTGGGTCTTATCATTGGAGAGGCGTACTTTTGCAAGTGGTGCTGTTCGTCCAGGGTCGTGTATGATATCTTGGATGATGCCGGTCTGTCGTTTTCTATCATGTTGATATTTAATTTTTCCTCTGAATCGATGAGATGGTACCGTGTAGCGTCCATTGAATCTGCCTCTTCTCTGTTGGATTAATCGCTTTCCCATTGATACACCACCGTTAGAATACTCCTATTCTCATACCGATATCCTCTGCCTTGAAATCCGATGTGAATGTCACGATAGCATGTTTCCCATGTTTCGTGATCCTTGTGTTCACCTGTTTTACCTTGACATCAAACATGATTTCAACTGACCTTTTTATCTGAGTCTTAGTAGCTTTTCTTTTTACGACAAACTCTAACGCATTATTGTTTTCCATAAAGTTCATCGTTTTCTCAGTGACAAATGGATGAAAGATAATATCATAAGGATCCATTATTCGTCACCTCCCATTACGGGTAGTGATGATTTTGTGATGATTAACAGCCTGCCGCTTTCGCCACCTGGGGCTAAATGTTCAATATTTATTTGTTCTGGTCTAACAACCTGTACGCCCGGCAGATTCTTTGATCCTTTCTTTATTAATTCTTTTTGTGATACGATAAGGATTGATGTTGGTGTTTTGTATTTGCGCCCTCGACTTTTTCCTCGGCCTGCTCTGATATGTTTTCCATTCTTTGCTCGCAGTACATCTTCATATATTCCAAGTTTTTCCATGGATTCAATAACATCCTTTGTTTTTGAGAGATTTCCAAAATCATCCTCGACAATGATAGGTAATGTAATTGAATCTTTGAATTGATGGCCTCTCTGAGCAACAAGTGTTTTATCTGCTGTTGCAGCAATAGCTGATCTTCGGGCAAGCATCCTTTCTTTTTTATTGACCTTCTCAGTCCAGTTCCGCTCAGCCTTTGGTGGATGAGCACGTCTACCACCAACTACACAGGGGGCCAATGCAGCGGTTCTTCCTTGGGTTAATCGCGGTACACGTGACATGCCCCGTCCTTTACCAACTGATGCTGTTGCATGACGGGTTCCTGCGAATGGGTCAGCACCATACGGTTGACGTTTGTTTGACCGGAGTGCATTAAATGATTTTCTGATGATATCTGGACGGAATGTTGTTTCAAATACTTTTGGTAACACTATCTGTTCCTTTTCAGATCCATTTACCCCGTAGACATTCACTTTAGTCATGGTTTTTAGACCCCTTGTTTACTTGTTGTTGAAATGTATGAAATATCTGGTTTCTCGATTTTAACACCCCGTTGGTATCTGATAGCATCTCTCATACTGATCAAACGCTTCGTGGGTCCGGGAATGGAACCATGTATCAGGACATACGAATTTCGTATCAGACCGTAATGGGGGAACCCACCGGATGGCGTTATTTCTTCTCCTTTTTCACCAATTTTAATGACACGCTTATTGTATTCCGTTCTTTGGTGGTAACCTGTCTGCCCAGCTTGTGGAACGGTTTGTTGGATCCAATTTGGATGCCACGAACCTGCTGTTCCGATCATCCGACGATGTTTCGAGTTCTTATGTGAGAGAAGTTTTACACCCCACCGTTTGACATGTCCTTGAAAACCTTTTCCCGTGGTTACTGCGATAACGTCAAGCATATCTCCTTCACGAACCACATCATTGATGGTCACTTCTTTTCCAAGGATGCTTTTCCCATATTCGATACGTTCATCTATACTTCCCCCGCTGATACGCAATTCACGTATTTCAGGGATCTTCTTTGGGATTCCAGTTACAAGTTTTGGCTGTGTGTATACGATAACACGGATGTCATCTGCGTTTTTTGTGATATTCCAATTCTTATTCTTATCTTTCTTAGGAAGTGGAATACGTTTTGAAAGTTCAGAATCAAATTTATCGGCCCATATCTCCCCAATCGTCTCAGAGCCATTATGTGTCTTTTTGTATACTCGGATAGCGGCTATTTTCATAGGCGGGGTCTCTACAACGGATACGGGCATCACAACTTCCTTACCTGATGTTGTTGATGTTGGTCGATAGTCAATAACAAAAGCGTGAGTCATTCCAGCTTTATATCCTAGAAATCCTTGGATTTTAGGCTTATCTCCGCCGGTTGGCCAACTTTTGATATGTGGCGTTTCAGCTTTCGCTCTCTTTCGTGGCGAAAAACCTCTTGATCCTCTTTTTGGATGATGTTTCTGATGCATAATATACCATCTCAGCTCTTACTCTGATGATACAGTGAATGTATTTGCTGTCGCTTTGTTCAAACCGTGACAGCTCATAGACATCCAAAAACGTTTTTTGTGTCTGTCTAATGCCGGGATTCTTTGTTTGTATGAATTGCCCGAGTATTGTCTGGTATGAACGGAGGCTATCGCATATAAAGACTCAATATATAAATGTTATCCTTGTTGGCGCGGGCAGTGATCCGGTTGTTCCTTCCGTAGCAACATTCTTTCTGTTGTGATCTATCGTTGTTGCCTCTTATGATCTAATGATGTCGTCAACTGTTTTTTCCAACGTGTATCTTGGTTGAAATCCTAGGTCTTTTTTTGCTTTGTCGCAATTGATAATCCTAGTTGTCGCTAAGGTTTTCAACCTGAATCGTGTAAGGCGAGGATTGGGCGAAAAGAGTTCGGAGAACACTGCGTTCAGATATGCTAGATGGTATGGAACATGTTTTGTTGGTTCAGGAATGGATAGTTTCTTAGTTATCTCCTTGAATAGTTCTTGGATCGTACAGGTGAAACTCACTACATTAAATATGTCCCCCTTCGTATCTTTTTCAAGTGCAAGACGGAGACATTGGGATACATCAGAAGGATGGACGATAGGGATATGATTTGTGCCAGAACCAATATAGGGCATTCGGTGTTGTTTAAGGTTCTCCACCACAACCTTTGATCCCATTCCTCCTTTCCCTAATACCAAGGGGGGTCTGATGATCGAAGTTTTTAATTCCTTATAGCTCTGTAATACTTTCTCGCCCTCTAGTTTTGAGAGTTGGTAGGTATTCATTGGATGTTTTGGTGATGTTTCTATAAGGGGTTCTTTTGAATTTGGAAAACCATATACTCCTGCAGAACTCGTATAGATGATCCGAGAGACGTTATTTGTTACACATGCTTCTGCAAGATTTCTTGTTCCAATGATATTGACATTTTTTATCTCTTTTTTCCTACCGCTATCTATTGCTAATGCAGCATTATGAAAAACAGCATCGATATCTGAGAGTGCTTTTGATAAGATTTGAGGTTCTGTGATATCTCCTTTGATGGGGTGTACCTCTGGAATGTGATGTGATGGGTTTCTTGTGAGTACATTAATGGTATGATCATATTTCTTTAATTCTTGAATGAGATGCGTTCCGATAAACCCCGTACCACCAGTTATAAGAATGTTCATATGGCTCGTGATGGACTTTGACTATATAATGATTTTTTAAATAGCGGATAAAAATTATTGAGATGATCAGTTTCTACTTATTTTCATATTATATTTTGAATGGGTGCAGGGTGATCCGAACACATCCGTTCATAGGGTCTTGTTTTCCATTACTTAGAATATCTTTGGTATCATGCGCCATGGTGTTTGTTCCATGAATTGTTTATAGGATTCCCCATATTGTTTTATAAGGTGATGTTCTTCATCGATGATGCTAGCTATCATGATGGGTATCGAGATAGTTGCTATAAGTAGTGCTGCAAGGGAGTAGAAGAAGAATGCTAGGCCATAGGCGATGATAATGAGACTTGTATAGTGAGGATGTCGAATGTGCTTGAAGATGCCCGTGGTGACAAGTTGCCCTTTGTATGTTTTGTGCCAGAATATCTCCCATTTGAAATAAAACATGGTTCCTGCTAAGAATATGAGCATGCCTAAAATGATGGTCAGAAGGGGTGGGGAGGGTATTTGCCATATGTTGTAGAGTGCGGTAAGTGGACCAATCAAGATGATAAGAATTAATGGAGCATAGTGGAAAATGAACAACATCCGAAGGGTTTTTGGTGGGTGATAATCTAAAAAGAACATAGGAGTTCGTGGTTTACTGGAGGGTGATGCCCCCAGAGGTTATTTGTATCTCTTGTGGTTTAAGAGTATGTTTCGTATTTCTCATTTTCATCACTGATAGTTTCCTTCGGTCCATCGTGGGGTCAAAATTAAGGGTTATGACACCATCAGCAAGAAATTCAGATATCCCATCTCTTGAAAGGTTTGTGGAACCCATTGGTAGTTCTGAGGTGATTATAGCGGTGGATCCTGAGGATTCCAGTGCGTTCATAATGAAGAGGAGATGCCGTCTGCGGATTGGTCCTGATGTGGAGGGCGTGTTTTCCTCTGAATCAACAAAGCTGTAGTCAGCATTTCCATTTTCCATGTTACCTATAAACATCGGCATTTCTGATAAGGGTGTTATCGAGTCAAGGACTATTCGTTGATATTGCCCTGACAGGATCTCGTTACTCATTGCTTCATAGACAAGTTTCTTATTTATGTTAAGATAACGGAATTTCGCTTCTCCTTTTTCGATGGACTCTTGAAAATCGATCCCAAGTTTTTTTGCTTGAAGGATTAGTCCATCTTCTTTTTTATCTAAGGTAAGGTAGAGGACTTTTTCATTCTCTTTGAGTCCTTGGTAGAGAAATTGAAAACAAAAGATGCTTTTTCCTGATCCTGGTGGTCCGGAGACAAGGGTTATTGATTGTTGAGGGATTCCACCCTGAAGAATGGTATCTAGTCCAGTGATACCGGTTTTCATTCTTTGGATAAGATTGTCTTGTTGAGCTACTTTTTGTTCTAATATCATTCATCCCACGCCGATATACTATCGGTCAAGGTCCTCTTAAAATTTTCGTTTTTTTTGTGGTTTATGACGTTTTAGGGATTTTTTTTAGAAAGGGGTTAATAAATGTTTAGGAGGTAAAAAAGAAATATTTATATAGTTAGATAAATAAAAATAAATGATGAAACAGGAAAAGGTGCCAAAAAATGGAAACAAGGACAACCAACATCTGGATATGGATTCAAAACGGAGAGATATACAAATCGATTTCAAGCCCTGAAGAAGGTACGATCTGTATCTATGATGAACACGATACCATCATCCTGAAACGCACCGGTCTTACAAGACTTCAAGTAAAACAGATAGAAGATAATATAATGAGATATGGCGCCAAAAAACTCAGTCCCAGTGCTGAACCATTTCGTTTTCTAGGGAAATGATCAAAAGGAGATGTGGATCTGTTTATCAGCCTGGATCTGTAAACCTTGACTTGTAATCTCCAGTTCTACGATTTGTTTAACATGTTTTGCGTATCTCATCTTCAGAACCTCAATAGCATTTTTTCGTCCTTCTTCCATTTGTATGTTATAGAGGACGATGATGCCATCTGCAAGGAACTCTTCGATACCACTTTCACTGAAGCGTTTTGGCAAAGGGTCTGTCTCTGTTATCAATAATGAGGTTGCATCTGTCTCTTCAAAAAAGGAGAACAACTGTTGAAGGTAGACTCGATAGTTCTTTTCCTTTGTGGTCGATGCTGCAATTATCGCGCTCAAAGAATCGACAACAATGACCTCAGGATGAAAATCTTTTGGAATCACCAAAGGTTTAATCTTATATGATAGCTCCTGAGCCGATCCCGATCCACCAAGGGATCCAAACTTTATTCGAAGAATATCCAATGGATTTATCTTTTGGATGAGAAGAAGCCCAGAATCAATATATCGTTGCACATCCCAGCCAAAAGCATTCATACTTCTAATGATCCGGTCACTATTTTCCTCAAAACTAACGTACATACAAGGTTTACCCGCTTGTATGAGATTATAGCAGATCTGACGACAGAAAAGACTTTTCCCAGTCCCTGGACCTCCAGCAATCATGACAGAGTTACCCTTCGGGATGCCACCATCTGAGAATAATGTATCAAAACCAGGTATATTGGTCTTTAGTATCTGTAGATCCTCATTCACCTGATGTGATAATTCAAACTCATTCATGATTCATTCGTTCCTCATTTATTGTTCCTTTGACTCCACGGCAACTCAACGTTATTCCTTCAATCTGCCAATATGATGAAAAACCCTTCTGTGTCATGGTAGGACCACTACGATATATTTCAGTACATAAAAAGCTTTAGTGATGATTATCTCACGAAAACCTATTTTTAGAAAGTATGGATGATATGAAATTTCTTCATAAAAATCCTCAAAAATAAAGAAACAAATAAGGTCTACAGTAAAGAATCATCCGTATATTCTTTGATCAAACACGCTGTATTTTCTAGGATTAATAGTACTTATTGGACAACGATGCCAGGTCCGATTTGAGCGCCAAGTGTTAGAACAGTCACATCAGCATATAAGCTCTTTGTTCCAGGGGTGATCCGTAAATGAGTTGGATTTAGATCAGGATGCTTCTGTATTTGTATATATCCCTGTTCTATCGATTCGCTTAGACTATCATAGAACGTTGCATTCCATGCATCAAGAAAATCCGAATAGATATAAAGATATGTTGTTGCCCCGGCATAGGTTGAATTTGAGAGATAGTTCGTACGTATGAAACAATTCTTATATCCGCCTGTTGAATTCTTCCCCGCGATACTTGAGAATGTTGGAAGCTGCCAAGTTATTCTAATTTGAGTTGATAGATTCTCAACGCTTATTGATGGTTCAATGCGCACACTTTCACCATCGCTTTGCTTAACGAAAACCGCACCCCCTTCAAGAGCATACAGTTGATCAATGAAATATGAGTTTAAGGCATCCAATCTAATAGATGTTAAGGGGATTTCCCCATCTGAGATAAAATCCGTTTTTATCCAACTTGATGATCCATCAATGATGTCAAGTTGTCCGAACGCTCGAGCGGTCACAAAATAGGGTAGTTCTTTACTTCCAAGAGTAATCGGTGATGAGATTGAAACATCCTTTGCTAACGCCGTTTGAAGATCGATAACAGATTTCAAATAAGAAAATTGATTATCGACCTGATCCATATGATCTGCTTCCCGTTGCTCCATGATATCCGGTATGTAGACAAGCTGAATAGTTGAGAGGACAATAGCCGCTAATGCTACAAGAAGGAGAGCTTCAATGACCCCGGCAACAGCTTGATCCAATGCTCTTTCTGATCTCATATATCTCTCTTCACCAATCGCCATAGAACAAATACTCACCCTTTTTATATGTATTTCTCTTTCTCAGCGAAAACATAATGTATCTCATATGATATTCAATCAAAAAACATATACTGCACAATTCAATTTATTAGAGGATACAGAGGTGAATATGAGATGGGAATGACATTTGCTGAAAAAATATTATCAAAATACGCAAAGGAAAAGGAAACAACACCTGGTCAAATCGTCACCGTTCATCCTAACCACGTTCTCACCCATGACAACACAGCAGCTATCATACAAAAAATATCAAAGGAATTGGATTCCCATGGTGTTTTTTCAAGCGATCTCCCCGTTATCGTTTTGGATCATGTGATACCAGCAGCTTCAGAGAAAACAGCATTGAACCATAAGCTAGTTAGGGAATTTGTCAAGAAGCATCATATAAAACATTTCTATGATGTTGGTCAAGGAGTCTGTCATCAGATAGTTATAGAAAAAGGGTTAGCATTACCAGGACAATTAGTTCTAGGAAGTGATTCTCATACATGTTCATATGGTGCAATCGGTGCGTTTTCTTCAGGTATTGATAGAACCGAGGCAGCAGCATTATTATTAACAGGCGAGACTTGGTTAAAGGTTCCACAAAGTATACAGATGATCTTTGAGGGGCAACTACAAAAAATGGTCTCTGCAAAGGATGTCATCCTTCATATCATCAGAGATATCTCTGCATCAGGAGCAACATATTGTTCCGTTGAATTCCATGGACAGGTTTCAGAGTTTTCTGTTGATGATCGGTTCACCATTACCAATATGGGTGTAGAGATGGGTGCGAAAAACGCTGTGTTCTTTGTTGATGATATTACAAAAAAGTACTTAGGATCCATCGGTGTCTCAGAGAATAGATACGATTCGATACAAGCAGATACCGATGCAATCTACCAGGATTCTTTGACCTATGATATATCTGACATCGTTCCTCTTGTCGCATGTCCGCATACCGTCGATAATGTAAAACCTGCCGATGAACTTAACGATATACAGATAGATCAATGTCTAATAGGGACTTGTACGAATGGACGTGGATCAGATCTTGAGGTCGCTGCTAACATTCTTAAAGGAAAACGCGTCCATCCAGATGTACGATTGATAATTCTACCAGCGTCGAAATCGATTTTCCAACACGCTCTCGAAAAAGGATATATTAAAATATTTGTCGATGCCGGGGCAATGATACTGCCGCCAGGATGTGGGCCATGTCTAGGTGCACATCAGGGCGTTCTTTCCCCAGGTGAACGATGTCTAAGTACTGCCAATCGAAATTTCAAAGGACGTATGGGTTCAAAGGAAGCAGAGATATATCTTGCAAGTCCTGCAACGGTTGCTTCCTCAGCGATAAAAGGAACAATTACTGATCCTAGAGAGGTGATATAAATGAGTGTTTGGCGTTATGGGGATGATATTAATACAGATATGTTGTTTCCAGGAAAATATACATATACGTGTAGCACTGCTGAAGAGATAAAACCTCATCTTTTGGAGGATCTAGATCCTACGTTTGCAAAGAACGTCCAAAAAGATGATCTCATCTTAGCTGGGAAGAACTTTGGTTGTGGAAGCTCACGCGAACAACCCGTTGTAGGGTTAAAGGCAGTGGGTGTGAAGGCCGTTATCGCAAAAAGTTTCGCTCGGATATTCTACCGATCCGCGATAAACCAGGGTTTGCTACTTCTAGAGATTCCCCATGCTGTAGATGCCTATCATGAGGGAGATGTTGTGGATGTTGATATCCAGAAAGGAGTTATCACCGTTGGATCAACAACATTCTCATTTCCAAAGATCCCGCCAGAGATCCTTGCCATTAGAGATGCAGGAGGGTTACTGAATTATACAAGAGAAAAAATACAAAAAAGACTCTAACCTTTCCCTCTTATCCTTTTTATTATATCTTATAATGTTGATACAACCCTTGTTGATGTTGTTTGCTTAGTTTTTTGTAGATCTCTGCATTTTCTAAGGCCTGCGTTCTGTATTTTATGTCTTGTTTTACCACCTTACCAGGTGTTCCAATAACAAGACTATTCTCATCAACGATCGTTCCAGATGGCACCAACGCATTAGCGCCAATGATCGACCCTCTCTTTATGACGGCTCCGTTGAGGATGATGGAATGGATGCCGATGATGCATTCATCTTCAATAGTTGCACCATGGACCATTGCCGCATGACCAATCGAGACGTGTTTACCGATAGACACAGGGTTCTTATCATCGACATGTATGACACAACAATCTTGGACGTTGGATCCTTCCTTTATACTGATACGATTTTGATCACCACGGATGACTGCATGAGGATACACTCCGCACTCTTTATCAATGGAAACATCACCGATAATGATTGAAGAAGGATGGATGAAGGCTGAAGCATCGACGCTAGGTTTTTTTATTTTGATCATATATCTCTTGAATTGAAAAGGAGTGTAATAAAACTTCTGTCTTCTGAATTTATTTATCCTATACACAACAACGATAGTGGTCGTAGTTGATTTTATTTAAAATCGACATGTAGAAATATTAGGTTACTTATTGATTATATGGGTATTGGGATTGTGGGCTAGCCATCGGTCAGATAGTCTATCCGATAAACAGAACCATTCTCCGCAGAAATCTGCGTATATTATAGTGTGTTTATTATTATTTTGTTTGATCTGGGTGCCACAATCTTGCGGTCAGTACGGTTTTTCGCCTCATCTTGATTATTTAAAGATGATCCCAGATGTTCAATCACCTGATATAGATATTCTATGTATCTGTATCCTTTTTCCCATTCCTGAACAAGTCTCCGTTGTTCTTTATCTTATTACGCCTTTTGATATTACAGTTCCTCTCATACTTGAGTTCGAAGAGACTGGAAAATTCACATCCGTTCTTCAATTAAAGGATATTGGCAGATATACGTACTGGGTGGAAGTTTCTGATGAATCAAGTAATATTCTAATAAGTGAAAGAAAACATTTTTGGATTGCATTGTCACGAGACGATCGTGACAGTGACTTGATCCCAGATGATTGGGAGAGACTGTATGGCTTGGACCCAGAAGATCCATTCGATGCTGCACTTGATTATGATTCAGATGGTTTTACAAACAGGGAAGAATATATGATGGGAACAAATCCAAGGGAACATAATAGCTTTGAGAATAACTTATATCGATTACGGACAAATATGTCAATACTATTGTTATCATTTTCCATATTCCTTGCACTTTTAATACTATCTCTGTATGGTATTGGGAGGTCTCGGGCATGGAGTTGAATTGGCGATGGGCCTTCTTCTTTGTCATAATCTCAAACGGAATCGTTTTTCTTTTCAGTATCTGGCAAATCATTTCTGATAGATATTATGTTTCCGTCTTGATCATATTATATAGCAGTCTATTTTTTTCACTCGCATTCTTGTTTCTCTTCCATCATTTTTCTTCCTCTGAGGATATCGTTCGGTCATTCAAAAAGACACTAAAAGGTGGACTATATCATTTTAAATGTCCTCATTGTCACGGTATTTTCGCTATTAAGGAATCAATGTATATCGATAAGAAATCAGTTATCATGACCTGTCCAGATTGTGGCCGATTAGCTCGCATTCCACCAATGCCACCGGTCATCAAAGCAGTTATTCCAACGAAGAAATCAGGGAACGTACGGTTCCAATGTCAGCGATGTGGAGAAAGCATCAAGGTATGGGCGGAGGGAACGATGATACATCCAACATTAAAAGTGTTCTCTTGTCCATTCTGTGGAAGTGAAAAACCCTTAAAAAGGTTTTAAAGAGCTTTATGGCGAACCTTTACCGCTTCACCATGGGATCGCTTCTTCATCTCTTCACCGTTCATCATTGCCACACCAACCGCCTGTAAGCTATCATGTTGAATGACAAGGACTTCATCACCTTTTCTAATGGCGGGGTCAGCATCTTTAATACCTGGTGCGAACACTGATCCTTTCAAGGAGAAATCTGATGTGAGGGTTATCTGATATTTTTCATGGTGTACGAGTCGTTTTCCTCCCTCAAGTGTTAAAGAGATATACCCTCTCTTTTCAGTAGTCATTCCAAGTTGTTTCCCCTGTTCATCTAAGATCTTGAGATAAGGATATTTTCCCGTAACTTTCGTATTTTTAAGTAAAGACTCTGCGAGTGGTTTAGTAAACTGATATGAGGCTAAGGAGATCATATGGTCATGCCAGCGTTGTTTTCCTGATATTCTTGCTATCTTGTCTGTTTCTTGCTGTATCAATGTTCGTAGATGAGTTAGCGCTTCAGATCCATTTGGACTTCCAGTGAAATCAGTGTATAACGCATTTGGTATAATATCTTTAATAAACGAATTCATTTCTTTTGGGAGATGAACAATGATCGTATCATAGGTGTTCTTCCTAAGATATCCTTGCAGCATGGTCTGAAACAGAGATTGTTCTTCTTTGTACCAGGTGCCGGTTACAGGGATATCATAGTTGGATGCTGGATAGATACATTCAAGTTCCCGGGGAACAAGACCAACAGGCGAAGTGAGAATGAGCTCATGGATGCAGTAAGGATTTTTTGATGAAAGGATAGCATCATGGAATTTCTTATGTGATTGGGAAAAAGAATATGGTTTTTTCATAGAGCATGGTAGGATTAAAAGAACGGATGCGCTCATTGGTTTTTCATACTGATGAAGAACCCTTTTTTGGAAGCGAGCGATCTCGGGTCTCTTCAAACTCTCAAATGTTGTTGCATACAATGTGTTCATATTGTGAAGTGATGTTCGTTTTTCCAGATATGAAAAGGATCGATCATCTAGATTTCTAAGAATTGTTGTGAGCAGAGGATCTGCACCGATACGAAGTTCAACAAGCCTTCTAAGATTATGGTTCTTAATACTAGTACGAACAAGCTGCATCTCTTGGTACATCATATAATAGTTATGGTCAAGTATATCTTCAAAGGTCATCTCTGATACCGTATCTTGTTTTTTACAAGAAGGACAGTTACAGGGTATTGTAGTAAGTGAATCCTTATGGAAGTTACCTGTGGGAAAGAAGAATACGTTCTTTCGCGCGGCAATGATTGCTTGGGTCGTATCTAAAAGATCAATACCACAATATATGAGAAGTGAACAATTCTTGGGAGTTGCACTAGCGGGGAAATAAACCATTGAATCATAGGGGATGCTCTCTCGTAAGGTAGTGAGATACTCGACGTATTCAACAGGGTTACGTAAAAGTTGTTGCGCTGATCCAACAATGAAGAGTTTTCCGGTACTCTGACCCTGTTTCGTATCAACATCTCTGTTCCCTGTTAGTATGCGACAGTCTATGTTGTCAGATGGCCATGTGTCTTGTATCCAATTATGCAGTGACCCGGTAAGATCCTTAGGGAACAATACGAAGGAGGAGATACCATCATGAGCGGACAAGTCATCTAAATATGATTCTGTAAGCCTGTTTTTCCCTAGATATATCATAGGTTTATTTTTATCATATATCTTGTCGCATAGAATCATATCTGCATAGTTTGGCGCAAGGAACTGTTTTGTCTGAATAAACAAAAGAGAAGGGATCCTAACCATATGGTTTTCAAGATGTAATATGCCCTGTTGTGCAGGTCCATCGGTGTGTTCAAGACGAAAATCCATTGAGGCGGGGAACATGTTTACCCATTAATATGCGTTCTGATTCATAGCTCTTATTTAGTGTCTGAAATATCTTTGACCGGTGAACACCATGGCTATTTTGTGTTCATCAGCTGCAATGATGACCTCTTCATCCCGAATACTACCACCTGGTTGGACGATAGCCTTTACCCCTGCGGCTGCAGCCATGTCTACTGCATCCCTGAACGGGAAGAACGCATCGCTTGCCATTATCGACCCTTTGATATTATCTTTTCCTTTATGGGTGGCTATCCATGTAGCATCAACTCGTGCTGTTTGCCCTCCACCAATACCTACGGTATGGGTATCTTTTACGAAAACAACAGAGTTAGATTTAATATGTTTGACGCATCGAACTGCAAACTCCATTGATCGTAGTTGCTTCTGGGTTGGTTTTATCTTTGTCACTATGTTCCACTGATCAAGAGGGGTCATAGTAACGTCTCGTTCTTGTGAGAGCATTCCACCGACAACACTTCGAAAAACCATACCGTTCCGATGAAGTGGTTTATCAAGCCCAGGGAGTTTAAGGAGACGAAGATTTTTCTTTTCTTTAAATACCTGTAATGCCTCCACAGTATATTCTGGTGCTATGATGACCTCTAGGAAGATTTTATTGAGCCCTTCAGCTACCTCACTTCCTATCTTTCGGTTGAAGGAAACAATACCACCAAAAGGAGAGTACGTGTCCGTTGCATAGGCCTTCTTCCAAGCCTCTAACACGCTTTTTTCACTTGCTATCCCGCAGGGTGTTGCATGTTTGATGATGACACAAGAAGGATCCGTGAATTCTTTCACCGCTTCGATAGCACCATCAGCGTCAAATATATTATTATATGAAAGAGCTTTTCCTTGGAGTTGTATGATATTTGAGATACAAGGTTCCGTTATCTCAGGTACGATCTGATAGAATCCTCCTTTAAGATGGGGATTCTCACCATAGCGCATATCCTGCTTCTTTCTTAAAGCTAGAGACGTGTTTTCTGGGAGTAGTTCATTTGTCCATATCTTTCGAAGATACGTTGAGATAATACTATCATATTGAGCGGTATGTGTGAATGCTTCAAGAGCAAGTCTCTCTCTTTCCGCTAAGGTTATATCCTCCTTTTTCTCCAATGAGTCTGCAATAGCAGTATATTGATTAGGATTTGTGATGACAAGGACATCCTTATAGTTCTTTGCAGCAGATCGAATGAGCGTAGGACCACCAATATCGATGTTCTCAATGACCTCAGAAAGTTTAACATTAGGTTTTTTAATGGTCTCTTCAAAAGGATACAGGTTACATACCACCATATCAAAAGGAGCAATATCATGTTTTTGTATCGTTTCCATATGTTGTTTGTTTGATCGAAGAGCAAGGATTCCTCCATGGATATATGGGTGTAATGTTTTCACTCGTCCATCTAACATCTCTGGAAAACCTGTGATCTCTGATATCTCAGTGATTGGTATACCTTCACTTGTTAGAAAACGATATGTCCCCCCAGTTGAAACGATTGTTATATGGAGTGAAGCTATTCTTTGAACAAACTCAATGAGGCCTTGTTTATTGGAAACACTGATCAGCGCCCGTTTAATCTTCATTGCTCTTACCCAGATGGCATATGCCCCATGCTCATAAACATTTGGGTTTGGTGATACAGAAGAATGCTAAATGGTGGTTGTTGATACGTCGTAATAATTGGAAAAATCAAAGTAATCCCACTGGTTATTGATGTAGTATGCGTTGTGCTTTATTCGATGGATTTCCTCGCCCGGACCATACGAGAACTTTGTTATGTATCTGCCTTGTCTTATTTCCGATTATGATGGTGTCAGTGAATTATGCATTTGCTCTTTCCAGGTATCCTGTGTCTTTTATGGAAAGTCAATTATCGTTTAGTGGAGAAGAGATCAAATCACACTTTGCACTGATGAACTCTAAAGAGATTGAGATATATACATTTGCTCAATTCGTTGATTACCTCTACATTATTGTCTATTCTCTATTGATTTTTTCCTTTGGTATATTCTTAGGTAGGTTGTTCCCAGTTCATTCAAAAAAAAGATGTCTAGGGTATAGTTGTGCGATATTTGGATTGATAGCTGGTGTGTGTGATATCGTCGAGAACCTTTTCATTCTCCTCATGAGCTCTGATCCCGTAGGGTTCCCATCTGTTTATGCATTAATTCACTCGTTTTTCGCAAGCATCAAGTTTGCTTTCTTGGGTTTTTCGATATGCTTGATACTACTCTTACTCACTTTGTATCTTATAACACAATATTCTCAGACGAGAAAACGATAACAATAGATGGAATATAATTGAAAGGGAAACCATGAATAAAACAATGTCTCTCTTTTTCATTTAAACATAGATCATCACTATTTCAGCTCATAGATTGATATAGCGCTAGTCTTCTAAAGCAGATGAAACTCGATTTTAGTTACTCTCTTGTCTTGATTCATCTTTTATTGCTTCAGCTAAGCTTTTTTCTCCTTTCAATACTTTTAGTGCACTTTTTTCTGAGATTGAGAATTTTCCTTCGGTGATCTGTCGGCTCTTTTCTTGAACCCGTTTGATGTCTCCTCTAGTAGGCTGTAGAGGAAGTTTTCTCTGGACAATACCTCCTTTGAGAAGAGCGATTGCTGCAGCAGCTTCGCTATCTCTTCTCATTCGCTTTGTTTGCTGGGATGATGAGGTTTTACTTTCATCAACGATCTCAATAGGGATACCTAAAGGTATAAGTGAGTTGATGATCCGGTTCCTATCAAGAATCGATCCATGACCGATACGAATAAGATATTCTCTTGAAGGATAATTCTTTATCTGTTGCTTTACTATTTTTACGACATATTCAGGCGATTTAACCTGTGTTTTTTGAAGTAGTATGTCATCTCCTACAAGAGCAATACCTGGTTTTTCCCCGGGATCTATTCCTATGAATATCTTTGTGTAGAGCTCTTTACCAATGAGCAGATGTAATGCTTTATCGATGGCGATGTCAATGGTATCATAGGCGTCAGCTGCGATGATCTTTAGTGTCCTGAAATCATGGATCTCAGAGTGAGAGGTGAGAACAACACCTATCCTATGAGGTATATGGTCTTTTGAGTTTAGAGCAACATAAGGGATGTTGCGTTGTTTCAATGTTGTAACAAGATCATGGAATAACTCGAAGTTTTTTGTATAAATACCAAGTGTTTTGATAATTACTGATTGATTCACGGTATCATCTTTTGATTTGTTTCAATGTTCCCAGGATTCTTTTTCATCTAGATACCTTGTCCAAAAATCTATGAGATCATCGATGAATAGATCAGAACCATCTAATATTCTCACTTGTGCATTCATCATAGTTTCAAGGTGTTTGCCAAGACGTAGGGTTGGTAAGATATGAGAGATATATGCTTTGATATCTGTGAACTCTCGGCGTACATCAACATACCATCTGTTATCTGTTATATAGGGCTCCTGTATAACCAAAGGATGGTTCTTCCATTTTTCCTTGAACTTAACTACATGATCTTCAAGATTGGTCGGAGGTCCCATGTGTGTTTGTTTCTCAGATATCGGTTCTTTTTTTGTTTTTATGAATAAATATATCATTTCCTTTTTCTCGTCGACAAAAGATGTCGTATCATAGATGGTAAAACCATAGTTAGTACAGGCGGTCTTAATATTTCTACAGGCTTTTCTTATCTGAGGATAAAGGTTTTCATCGATGATATCAGGTTTACAAACTTGAATACCTATATAGTGATAGATCTGATTTTGTACTGTTGATTGTATCTTTTCCAGTGGCCAGGGTATCGGAGGATGAGGGAAAAAAAAGGTAACTGATGGATTCTTCAGATATGCATTTGATGCTTTTTGAAAACGGTCAAATGTTTCTTTTGAGATAGCGCTAGCCACATTTCTCGTTGGATCAACAGGGTCAATGACTATAAGAATCTCGGGGAAATCGGGTATCTTTTCATCCAAGAGCGATAGTTTTTCACCTTTTTTCCATGTTGTTGCACGGGAAAGAAGATCTTTAAAGCTATTGAATTGGATGATGAGTATCTCACAGAGATACCCTGAGAACCCTTCTACGGATGCCTCTGCACCATAACATCCTATCCCATGCAGGAATTGTTTGAATAATAGGACTTCTTGTTTTTGTCGATCTTTGATATGTTTTTTCACATATTCTGTATGGAGTGGTGTCCGATCCACCGAAGAGAGCTTCTGAGAAGCATGTTGTATCTGGTAACAGGGAACCAGTTCTACCTTATATCCTTGATATGTTCCTCTGATGTATGGATGTTCAGCATAGCATTCTTCTGTGTTTTCAAGAATTGTTCGACCAATTGCTAACGTGTGATCAGCCATATACTGTTTATCTGTTTCAGGGGGAAAAAGAAGGAATAGGTCGACATCTAGGGTCGTTCGAAGAAAGGTGTCCTTTGCGGTACTGCCGACAAGTTCTGTCCTCGCAGGGATCCTTCTTTTTTTTATCTCTTTGTTCACTTGCTCTGTTACCCTTTTTATGATACGTTCAAGGTTCCTTCTATCAATCAAGGTAGGGGTTATCTTTTGAAGTATGGTCTGTTCTATCTTTTCAGATTGGTTCATGGTCGTCTCGCTTCTTTAACACAGTGTTACTGATAATTATTGCGGCTGTTGCAACAAGTATGCCTCCTATGACATCGATGATCCAATGTATCGCAAGATAGAACACAGAGATGATGACACAGATTAGGGAGAAGAGTGTGAAAAAGTAGTATCGTTTATTGTTTGTCTGTTTCGCAGACCAACAGATGAGAAGGGACATACCAACATGAAGGGAGGGGAAACAATTATTTGAGGTCGTCGTCGTATAGAAGAAGTGATCGATATGTGGAAATATCATGGTTAATGATGACGCAAGGTTGTTTGTGATGTAGACGTTACTTACAGGGAAGAATAAATAGAAGGGCAATGAAATAATATATAGGATAAGAAGACCGATAGATAATGAGTGAAGGGCTTTTTTTTGATGATCGATACAGAAGTATACGGTGCTGAACCAGAGGATAAAAGGATAGACAACGATATACATGATGACAAAAAAGGCAAGTAAGATGGTATTCCAATAAAGAGAGATGTTTGCAACTATGGTTCCTTCTATTGATATGAACAGTGATGCATAATCAGTTCCTACAAGAGATGTTGTCCAGGGATCAAGGATGTTGACTTCGAAGAGATGAAGTATGACGACACAGATGATAAGAAATAACCAAGGGATCTGCTCAATACTATTACTCCACATGCGTCGTATTGGTTGCTTTAGGATATATCTGGGGAGGAGAAAAACGATACTACTAATCAAAAGGATGAGATGAAATAACCCCAGTAACAATATGAGATCAATGATTATTATACCACCTTCATTTGACCTTAGGTTGTAAGATGATTTCCTTTTTAGTTGAATAAATCGGTCCGTTTGGTGTAAGGATACTTTGTTTTAATTTAATGGATTCCACAGGTATCTGAGCAAAATGGGTTGAAGAAAAATTGTGTATGATATCTAGTATTTCCTCTTTTCCTTTTGATGATCTCATCCGTCCAATGGTAAGATGTGCAGAGAATGGTTTAGTATCTCTTTTAAATCCTATGGTGCTTAATCGTTCATTAAGGACCTCTACGATCGGTATGAGTGGCTCTGCATGCGCTATACCAACCCAGAGGACTTTGATATAGTTCTCATTTGGAAAAACTCCTGTTCCTTTTAGTGTCATGGTGAATGGATGGGTTGTTTGTATACTCTCCTCCATTATTCTCCCTATGGTATCAAGGTGGTCTTCTGGTGTATCGCCCAGGAATTTTATGGTTATATGGATGTTTTCAGGTTCCACAAGTTTAATCTGAGCTGATGCCATCTGTAGTGCATCGTAAAGATCTTTTAATTGGCTAGTAAAAGGGACATCGATTGCGATGAATCCTCTAAAAGTCGTCATAGGTTCACCTGATCTTTTGTTTTGTTGATATGGTGGAAGAGATACAAAAACTCTTTTCTTTTTAGGATAACAGTTGTCAAATAAGGTTTATATTGTGAAAAATAGAAAATGAACTGGTGTTGGTGAGAGAATATGTCTAAAGAAAACTTAAAAGAAAAGATAGCTGGCGTCTTTTGTTTGATCCGACCGTTCACCCTTCTAGCCCCGCTGATTGTTTCAACAAGTATCATGAGTGCAAGTTTCTTTTATTATCGCTTTGATTCCTTTTTTTTCAGTTCTTTTCTTTCATTGATCCTTCCTGCTAGTGTTTCACTTGCTCTTCTAAATGGTGCGTCCAATGCTCTGAACCAGGCTACTGATAAAGAAGCGGATTGTGTTTCAAAACCCTATCGACCTATACCTAAAGGTCTTATCTCGCCAAAGGGAGCGTGGGGTGTTGCTGCGGTCTTATATCTCTTTGCACTCTATTTGGCTAGTATGGTGCATATCGTCTTTCTTGTTTTCACGTTCGCTATTACTTTTTTCACCGTTACCTATTCAATCCCCCCTCGGTTAAAGGATGTCCTCTGGTGGAATCAACTATGGATAGCAATTCCAAGAGGATTCTTAGGTATATTAGCTTCATGGAGCGTCTTTGGAAATGTTTTGGAACCGTTACCTTTGATCATTGGGTGTGTGGCAGGGTTATTTCTCTTTGGTGGGTCCATCACAAAAGATGTTACAGATAGAGTTGCAGATCAAGCTGTTGGAACAAGAACCCTAGTGAATAGATACGGGGTGAAGAAAGCAGCGTTGTTCTCTCTACCCTTCCTCTTTTTCCCGTTCCTTCTCATTGCAGTGTTCATCAATCTCTCAATAATTGAACCTATGTTTTGGGTGCTAACGTTTTTTGCAATCCCTGGGTTCGTTATCTTTTGGTTACTTGTCCAAGACGAGAAACCAAGCCGGTTCTTTGAGAATACTGCTGCATGGTCTGTCATGTATCTAACCTATTTCTTGTTTGCATCCTGTTTCTCGGTTGTAACCATCGTAAGCAGTATCTGGTAGACCGTAGGGAGGGGGGATTCTAGCTTCTTCATTTTTTTCTAACACTAAATTCATTTTTTATCATAGCAAAAAATATATAATCTGTCAGCTGTTGTAAGCTATGGTGGTTGTCTTTGGAGGAAGATGCGGTTGAACAACTTGATGTCACTATGAAAATTAATGCAAGGACAGTCTTATTATATTTATGTTCTTCCACAGTTGGATGTGGAATCGCTATCTTATTATCAATACTTTTTCTGCATTCGATACTTGCATTGATAAGTGGTATCATCTTTGGGTTGACACTTGGATTTATCGGTGATTATTTTATTTTAATCACCCGACAACTGTATACGGTAGAGGTAGTAAAAAGACCAAAAAATCAAAAGGATGAGATGGATACCTATCTAAGCACTATGAAACTAACCTAAAGGGGAGCTGTATGTTATCCTCCACTGATCATGTGGATAACAGAGATGGTTGCATTTTTTGGGACGACTGTTTCCGCATAGCTCTTTCTTGGGATGAATTCCCCATTGATCCTTACGATGATTAGTGGGAAACGAAACTGTAAGCGTTGTAAGAGATCTGATACGGTCTCATTTTTAACGAACTCATATTCTTTATCATTTACAGTGATACCCATCATTTTTCACCTAAAAGGACCTCTAAAGCAAGGTTTGCCTGCCAATTCGCCATAAGGCATACCTTTGGTGCCATAAGTACATCCTCATCACTCGACCTAGCGTTTTCATCATAGCATACAAAGAGGTTCCCAACTCTCCGAGTACAGATCCGATCGGAATGACCATACCCAGCTACACCTGATGCTGCGATAATGATCTTTTCTGGCAGCATCTCAAGGACCTCTTCAATGAACTGTATCTTTACTATAGCGTTATCTAAAGCTTCGATGATGACATCGACATCTTTAAAATATGAGGTCATAGCCCCAGGTTTGAGCTTTTCACAATGGATATCAAGAGAGGCTAGTGGATTTATTCGTAGAATATTCTCCTTTAAAGCAACAACCTTTTTTATCCCTATCTGATCAGTGAAATAATATTGTCGATTCAAATTGCTCTCTTCCACAGTATCATGATCAACAAGGACGAGGGATCCAACACCTGCACGTATCAGACTTATCGCTGCATTTGACCCAAGTCCCCCTACACCAGCAATGCCTACACAAGCATTCTTAAGCCGGGTGGAGAGACGATGTTGTTCTTCAATATTCATCTCTTTTTTACCATTTTTCCCAGTAGCGTGGTATATCAGAGGGTGGTTTCTCTTTTCCTCTATATGTTCCACACCATTTGTTCAAACCGTTTTTTTCATCCTCATCGATCTTCTTTTGAAGCATGGAAAGCATCTTCTTATCTGTGAATCCAAGGCTTTTCATTTTTTGAGGGGTTGGTATCCCATTAGGGGTCCATCCACGGCGGTAATAGACTGCATCAGCTAGTTTCTGATATTGGTCCTGTCGGTATCTATAGAGCTCTTTGATTCTCTCTTCGATGGACATCTTCTCTACCTCCTCTTTTTTCAGACCAAGTTTTTCCACAAGCTGATCATCGTATCGTTGCATCCTAGAGCCGTACTCAAGCGGGGTTACTGGACCCATGGATCGATAGGGGATCCAATCATCCTTTCTTGTCCCTCGTCCTAGCCAGACGTTTGTTGCCCGTTGCCAGTTATAACATCGTTCACTTTGATTGATAAGCTCGTTCTTATCGACCTTAACTCCAGTGACCGCAGTGAAGAGATCAACATAATTCTGTACATGTTCAGGGACCTTTGCTGGTTCATCGGTTTCCGCATTGTTCTCAGGTTCAATGTCATTCCAAGGGAGTTTGCAGAGACCATTGAGACCAAACCATGTTCTCCACATAGGGAAATAATGGAGCGCTTCAGCTTTATCCTGAAATGTTGGGATCTGGTTGTTCACCATATCCATAAAGATAAGCCAGGCTTCATCATGCTGGGGTCCTTTCAATGTCAGTCCGTAACCACCCTGCATTGCGAGTGATTCCTTTGTCACATATTCAGAGTATTCCAATCCCTTACTCTCCATACCACATTCTTCGATAAGATATGGTTCACCCCAGTTTTTCTTTTTCAACCAATCCTTGACGCGACGGATACCTTTTGCAGCGGTTTGGATGAACTCTCCTGTATCTCCTTTGGCTATACGATGTAATAATTCTAGAACAGCTTCTCCGTTTCCAAAGCAGAGCTCTAAACCATCACAGCGCTCTTTATTAAGGATACCATATTCATACATCTCCATGTAATAGGCTATGGCGGTACCTGCAGATATTGTATCTATGCCATAGGTATCACAATAGAAATTGAACTCAAGGATCCATAACGGGTCCCAAAGGCTCATATTTGAACCACATCCAACGGTTTCATACTCTGGTCCGTCCACAGTTACCTTCTGCCCTTTATAAGGGCCGGTCATAACGGTATAGCCATCAACTGTTTTGGCACATGCCATGGTGCATCCATGCCAGCAGCCATCAGGTATTATCTTTGTAAAAAGCTTATAGAACTCTGGTGAATAGATTCGTGGCGCCTTTGGAAAACTACCGAACCGATAGTTCTCTGTTGGAAGAAGATCATAGGCATCCATGATCTCTGCAAGATGCGCAGTTCCAACGGATCTCATGTTACATTGAAAACGGTCAAGGTCTCGAATCTCACGGTGAATTTTAGTTCCAACCATTGCAAGGGTATCAGGATCTACTGGATGATTTGAGACACCATCAATGGTTTCGACTTTAACAACGATAGCTTTAACATGTTTATCTCTTAGCACGGTGCCAAGCCCACCGCGACCAGCTTGTTTTAACCGTGGAACTTTACGTCGGATATCATAGAATGAGAAGTTCATACAGCCCCAGTAACTATGCTCTGCTCCTGTCCCAGCTGATACTATCGATACTTTTTGTCGGGAGACATCTGAATCCTCAGACGCATAGATATGGGTTAGTTGTTCTGAGAGTAAATGGGAGTTCGTTTCTTCAAGAGGGGCACTTTCAATAGAGACTGTACCGGTTTCCCCATCGATTACGATAACGACGTCTTTTTTGGCTTTACCTTGGATCTCCAGAGCGTCAAATCCAGCGAATTTAAGATATGGGCCAAAAAAACCACCAACATTGCTATCGCAAATGATGTTTGTGGAAGGGGATACGGTGAGACACAAGGATTTACCAGATCCAGGATATTGGGTGATCCCACAGAGTGGACCTGTTGTGATGATAAGTTCATTTTCCTCACTATTCCAACGAGTGGTTGGTTTTATAGAATCCCATAATAATTTCAACCCAAATCCTCTACCTCCGGTGAAAAGATGTTTCATATCTTCACTGACGTTCTTTTCCTTTATCTCGCCCGTGGTAAGATTCACATATAATGTTCGGTTAGCATATCCTTTTTCAACGATACCTTTTGTATATGAGTGCTCGGAGAGTTTTTTATGCGCTGAAAGTAACTTCTCAATGTTCCAAGTATGTTTTGTATTCCCTGTTTGGTATTCCTGGATGGGTATTTGACCTTCAACCATTGTTTTATGCCCCCTGTTTATGATAAACGACTTTTCTTATATCTTTGATCGGTGTTTCAACAAGTTCAAGTGCGCCCTCTGGGCATGCGCGGACACATGCACCACATGAGATACATTTGAATGGTTCGATCCTTTTTGATGATTTCCTCATTGCATTAATTGGACAGAATGCAACACATGCTTGGCATCCAATGCATCGTTTGACATCAAGGATCACAATACCTTTTTTGTTACGCGCTAATGCACCAACGGGACACATGTCAAGACAGAGACCTCGTTGGTCACAGACGTTCATCTCAAACGTCTCATTCTTTTTTATGATGTGGATCGCGGAGTTTTCTCCACCTTCCTCTGTTTTGAAATGGACTTTCGAACAAGCTTTCTCGCAAGAGAGACATCCAATACATTTCTCTGGATGAAATCTAAGGATTTTTACTGTGTTTGTTTCTTGCATATATATCACTCTCAGATCAGTGCAATATAATGACTGATAATAGCAATCCAACAAAAACAGGATATCCCTATAGTTGCTGGATAGTAGTAGAGGTCTTTTACTTGAAGTTTAAGGGTATGGGCTACCATGACCGCTGGCACAGTGATGCCACCGATGAGTGCGACAGGCAGACCTCTTGCTAGATATTGAGGCATCATTGATAAAAGGTTCTCAGGGTAGAATTGCCCAAATGAGAGGGGTGTGAGGATTTGAGTGATGATGTATCCACCGACATAGACAAGATATGCAGTGATAATACCAATGCTTATCCTATTTGTCAAGCTGTTGAGATATTTGAATTCAAAGGTCGTCATACGGTACCAGATGAGTTCGAATATCATTCCTTCTGCCATGATGGCTAGCGCGGAGCAGATATGACAACCACCAAAAGGATTGAACAATCGCAATCCACCTGCGATGAGACCCATCCCCATCTGCATACCATGATAGGGAAAAATCATACGGCTCATGACAAGAAAGACCATTGCAAAGATCCCAGTCATAAGCATACCACTGGGAAGACCAAGATCAGAAAACCAGGTCCCAATGATACATTCCGAAAAACCCCACAGTGACCCAAAGACAAGCATACCGGCAAAGAGTTTTGTTTTGTTCATATATCTTATTTCACCTCTATCTCAATTACATCTCGAACCCAAAAAGAATGGGCTAAATCTGGAAAATATACTCGCTTATCCTTACTTAAGACTCCTTGTTGCATATCCTTCCAACTTACTGTTTGTTTGTAACCGTCAGACGCAATATGAGTATACTGATGACATGAAGGACAAGAGATCCCTGTATTTATGACGAGTTCATCTAAAGCGATCCCAGTATATTCTCCGTCATCGGTCTGTATCGTACGTGGCAAATAATTTTCAAAAATGGTATCTAAGTCGTAGTGAACCTTGTTGATGATGATGGTAGTATCATCGTTTATGCCTATTGAATGTGTTGTATGAACATATAGTGTTGAAAAGGTTCCGATAAGAAGGACGGCCATTGCTACAAAGGGTATAATTCTTTCCTTGTCCATGTCTATCGAATGGTCGGATATAATCCTCTCTATATAATTATTGCCCCACCAGTGTTCAACGTATTGATATTGGAGGGATATTTCATATATTTATGATTAGCTGATGCATCTATCTGCCAAAACCAATCATAAGATCTGCGCCATAGACACCGATGGTAGCGTCAAATAGTATATTTTTACCATCGTTTGAGAAGGCTTCAAGACTAATATGGGCTCCAAGCAGATACATTCCACCGATTGCTTTGTCCACAAAGACGTTTTTGGAAAAAGACTGTAAACCAGGATATGGATAAAAACTATAGAGTACATGATGCCCTCGTGGGCCAGGGGTCCAGATGCAAGCGGAGGCATAGGAAAAAACCGATGAAAGGTTGTAATCTAAGAATAGTTTCTTTGAGAAAACCTCATGGAAACCATAGGGTTTGAATGGGATAATCCTTTTTACTAGATAGTTCCCAAAGCTTACAGAACCGATAATTGTTCCTCGACCGATATGAATAGATGGATTTATCGCTCTATCAAATTGATTATTCTGTTCATATGTTTCATACAGTATTTGATCAAATCGTTGGACTAAATTCAAATTGTGTGATGAATGGATTGATCCTTGGGCCTGGTCTGCAAGTCTCTGAAAGAAGACTATTGAAAAATTTGAAGGTAGTATACCAAATGTTTGGAATATGCTGAGAAATTCGTGGAGATATTCAAGTTCAGATATCTCTTGGTTCTTAAGTCTTGTCTGACTATTCTTAAGCTCGTTGATTATACCGTCAGTGGTTTTATAGCTGACCTGAACAATTTGTTCATTGATATCATTTGAGTGGGATCTAACGATGATGCTCACATCATTTAATGATGCTAGGGCATCTACGTTGTTTAAAGCTGATGAAACTGGAAGGATGCTACTCAATAAACAAATGAGCACTAGACTTACTTTGAAGGAGCTCTTGAAGGTTGTAATCATAGAATAGTATAATACTCCTATACCTATTTATATTTTATATCAAATAATTTTATATTTGAGTTTTAGAGCTACTTGTTCGTTCCCTTCGAATCACTGTAATGGTGTTCGGAGAAAAATGTTGTTAGTACATATCATTTTTTGGTATCTTTTAAGGATATCCTTCTGAGTCTGTCTTTGTATGCTGATCTCATCAAGAGCAACACCGATACATCGATTGATGTCCACTAGATTTCTATTATTTTTTCGCTCATATTCTCTAATGAATAGTTGACTAAGATGGAATTTTTCTTTTGTGAACATAGGGTCGGTTGTAAGAATCGATGCACAGAGTCCTCCAATGTCATCTTCTGGTTTTCCAAGACCTGACTCTTCAAAATCAAGGCCCCAGATCTTATCGGTGAATAAGAAATTTCGAAGGTGTGGATCACCACGAATAGTGTATCCTTTTTCATCTCTAAGAGAGGTATGAAATGATATGAACCAGTGGGCAAGAAGTATGATGAGACGTTGTTTTTCATTGATTGAGACCGTTGGACTATTAACAAGGTCACAAAGATTCTCTCCGGGTATATATTGGAGAACTAATAGAAGATTGTCATCATCCTTTGTATATACACTGGGCATTGGAACATTATGAGGTTGTGATAAGAGGATCAAATATTCCCGTTGCATATCTTGCTTGGTACTAGGTTCATATCTTTTGAACACTTGTATCTTTCCTTCAAATGTCACTAAGCCAACGATATGTTTCTTGCTCTTGAATTCACGTTGAACGATGGCGTCCT